>CANFMY010000043.1 GCA_947448375.1 Comamonadaceae bacterium | reverse complement strand
GGCCCAGGCCCAGTTCCGGGTGGATGTGTCGGGTGTGGGCTTGACCCAGATGCCCATTGCCTTCTCGCCCTTCCGGGGTGAAGACGCCTCGCCCCAGCGCATTGCCAGCATTGTCCAGGCTGATCTCGAGCGCAGTGGCATGTTCCGGGCGCTGGCGGCCGGGCAGGCCCTGGACGAGACCTCCCGCCCCGACCTGTCGGCCATGCGTCAGCGCGGCGCGGATGCCCTGCTCACGGGCAGTGTCACCCGCTTGGCCGATGGTCGTTTTGATGTGCGCTTTCGCCTGTGGGATGTGGTCAAGGGACAGGACCTGGGCGGGGCCAGCTATGCCGTGGTCACGGGCGATCTGCGCCTGGCCTCGCACCGCATCGCCGACTACGTTTACGAAACCCTCACCGGTGACAAGGGAGTGTTCTCGACCCGGATTGCCTACGTCACCAAGGTGGGCGGGCGATACAACCTCTGGATTGCCGACGCCGATGGCGAAAACGCCCAGGCCGCCCTCACCAGCCCCGAGCCCATCATCTCGCCCAGCTGGTCTCCCGTGGGCAACCAGCTGGCCTACGTGTCCTTCGAGTCTCGCAAGCCGGTGGTGTACGTCCACGATGTCTCGGCGGGCAAGCGCCGCGTGGTGGCCAATTTCAAGGGCTCCAACAGTGCACCGGCCTGGTCGCCCGATGGCAAGTTTCTGGCCGTGACCCTCAGCCGCGATGGCGGCTCGCAGATCTACGTCATCCCGTCCGATGGCGGAGAGCTGCGCCGTTTGACCCAGTCCAACAGCATCGATACCGAACCTGCCTTCGCTCCCGATGGATCGGGCATTTACTTTGTGAGCGACCGCGGGGGCTCCCCCCAGATTTACCGCACCCCGGTCATGGGCGGCCCGGTCCAGCGCGTGACGTTCCAGGGCAGCTACAACATTTCACCCACCCTCAGCCCGGACGGTCGCTGGATGGCCTTCATCGCCCGCAACGGGGGGCAATACCGCCTGCACCTGATGGACCTCCAGTCCGACAAGATTCAGGCGGTGACGGACACCTCGGCCGATGAACGTCCCAGCTTTGCCCCCAACAGCCGCCTCATGGTCTATGCCACCCAACTCCAGGGGCGGGAAGCCCTGATGACCACCACCCTGGATGGTCGCATCACGGCGCGTCTGGCGGGTCAGCCAGGCGACATCCGCGAACCGCATTGGGGGCCGTTCTTCAAGCCCTGACCCTTATCATTGCCATTACAACCTCTTATTACTTCGCTCCCAAGGAAATCTCATGAATCGACTGCTCATTGTTATCGGCTTGTTGCTGGCCCTGGCCGGTTGTGCCTCCAACGTCAAATTGGACGAAGCCCCGGTTGAGGACAAGTCGGGCACGGCAGCACAGCAGGCACCCGCCGCTGCAACCAGCGCGGTGGCGACCATCCGCGCCAATAACATTCCCGCCGTCGATCCCGGCCCCACGGGCGTGGGCAAGGTCATCCTGTTCGATTACGACAGCTTTGTCATCAAGGCCGAGTCCCAGACCCTGATCGAGGCGCACGCCCGCTACCTGCGCGCTGACAAGAACCGTCGCATCGCCATCGAAGGCCACGCCGACGAGCGTGGTGGTCGTGAGTACAACCTGGCCCTGGGCCAGAAGCGTTCCGAAGCGGTTCGCAAAGCGCTGGGTTTGCTGGGCGTGTCGGACAACCAACTCGAAGCCGTCAGCTTTGGCAAGGAAAAGCCGTCTGACCCCGGCCACGACGAAGCTGCCTGGGCCAAGAACCGTCGCGCTGAAATCGCTTACCGTTGATGAAACGCCTGCTGCCTCTGGCCTTGCTGTTGGCCGCCTGGCTTCAGCCGGCTGGAGCGGCCCTCTTTGAGGACGAGGAGGCGCGACGCGCCATCCTCGAGATCCGCCAGCGCCTGGACAACCAGCGGGCTCCGACCGAATCGCAAGCCCGCGAAGTCAAGACCCTGACCGAGGACAATCAGCAGTTGCGACGTGCGCTCCTGGATCTGCAGGCTCAGATCGAAACCCTGCGCAGCGAGCAATCGCAATTGCGCGGCGACCGCGACTTGACCATACGCGAGCTCTCCGAGACACAACGCCGCATCAAGGACCTGGCGCAGTCCATCGACGAGCGGCTGCGTCCCCTGGAGCCCATCACGGTCACCCTGGATGGGGTCGAGTTTCAGGCGCAACCCGCTGAAAAGCGCGAGTACGATGGGGCACTTGCACGCTTTCGGGCGGGCGAATTCACCCCTGCCGCCGCCTCGTTGGCCGACTTCATTCGACGCTACCCGCAAAGCGGATACGTCCCGTCATCACTGTTCTGGCTGGGTAATGCCCAGTACGCCACCCGTGACTACAAGGAGGCCATCCAGAACTTTCGCACCCTGAGCACGGCAGCCCCCAATTTCGCCCGTCTGCCCGACGCCTGGTTGTCCATGGCCAACTGCCAGCTCGAACTCAAGGATGTCAAAGCCGGACGCAAGACGCTGGAAGACCTCGTCAAGAAGTACCCGCAAACCGAAGCAGGCGACGCGGCACGCGAGCGCCTGTCTCGCCTCAAATAAACGAGATTGATTATGGATGCGGTGGATGTGGATGCCTTGACCCGATGGGTGTTGTGGTCTGGCTTTGGGGCATCTTTCCTGTT
The DNA here is from genome assembly GCA_947448375.1 of Comamonadaceae bacterium. Lineage (GTDB taxonomy): Bacteria > Pseudomonadota > Gammaproteobacteria > Burkholderiales > Burkholderiaceae_C > Limnohabitans. The sequence continues at coordinate 16,034 of CANFMY010000043.1, read as the reverse complement.
CGGGGCCCTGGCGCAGCGCACCCACTTTTGCACCATGGGGGCCATCAGTGATGTGGTGAACATGGGCGACTGGGCTCGCGCTCGTCAGTGGATGCTGGCCATCGGGGTTGCGATGCTGGGCTTTGCTGTGTTGAGCTGGCGAGGTGATATCGATCCCGGCAAAACACTTTACGCCAGCACGCGCCTGATCTGGTTGTCCTGCTTGCTGGGTGGGCTGATGTTCGGCTTTGGCATGGTGCTGGCCTCTGGCTGCGGCAACAAGACGCTGGTGCGGGTGGGCAGCGGCAATCTCAAGTCCTTGGTGGTCATGGTGGTCATGGGCGTTTCGGCCTTCGCCACGCTCAAAGGCATCACGGGTGTGTGGCGTGTGTCCACGGTGGACCGTGTGGCGCTCGAATTACCGCAAGGCGCGCACCTGGGCGGACTGTTGCAAGGCCTGCTCTCCTCGCCTGCGGTCAACCTTCAACTCTTGCTGGGCGTGTGCCTGGGTGTGGCGCTGGTGGTGGCCCTGCTGTTGAACCGTGACATGCGTCGTGCCGACAACCTGCTGGCCGGTGCCGGTGCCGGTGCGCTGATTGTCGTCATGTGGTGGGTGAGCGGGTCTCTCGGGCATGTGGCCGAGCATCCCGAAACGCTGGAAGATGTGTACCTCACCACCAACTCCGGTCGCATCGAGTCCCTGTCTTTCGTGGCACCGGTGGCGTATCTGCTCGACTGGCTCATGTTCTACAGCGATAAATCCAAGGTCTTGAGCCTGGGCATCATCTCGGTGCTGGGTGTGATCAGCGGTTCGTTTGTCGTCTCGCGGCTGGAGGGCAGCTTCCGCTGGGAAGGCTTTGGCAGCGTGGAAGACCTGGGCAATCACCTGGTCGGGGCGGTGCTGATGGGGGTTGGTGGCGTGACGGCCATGGGCTGTACCGTCGGGCAGGGGCTGAGTGGCATTTCCACCCTGAGCCTGAACGCCTTCATTGCCGTGGCGGCCATCGTCGCCGGTGCTGTACTGGCCTTCCGCTACCAGATATGGCGACTGGAACAACAGATTTGACCGGACCGGATCTGGACCGTCGCTTTCAGGGGCTGGAGCGTTTGTACGGGGTGGAAGGTGCCACCCGCATTCGCAAGGCCCATGTGGTGGTCATCGGTATCGGTGGCGTCGGATCGTGGGCGGCCGAAGCGTTGGCCCGCAGTGGTGTGGGCACCCTCAGCTTGCTCGATTTCGACCAGGTGGCCGAATCCAACGTCAACCGACAACTGCACGCGTTGGGCAGCACCCTGGGCATGGCCAAGGTGCACGCCATGGCGCAACGCATTCTGGACATCAACCCGGCCTGCCGAGTGCGTGTCATTGAAGAGTTTGCCTCTGCGCAGAACTGGCCCGCCATCCTGGGTGACGACGCCCCACCGGTCACGGCTGTCATCGATGCCTGTGACCAGGTCAACACCAAGACCGCACTGGCGGCCTGGTCCTGGGCACACCCGCTGCACTGGGTGTGTGTGGGGGCGGCAGGCGGCAAGCGACTGGCCCATGAGGTGCGCGTGGATGATCTCTCCCGCGTCACGCACGACCCCTTGCTGGCGCAGGTGCGCTACCGCTTGCGACGTGAACATGGTGCACCCTCGGCCACCACCAAGTCATCGCCCCCTCTGCATCTGCCGTGTGTGTACAGCCAGGAAGCCGTGCGTCAGGCCGATGCCAGTTGCGAGGCGTCCACCGATGGCAGCCTCAACTGTCACGGCTATGGCTCGTTGGTCAGCGTCACGGCCACCTTTGGCATGGTGGCTGCCGGTTGGGTGATGAATCAGATTGCGGCAGGCGAGGTGTCACACACCTCAAAAATGCGCTATAATGCGAGGCTTCGGTCAGCACACAATGTTGATTGAATCTGTTGCAAAACAGACGGGACGTTAGCTCAGTTGGTAGAGCAGCGGACTTTTAATCCGTTGGTCACAAGTTCGAATCTTGTACGTCCTACCACCCCACACCGTCACCTCGTACCTGCGTACGAGGTGATTTTTTTTGTGCCTTCAACGCGCGAGGGGTGCGATGGGCGCACTCGCAGCAGGCGGGGTCTCGCACGAGGTGTTGCCAGCTCGTTGCACGCACAGTTGCTGCACACAGCGCTCATGCCAGATGTTGCGCTCCCTGGCATTGAGGTCCACCTGGACCCAGCGATCGACCCAGCGGGTTTGCATCATGTAGTTGGGGACGCAGCGGGTGAAAGCCGTGGTTCGCTCACCTTGGCGAACAGATTCGGTGATGCAGTGTTGGGTGCCATCTGGCACTTGCATCACCACCGGTTCGGTGACGCGGTGCGACTGCAACACCACCGGAAACAGTTGGTAGGCGTCAGGGTCGCAATCCTGTCTGGCTTGACGCAATACCGGGTTGGCGCATGCGGTGAGCAAGGCACTGACGAGCACACACCAGGCAACGTGGTACCACCCCCGTGGAGGGACGCTGTTGGCCGCAGGTGTCACGTCAAGCGTGATGGTGCTGCCTGGCTGGATCAATGGAAATTCTGTGCTGTGACTCATGCTGGGGTTCAGCATAGCATCCGAGGCGCTGTCACGCTGTGTGCGCGACCTGGCTTTGCGCCTCTTCAATCCAGCCGCCCAGTTCCAGCCAACGCTCCTCAGCCGTTGACAGGGCTTCACCCAGTTCCTTCAGGCGCTTGCCGTGCTGTGCCAGCTCGGGGCCGCTCAGGGTGCCCTGGATCAAGGCAGCTTCCAGTTCGGATTTTTCCGTGAGCCATTGCGCCATGGTGGCATCGAGCTGTTTCATCTCCTGACGCCAGGGCTGCAATCTTTGGGTGAGCTCGGCCCGACGCTGGGCCTGTTGCTTGCGCGATTCACGCGGGGTGGCGTCCTTGACTGCGTCGGCGCCTGACGCCGACGTGCTGGCTGAAGCCCAGCTGTCGCGCCGCTTGCGTGCGGCGTCCAGCAAATGGTGCTGGTAGTCTTGCAAGTCGCCCTCAAAGGGTTTGACTGCGCCTTCCGACACCAGCCAGAAATCCTCGCACACCGTGCGCAACAACGAGCGGTCATGACTGACCAGCAGCACGGTGCCATCAAAGTCGTTCAGCGCCATGCCCAAGGCCTCGCGTGTGTCCAGATCGAGGTGGTTGGTGGGTTCGTCCAGCACCAGCAGGTTGGGGCGTTGCCACACGATCAGGGCCAGCACCAGCCGCGCTTTTTCGCCGCCACTGAGGGTGCCCACCGGTTGCTGCATCATGTCATCGATGAAGCGAAACGAGCCCAGGAAGTTGCGCAATTCCTGCTCGCGCACTTGCGGCTGCAGGCTTCGGGCCAGGCGCGTCAGGTGTTCCAGCGGTGTATCGTCCGATTGCAGCACGTCCAGCTCCTGCTGGGCAAAGTAGCCAATGGTCAGGCCTTTGCCTTCCACCAGGCGGCCGTGCATCAAGGGCAGTTGACGCACCAGGGTTTTGACCAGCGTGGACTTGCCTTGTCCGTTGGCGCCCAGAATGCCAATCCGTTGCCCCGCCAGGACGGTCAGGTTCACGCCATGCAGGATGGGCGTTTCTCCGTAGCCCATCGAGGCATCCTGCAGGGAGATCATGGGATTGGGCAGGCTCTCGGGCTCACGAAATTCAAAGCTGAACTCGGCGCGCTCGAGCAGAGGCGCCAGGCGTTCCATGCGCTCCAGCGCCTTGACCCGGCTTTGCGCCTGGCGGGCCTTGGTGGCCTTGGCTTTGAAGCGGTCAATGAAGCGTTGCAAGTGGGCCATGCGGTCTTGCTGCTTGTCATAGGCCGCCTGTTGCAGCACCAGTTGCTGCGCCCGCTGATCTTCAAACGAGGAGTAGTTGCCGCTGTAGCGCTTGAGATCCTGATGCTCGAGGTGCAGGGTCACATCGGTCACCGTGTCCAAAAATTCGCGGTCGTGGCTGATGACCAGCACCGTGCCGTCAAATCGTTGCAACCAGCTCTCCAGCCACACCAGGGCATCCAGGTCCAGGTGGTTGGTGGGTTCATCGAGCAGCAGCAAATCGGCCGGGCACATCAGGGCGCGGGCGAGTTGCAAACGCATGCGCCATCCGCCTGAAAAACTGTTGACGGGCTGTTCGAGTTCATGGGGTCCAAAACCCAAACCCAGCAGCAGCGTTTGCGCGCGCGAGGGGGCGTCGTGCACGCCGGCGTCTTCCAGGCTGGTGTGCGCGTGGGCCAGGGCCATGCCGTCGTGGGAGGCTTGCGCCCGCAGCAACTCGGCTTGCGCTTCTTGCAAGCGGGAATCACCCTCGAGCACGAAGGCGGTGGCCGTGGCCTCGCTCTCGGGCATGTGCTGGGCCACTTGTGCCATTCGCCAAGCGGCGGGGAACATGCACTCGCCCCGGTCTTCATGCAACTGTCCCAGGAGCAGTGCCATGAGCGATGATTTGCCAATGCCATTGGCGCCGACCAAGCCGACTTTTTCGCCAGGATGGAGGGTAACGTTGGCGCGCTCGAGCAACACCTTGGTGCCGCGGCGCAACTGCACATCACGCAAAACGATCATGACCAGGCCACCAGGTCCGCTGCGCGCAGCAAGGCCACTTGCGTGTCTCCCGCGGATGTTTCCAGCCACCAGGGTGAGAGTGACGGAAAGGCGCGCTCAAAGTGGTCGATTTCGTGCCCGATTTCGAGCACCAGGGCGCCATCGGGGGTGAGCCAGCGCGAGGCTTGCTGCAGACAGGGGCGAATGAAGTCCATGCCGTCCGATCCGCCCGCCAGGGCCAGCGCTGGTTCCGCGCGGAACTCGGGCGGCAAGGCCTCCATGCTCTGCTGGTTGACGTAGGGGGGATTGCACAGAATCAGGTGGTAAAGGCCGTGTGCAGCGGCGAAACCATCCGAGACCGACAGTTCGATGCGGTTGACCAAGGCGTGGCGTTCGACATTGCGAGCGGCCACCTGCAAGGCCTGTGGCGACAGGTCCAGCCCATGCACCGAGGCCTGGGGCCAGGCCAGGGCGGCCAGCACCGCCAGGCTGCCGTTGCCGGTACACAGGTCCATGACACGGGCGTGCCCCTCGGGCACATACTCGTCAAGCCAGCCCATGGCCAGCACTTCGGCAATCAAGCTACGCGGAATGATGGTGCGCTCATCGACGTGAAACGCGACCCCTTGCAGCCAGGCTTCGCCGGTCAGGTAGGCCAGGGGTCGGCGGGTTTGAATGCGTTCGTTCAGCAGGGCGTGCACGCGGGCCTGATCTGCGCTTGACACCGTGCAGGCCGGATTGTCCAGATCGGTATCCAGTGGCAAGTCCAGCCGCCACAGCACCAGCCACGCCGCTTCATCCAGCGCATGGAGGGTGCCTTGTCCGAACGACACCCCCGCCACGTCGAGTTGGGTGCGGCAATGATCGACCAGTTCACGCAGCGTCATGCTGCGAGGGCCTGTGCGCGACGATTCAACTGTTCCAGCACGCGGCGGTAGATGTTCTTGAGCGTTTCGATGTCCTGGGTGGCCACGTGCTCGTCAATCTTGTGAATGGTGGCGTTGGGTGGGCCGAGTTCGATCACTTGCGGGCACACCTGGGCAATGAAACGGCCATCGCTCGTGCCGCCGGTGGTGGAGAGTTGCGTCTCCAGACCCGTCTCGTCGCGGATGGCTTGCTGAACCGCACCCACCAGGTCGGCAGGTTCGGTCAGGAAGGGCAGCCCCCCCAAGGTCCATTGCAGCGTGTAGTCGATGGGGTAGTGGTCCAGCACCGCGGTCAGGCGGCTCTTGAGACTCTCGACGGTGGATTCCGTGCAGAAGCGGAAATTGAAATCGACCACGCAAGTGCCAGGAATGATATTGCTGGCACCCGTGCCTGCGTGGATGTTGCTCACCTGCCAGCTGGTGGGCGGAAAGAAGGCATTGCCTTCGTCCCAACGGATGGCGACCAACTCGGCCAACGCGGGGGCCAGATCGTGGATGGGGTTGCGCCCCAGATGTGGGTAGGCAATGTGTGCCTGGATGCCCTTGACGGTCAATTTGCCACTCAGGGTGCCACGGCGCCCGTTCTTGATCATGTCGCCGGTGCGCTCCACCGAGGTGGGCTCGCCCACAATGCACCAGTCCAGTCGCTCACCGCGTTCACGCAACACCTGGCAGACCACCACGGTGCCGTCCAGGGCCGGGCCTTCTTCATCGCTGGTCAGCAAAAAGGCGATGGAAAAATCCGGTTGCAGCTGCTGGGCCAGGTACTCTTCCACCGCCACCACCATGGCCGCGAGCGAACTCTTCATGTCGCTGGCCCCCCGACCATACAACTTGCCGTCGCGGTGCGTGGGCACAAAAGGATCGCTCGACCAGTTCTCAAGTGGCCCGGTGGGCACCACATCGGTATGTCCGGCGAACACCAGGGTGGGGGCGTTGGCACGCGCACTGCGTCGAATCGCCCACAGGTTGGTGACACGAAAATCCTCCGGTCCACTGACCAGGGTTTCGCAACTGAAGCCCAAGGGTTCCAAGCGTGCGGCCAGCAGGGCCTGGCAACGCCCATCGCTGGGGGTCACCGACGCTTCAGCGATCAGTTGTTCCGTCAGTTGCAGTGCACGAGCCATGGCATTCAGCGATGAGAGAGAAAGTGGACCTGGGATGAACGCCGCAACGCGGTCAATCGATCAATCGATGAATCAATCGCGCAGCAAATCGTTCAGGCTGGTCTTGGCGCGGGTTTGCGCATCCACGCGCTTGACGATGACCGCGCAGTACAGGCTGTACTTGCCGTCGGCGCTGGGCAGGTTGCCCGACACCACCACCGACCCGGCGGGGATACGGCCGTAGGTCACCTCGCCCGTGGCGCGGTCATAGATCTTGGTGCTCTGCCCGATGTACACGCCCATGGAGATCACCGAGTTTTCTTCGACGATCACACCTTCAACGACTTCCGAGCGTGCGCCGATGAAGCAGTTGTCTTCGATGATGGTGGGGTTGGCTTGCAGGGGTTCCAGCACGCCGCCCAGGCCCACACCGCCAGACAGGTGCACGTTCTTGCCCACTTGAGCGCACGAGCCCACGGTGGCCCAGGTGTCCACCATGGTGCCTTCGTCCACATAGGCGCCGATGTTGACATAGCTGGGCATCAGGATGGCGCCCTTGGCAATGAAGCTGCCGCGACGCGCCACGGCCGGGGGCACGACGCGCACGCCGCTGGCCTTCATCTGGGCTTCATCGAGGTGAGCGAACTTGGTCGGCACCTTGTCGTAAAAGCCGAGCTGTCCGGCCTTGATGACTTCGTTGTCCTTCAGGCGAAAGCTCAGCAGCACCGCCTTTTTGATCCACTGGTGAACCGTCCACTGACCCACTGCCTGACGAGTGGCCACGCGCAAGCGGCCTGCATTGAGTTCGGCGATCACATGCTCGACCGCGTCTTGCACTTCCTGGGGGGCGGAGGCAGGCGAGAGGTTGGCACGGTTGTCCCAGGCGCTGTCGATGATGGTTTGCAGTTGTTGTGTCATGGTGATCAGACGGGTCGGTGTTGAACGAATTGAACGATGCGGTGCGCAGCTTCCAGGCATTCGGCGGTTTCGGCCACCAAGGCCATGCGGATGCGACCGCGTCCGGGGTTGAAGCCGGCAGACTCGCGGGCCAGATAACTGCCCGGCAAAACAGTGACATTGTATTGAGCCAGCAAATCACGCGCGAACGCCTGGTCATCGCCGCCCGGCACGGCGGCCCAGAGGTAAAACGCGGCATCGGGCAGATGGACGTCCAGCACTTGCTGCAACACCGGGGTGACCTGGGCGAACTTGGCGCGGTACTGCTCGCGGTTGCGCTCCACATGCGACTCGTCATTCCAGGCGTCGATGCTGGCCGCTTGCACCATGCCGCTCATGGCGCTGCCGTGGTAGGTGCGGTAGAGCAGGTAGTGCTTGATCCACGTGGCGTCCCCCGCCACGAAGCCACTGCGCAGCCCCGGCGCATTGCTGCGCTTGGACAGGCTGGTGAAAGCAATCAGGTTGCGAAAGTCATGACGACCCAGGCGGTGCGCTGCCTCCAGGCCGCCAAGAGGCGGTTCATCGCGGAAATAGATTTCGCTGTAGCACTCGTCCGAGGCAATCACAAAACCATGTTGATCGCTGAGTTCGAACAGCAGTTGCCATTCTTCCAGGGGCATCACGGCACCGGTGGGGTTGCCGGGTGAGCACACGTAAACGAGTTGGGCATCGGCCCACACATCCTCGGGCACGCTGCGCCAATCCACCGCAAAGTTGCGATCGGCACGGCTGGGCACGAAATAGGGCTGTGCCCCCGCCAGCAATGCGGCGCCTTCGTAGATTTGATAGAACGGATTGGGGCAGATCACCAGGGGTCTGGCCGATGCGGTCGGGTTGATCACCGTCTGGGCAAACGAGAACAGCGCCTCGCGCGAGCCATTGACCGGCAATAGCTGGGTCGCAGGATCCATCGTCACCCCATAGCGCCGTTGCAGCCAGCCGGCGCAGGCCTGACGCAATTCGGGCGACCCGGCGGTGAGCGGATAACTTGCCAAGGCCGGAAACGCTCGACTGAGCGCTTCCAGGATGAACGGCGGCGTGGCGTGACGCGGCTCGCCAATCCCCAGGCTGATGGGCTTGAGATTCGGGGGAGGCGTGACGCCGGCAAACAACTGGCGCAGCCGCTCGAAGGGGTAGGGCTGCAGGCGCGAGAGCAGGGGGTTCATGGGTTGGTATTATCCCCGCGACCATGGTTTCCCCATTCGACGATCTGGATCTCACCCAGGCCCAAGCCTATGCCTTGCAAGTGGCTGACTTGACCGAGCTGCTTGGCAGCGTGGATCTCAGTCTCACGACCAGCCTGTCGCAGTTGCAGTCTGCTGCCGACTTGCCTACCCTGCACCGGTGCCTGCATGACCTGAAGGGCTACCTGGGGCTGGTGGCGAGCGTCTCCTTGTGTGAACTTTCTCGGCAGGCAGATCAACAGGCTCGACTGGGGCAGGGGGCCGCCACACAGGAATCGCTGGGCACCCTCATTCCTCGCCTGGAGCGGCTGCAGCAGGGGTTGCAGGTCTATCGGGCAGGTATCATTGGTGATTGATTTGGCGGAGTCCTTGGAAGGGGCTCCATGCCACATGAACTGAATACTTTAGAACTCAAAGGCCTTCGGTGCGTCTTAACTCGATCAAACTCTCTGGCTTCAAGTCGTTCGTTGAACCCACCAATTTCCTGCTGCCGGGACAACTGGTGGGGGTGGTGGGGCCCAACGGCTGTGGCAAGTCCAACATCATGGATGCGGTGCGCTGGGTGCTGGGCGAGAGTCGCGCCAGCGAGTTGCGCGGCGAGTCCATGCAGGACGTGATCTTCAACGGCACCACCGTTCGCAAGCCCTCCAGTCGCGCCAGTGTGGAGTTGGTGTTTGACAACGCCGACCACCGTGCAGGCGGCCAGTGGAACCAGTTCACCGAGATTGCGGTCAAGCGTGTCTTGACCCGCGATGGCACCAGCAGCTACTACATCAACAACCAGCCGGTTCGTCGCCGCGATGTGCAGGACGTGTTCCTGGGCACAGGGCTGGGGCCCCGTGCGTACGCCATCATCGGCCAGGGCACCATCAGCCGCATCATCGAATCCAAACCGGAGGAGCTGCGCCTGTTTCTGGAGGAAGCCGCCGGGGTGTCCAAATACAAGGAGCGTCGCCGCGAAACCGAAAACCGCCTGAGCGACACGCGCGAGAACCTCACCCGGGTGGAGGACATCCTGCGCGAGCTCAACGCCAACCTGGACAAACTGGAACGTCAGGCCGAGGTGGCGCAGCAGTACAAGACCTTGCAGTCCGATGTCACGCTCAAGCAGCACCAGTTGTGGTTCCTGCGTCGCACCGAGGCGGCCGGTGACCAAACCCGCTTGCAGGAACAGATGCAACAAGCTGTGCTGGACCTCGAGTCCAAAACAGCTGATTTGCGTCATATCGAGGCTGACCTCGAAGCGGTGCGCCAGGCGCATTACGAGTCCGGAGACCAGCTCAACCAGGCGCAGGGCCATTTGTATGAAGCCTCGGCCGAAGTGGGTCGCCTGGAGGCCGAGATTCGCTACGTGGTGGAGGGGCGCCAGCGCGCTCAGCAGCGACTGGTCCAATTGCAGGACCAGATCGCCCATTGGGCCGAGCAATCGCAACAAGCCAGCATCGAGCGTGAAACCTTGATGGAACAGGCCGAACAGGGCGCGGAACAAGCCGCCCTGCTGGAAGCCCAGCTGGAGGAGCAAAACGCCCAGCTTCCGACTTTGGAGGAAGCGCAGCAGGCCGCCCAACACAAGGCCGATGCCCAGCGCAATCAGGTGGTCGAGGTGCAGCAACAGCTGCAGGTGCTGTCGGCCGATCAACGCAACCTGCAGGAACAATCCCAGCAGTTGGAGTCGCGCCGTGAACGCTTGCAGGCCGACCGACGCGGACTGGATGCGCCCGACGATCAGCGCGTGCAGCAGGCCCAGGCGCAGTTGCAGGCCGCGCAGGAAACGGCCGAGGTGCTGGATGCGCAACTGCAAGAGTTGCAGGAGCAAGTGCCGCAACTCGACGACACGCGCCGCGAGGCGCAGCAGCGCCTGAATGACGAGTCCGCCAAACAGGCCGACTTGTCCGCCCGTCTGGAAGCCTTGCAGGCCCTGCAAGAGCGCGTGAAAACCGATGGCAAGCTGCAACCCTGGCTGGCCAAGCATGGCATGGAAGGTTTGCAAGGCTTGTGGAGTCGCCTGCACATCGAGGCGGGTTGGGAAAACGCCCTCGAGTCTGCGTTGCGCGAGCGACTCAATTCACTGGAGGTCAGTCGCCTCGAGATGATCGGATCGCTGGCCAGCGACCCGCCGCCGGCCAAGCTCACCTTCTATACCTTGCCCTCCGCCGCGACAAGCAGCGGCGCCTCCGCGTTGCCTCGCCTGAGTGAATTGCTGCGGTTGAATGATGCCGGCCTCAAAGCCCTGCTGGAAGGCTGGCTCGAAGGCTGCTTCACGGCGCCTGACCTGTCGCAAGCCCTGGCGCAACGCGACAGTTTGCAAGCCGGTCAGTGGATTCTGGTGCCGCAGGGTCATGCGGTCAGCCGACACAGTGTCAATTTCTATGCCCCGGACAGCGAACAGGCCGGTCTGCTCGCCCGCGCCCAGGAAATCGACAACCTCGACAAGCAGCGACGTGCACAAACCTTCATCCGTGAAGAAGCCCGCAACCTGCTGGTGCGCTCCGAGGCCGCCTACAGCGACGCCAGCCAACGTCTGGTCGAACTGCGCCGTGAGGCCTCGCAGGCGCAGGCGCAGGCCCACGAGTTGCAGGTGGAAGCCCTGCGCTTGACACAACAAGCCGATCAGGCGCGTGCTCGCTCCACCCAGATTGAAACCGATCTGCATGAGGTTCAAACACAGCTCGACGCCCTTCAGGAGCGCAGCGCTGCCGCGGACGCCCGTTTTGAAGAGCTCGACATGATGCTCGCCGACAGCCAGGAGCGTCACGCCCAACTCGACGAACACGTCATGACGGCCCAGCGTCGGTTGCAGGAAGCGCGCGAGCAACTGCGCAGCCTGGAGCGTCAATCCCAGGAGGCCGACTTCCTGCGACGCACCCACATCACCCGAGAAGCCGAACTGCAGCGATTGATCCAGTCGGCTGGTCAGCAAACCACCGCCTTGCAGGACGAGCAAGTCAAACTGCAGGAAGAGTTTGAGCGCCTGAGCGATGTGGCCGCCCAAGCCGGCTTGCAAGCTGCGCTCGCTGTCAAGTCCGAGCGCGAGGCAGCCCTGGCCGCCAAGCGCAGCCAGTACGACGATCTCAGCGCCAAGCTGCGTGCCAGCGATGAGCAGCGTCTGAAGATCGAACGCAACCTGGACCCGATGCGACAACGCATCACCGATCTGCAACTCAAGGAGCAGGCTGCGCGTCTGGGGGTGGAGCAATATGCTCAACAACTGGCCGAGGCGCAGGCCGATCTGGAGGCCGTGGCCCGTTCCATCGAAGCCGGTGACGTGCGTCTCTCGGGTCTGCAAGCCGAGATTGACCGCTTCCAGCGCGAGATCCAGGCCTTGGGCGCCGTCAACCTGGCGGCTCTGGATGAACTCACCACCGCCCGTGAGCGCAAGACATTCCTGGATGCGCAGTCTGCCGACCTGACCGAGGCCATGACCACGCTGGAAGACGCCATCCGCAAGATTGACGGCGAGACGCGCGAGCTGCTGGGCAGCACCTTTGCCACCGTCAACGAACATTTCGGCCGCATGTTCCCCGAGTTGTTTGGTGGCGGCAATGCCCGCCTCATCATGACGGGCGAGGAAATTCTCGACTCGGGCGTACAAGTCATGGCGCAACCCCCGGGCAAGAAAAACCAGACCATTCACCTGCTGTCCGGTGGCGAGAAGGCACTGACCGCCATCGCCTTGGTGTTTGCGATCTTTCAGCTCAATCCCGCTCCGTTTTGTTTGCTCGACGAGGTGGACGCGCCGCTGGACGATGCCAACACCGAGCGCTATGCGCGGCTGGTCTCGAGCATGTCCAAGGAAACGCAGTTTCTGTTCATTTCCCACAACAAGATCGCCATGGAGATGGCCGAGCAACTCATTGGTGTCACCATGCAGGAGCAAGGCGTGTCGCGCATCGTGGCGGTCGACATGGAGTCGGCGGTGTCCATGGCCGAATCCACCTGAACCTCAAGGAAACCGGCATGAGTACCTTGCAAGTCGCATTGGCCATTGCGGGTGGCGTGGTGTTGGCGGGCGTGGTCGCCCACAGCGCCTGGACCTCGCGCAAGAGCAGGCCGCGTCAGGCCGAGCCTGTGGTGGATCGCCAAGACCCCCGTGACGCCAGCCTCGAATCCCAGGACGGCTCGACTGTCGAGTCGCGGTTTTCGGACGAACTGATGGCACAGCGCGAGGCTTTTGGGTCAACCGACAGCCTCCCCCCAGAGAGCTTTGAAGTGGGCGGGGTCATGCCCGCGCCTGACAAGCGTCACGGGTTGGATGCGCTCATCGACGTGATTGCGCCGATCGAAATCGACGCCCCGACCTCCGGTGACGCTGCGTTGGCCGCCATGCCTCCCACACGACGTGTGGGGTCCAAACATTTCACCATTCAGGGCCTCAACGCTGCCAGTGGCGAGTGGGAGCAGCTGCGTGCCGGTCAGCGCTACAGCGCCTTCCAGGCGGGCGTGCAACTCGCCAATCGCATGGGCGCTTTGAACGAAATCGAATTTTCCGAGTTCGTGATGAAAACCCGCGCCTTTGCCGATGCGCTGGACGCCGAGCCCGAATTTCCCGAGATGCTCGAGGAGGTGGCGCGTGCGCGCGAACTCGATCATTTCGCCGGCGCGCACGACGCCCAGTTGAGCTTCACCCTCAAGGCCCTGGACTTGCCCTGGAGCCCTGGCTACGTGCAGCAAAACGCAGCCCGACTGGGCTTTGTGCCGGGCGTGATTCCGGGGCGCATGGTGATTCCCGCCCCGGTGGTGGGCCTGCCCCCCATTCTGGATTTGAGTTTTGACTCGCAGGCAGCCCTGGCGGATGACCCATCGCTCTCGGCCATTCGTCAACTCACGCTCACCTTGGACGTACCGCAGGTGGATCGTCAGGAAGAACCGTTTGCGCGCATGTGCTTTGTGGCCACCGAACTGGCCCGCATCATGGATGGTCAGGTGACGGACGATCATGGCCAGTCCTTGTCGCAGGCGGCGATTCAAAGCATCCAGCAAGACCTCAACGCCTTGTACGACACCCTGGACGCCCGCGACCTGTCTGCGGGTTCGGCGCAAGCGCGTCGTCTGTTCAGCTGATCGCCAGTCGCGGGATGAGCACCCCGGACCTGTTCGATGCCGAGCCCTCGGGCTCGGATGACATGGGAGCAACGTCCGCTCTTGCGAACGATTCGCCGGCTGTGGTCGCCCATCAGTTGCGTGAACAACTGCATCAGCACGCCCATCGCTATTACGTACTCGATGAGCCCTCCATTCCGGATGCCGAGTACGACCGACTGTTCCAGCAACTGCAAGCCCTCGAGGCGGCTCACCCCGAGTTGCACACACCCGACTCGCCCACCCAGCGCGTGGGTGGCAAGCCCCTGTCGACATTTGTCGCCGTGCGGCATGGCGTGCCCATGCTCAGCATCCGCACGGAAACCGATACCGAAGCCAGCGGCGCCGAGAGTTTTGACACCCGTATCCGCAAGGAGTTGGCCCTGGATGACCAGGCCCCAGCGGTCGAGTATGTCGCTGAATTGAAGTTTGACGGGCTGGCCATCAGCCTGCGATACGAGCGCGGTGTGCTGGTGCAAGCGGCCACCCGGGGGGATGGAGAATCCGGCGAGGACGTGACCCAGAATATCCGCACCATCGGTCAAATTCCGCTTCGCTTGCAGGTCGGGGCGGTCAGCTGCCCCATTCCCGACGTACTCGAGGTGCGCGGTGAGGTGTACATGCGGCGCGACGATTTCGTGGCACTCAACGAACGCCAGCGTGAGCGCATTGCTGGCGGTGCACGTCAGGAGAAAACCTTTGTCAATCCGCGCAACGCCGCCGCGGGCGCAGTCAGGCAACTGGACCCGGCCATTGCGGCACAGCGGCCATTGAGTTTTTTTGCCTATGGCGTGGGCTGGTGTGATCCTGTCGATGCACTGTCGGTGCCCACGCATTGGGACTTGCTCATGTGCCTGAAGGGCTGGGGCTTGCCGGTCTGTGAACACGGCAGCCGTGTGCAGGGAGCGCAGGGACTGGTGGGCTTTCATGCCCGCATGGGGGCGCTACGCGACCGTCTGCCGTTTGACATTGACGGCGTGGTGTACAAGGTGGACCGGTTGGACTGGCAGCAGCAACTGGGCTTTGTCACCCGAGAGCCCCGCTGGGCCGTGGCACACAAATACCCGGCGCAGGAACAGATGACTACGGTGCAGGCCATCGAGGTGCAAGTGGGGCGCACTGGCAAGCTCACCCCCGTGGCCAAGCTGGCCCCGGTGTTTGTGGGTGGGGTCACCGTGACCAATGCCACCTTGCACAACGAGGACGAGGCCACGCGCAAGGACGTGCGGGTGGGAGACACCGTGGTGGTGCGCCGTGCCGGCGATGTCATTCCTGAAGTGGTGTCGGTGGTGCTGGAGCTTCGACCGCAAGGGACGCAAGCCTTTCGCATGCCGCATCAATGCCCGATCTGTGACAGCGTCGCCGTGCGCGAGGAGGGCGAGGCCGACTACCGCTGCACGGGCGGTCTGTTTTGCAGCGGCCAACGCAAGCAATCGCTGTTGCACTTTGCCCAGCGCCGTGCGCTGGACATCGAAGACCTGGGCGAGAAGCTGATCGATCAACTGGTGGACGGCGGCACGGTTCATACCCTGCCGGACTTGTACCGGTTGGGTTTGACGTCCCTCGCACAGCTGGACCGCATGGCGGACAAATCGGCCCAGAATGTCCTGACCAGTCTGGAGCGATCCAAACTCACCACCTTGCCGCGATTCTTGTTCGGGTTGGGCATTCGCCATGTGGGGGAAGCCACCGCCAAGGACCTGGCGCGTCACTTTGGTGGCCTGGATGCCATCATGGACGCCCGCCTCGAGCAACTGCTGCAGGTTCGCGATGTCGGACCGGTGGTGGCCCAAAGTCTGCGCACCTTCTTTGACCAACCCCACAACCGCGAGGTGGTGGAGCAATTGCGGGCCTGCGGGGTGACCTGGCCCGAACACGAGCCCAGCGCACAGGCGCAACTGCCCCTGGCGGGGCGCACCTATGTGTTGACGGGCACCTTGCCCACGCTCAGCCGCGAACAAGCCCAGGCCCTGCTCGAGGCCGCCGGGGCCAAGGTGGCGGGGAGCGTGAGCAAGAAAACGCATGGCGTGATTGCGGGTGCGGATGCCGGTAGCAAACTCGAAAAAGCCCTGGCCCTGGGCATTCCGGTGCTGGACGAAGATGGCCTGCGTGCGCTGGTCAGCGCTCAGGATGCCGGGGGCGTTGACAACGAGTCAGCCTAGTCTGGCGATGTTTCAGGCGCTGCGGTTGTGACAGCCGCGGCAGCAGCGACAGGCGTTGCCGACGCAGAAGATGCATCAAGGGCATGATGCACATCAAGCTCATCAAGCGCTCAGTGTCTGCAGCAATTCCG
>CANFMY010000042.1 GCA_947448375.1 Comamonadaceae bacterium | reverse complement strand
GACTTCGAGGATGGCAAGTCGGCGGAGTTTGCCCAAATGGGCAACGAAGGCCTGGTGGGCATTTTTGTGTTCATGGGAAGCCAGTCGACCAGCAGCAAGGCGGTGGTGATTGCCAAGGGATATGCCTACCGCATACGCGCCGATGCGGTGCTGGATGAGTTCAATCAATCCGGCTCGTTTAGACGGCTGATTCTGCGGTACATGCAGGTCTTGATGACGCATGCTTCGCAGATTGCGGCCTGCAACCGACGACACTCCATTGATCAGCAGCTCAGTCGAACCTTGTTGTTGAACCTGGATCGTGTGGCCGGCTCAGAGTTGTCGTTCACGCATGAGCTGATCGCCAAGACCATGGGTGTGCGACGTGAAGGCATCAGCGAAGCGGCCAAACGCTTGCAGCGTGCCGGGATGATTGACTATTCCCGTGGGTCGATCCAGGTGCTCGACCGCGCCGGGCTGGGACGAACCACCTGTGAGTGCTACGCCATCATCAAGCATGAATACGAGCGCCTGTTGACCAACTCAGGCTTGTCTTGACACTTGAAGCCAAAGGAGAGAACGATGAAAACCTTTCTGACACTGCGCTTGCCTGCATGGGGCCTGTTGGTGGCTTTGCCGATGCTGGTCTCGGCACAATCGACCCCCAGCCAGCGGGTCGATTTTGGGCAACAGGAATTTCAAGCGCGTTGTGCGTCCTGTCATGGGCGTGATGGCAAGGGCAACGGGCCGATCGCAGACTTGCTGCGCAAATCCCCGCCCGACCTGACATTGCTCAGTCGTGGCAATGGCGGCATTTTCCCCATGTCGAGGGTGTACGACAGCATCGTGGGCGATGATGTCAAGGCGCATGGCAGTCGTGACATGCCGGTGTGGGGGCAGGTGTACCGACTGCGCGCGGGCGAGCACTACGCCGACACCTACTATGACCCGCAAGCGTATGTGCGCATTCGCGTGCTGGCGGTGGTCGAGTACATCAACCGTTTGCAGGTGACGAGTCGTCCCTGAAGGGCAGGCCTTGCGAGGGCTGATGAGCCCCGCCGTTCTTTTTTTCTAGATGGTCCCGCGCCCTGATCAATCGACCCATTTCAGTGGCCTGGACATCCGAGTTGCCTCTGCGTTCAAGCGTGCAGGCCATTCATTTTCGTGATGTGGCTGGATGGCTCGCCCCATTCACAAACTGTCGGCTCATGGCCATGATGGATTCGGCCATGGCGTTGGCATAGTCCGCCGGCGGTTGAGCTGCCATCCACTGAAACTTCATGGCATCCTGGGATGCGTGCTGTTGTGTTTGCAACACATGCATCCAGGTCTGGTTCCACTGACTCTGCGATTCGAATTGAGAAGACCACAGGTCACGCATCCATTGCAGGTTGTTGGCCATTTGTTCGGACGCCATCTGCATGGCCGTCTGCTGAGCCCTGAACGGATCCTTGCTCTGCGCGATCAGCGAGAGTTTTTCCTGCGAGGTGATGGCCGCCAGCCGTTGATGGCTCAGGGCGATTTCAGCCCAGCGTATCCATTGCTTTTGCATGAATCCCATCAAGGTCAATGAATGGTCGAGTTGGGTTTGGGGTTGGGGTTGCTGCAGGTCTAGCATGGTGTTGTCGGGCGGCGATATCCACCGCGCACGCCTTGAGGTGAGAGAACAAGTTGCCACAGCTGGTTAGAGCGGGCGCGAAAGGTGCCTGCACATGACAGCAGGTAATAGTTCCACATGCGGTAGAAGCGCTCGGAGTGACGTTCTTTCAGCTGTGGCCAGACCTGTTGAAAACGCGCGTGCCAGGCCATCAAGGTGCGGTCGTAGTCTGCGCCGAAGTTGTGAATGTCCTCAATCACCCAGTGGCGTTCCGTCGAGCGGGTCAACTCCTGGAGCGATGGCAACTCACCATTGGGAAAGATGTATTTTTCAATCCAGGGGTCGATGGGCACCTGGCTGAGGTTCTTGCCAATCGTGTGCAGCAGAAACAGCCCGTCAGGCTTGAGACATCGCAGGGCGGTGTCGAAGTACGCCTGGTGGTTGTTCAGCCCCACATGCTCGAACATGCCCACGGAAGCCACCCGGTCAAACTGCTGCTGCCCCTCGGTGTTGAATTGTCGGTAGTCGGTCAATTCATATCGTATCGGCAACTGTCGATCCAGCAGCGCAGCGGCCGAGGCCTGTTCGCGCGAAATGGTCAGACCCACCCCACTCACCTGGTAATGGGTGGCTGCATAGCGCATCAGGC
The DNA here is from genome assembly GCA_947448375.1 of Comamonadaceae bacterium. GTDB lineage: Bacteria > Pseudomonadota > Gammaproteobacteria > Burkholderiales > Burkholderiaceae_C > Limnohabitans. Next base: position 17,500 of record CANFMY010000042.1, on the reverse strand, counting down.
TGCCCCAGCCACACCCGATATCGAGCAGCGTCATGCCCGGCTTCAGTTGCAGTTTTTGGCAGATCAACTCGAGCTTGGCTTGCTGGGCCTGCTCCAGCGTGTCCGCCTCTTCCCAGTAACCGCAGCTGTAGCACAGGTAAGGGTCGAGCATGTGTTGAAACAGCTCCTGGTCCAGATCGTAGTGCTCGCGTCCTACCATCCAGGCGCGCCGGGTTGTTTGCGCATTGACCCAGTACGACTTGATGAAATGCATCAGCGGATTGACGGAATGCACATGACGATCAAGTCCGTGACGCAGAACGCGATCAAAAAAACCGTCGAGCTGATCGCAGTCCCACCATCCATCCATGTAGCTTTCGCCCAGGCCCACGCTGCCGGTCAGGAACACCCGCTCGAGTGTTTCGGGGTGGTGGATCTTCATGTCCCAGGGACGAGAGCCGTTCAGCCGAATGTCGGCCTTGGCGAGCAAGGGCTGTGCACGCCGCTCGAATCTGGAGGTGTTCAGGCCTTCGTCGACCAAGGCGTTTCGGGTCGGGTTGAGCATGGACGTTACAGGCTGATCATTTGATGCCGAATGGCAAACCGGGTCAGATCGGCCACTTTGTGGAGACCGATCTTGCGCATGATGTTGCGCCGGTGCACATCCACGGTGCTGGGGGCGATGGCCAGTTGCCGGGCAATTTCCTTGGAGGAATAGCCGTCTGCGATGAGCCGCAACACCTCCTCCTCCCGGTGCCCCAGTCCGTGCCGCTCGCGGGACTCCAGGTGCTGACGTCGCGCGCCTTGCAGCATCAGCGTGGCCAATTGCTGGCACAAATAGCGGTGACCTTGCGAGGCCGAGCGGATGGCTTGCAACACATCATCGAGCTGGCTGGTGGTGGATACGCACGCCAGAGCGCCCGCATCGAGCGTGCTCAGCAGTTCGGCGGGTTGGCGGAAATCAGCCAGCACTACCAGGGGTTGCTCCGGATGCCGTGCGTGTCTGTCACGCAGAGCGTCCAGGGGGGTGGCCTGCAAGGAGTCCAGGCCGATGAGCATGACCACGTGTTGCGTGTCAGCCGCTGGGTCGGGCAAACCGGGCGAGGATGCGGCAGGCGACACCAACTCGATGGCTGCTTGCCGTTGCAGGTACGACTCGATGCCCTGAGCCAGCAAGTTGTGCGGAATTGAAAGCGAAACGCGTATGACCATGAAACACCTTGATGCTGAATCGTCTGGTCACTCTAGACACGGATCCACCACGGGTCTGTGCTCCAAGGCACGTAACGCTCACGCCAGTCCGTTGTTCCTCATGTAGACCATCAAGGTCATGCGGCCCGAGCACTGCAGCTTTTGGTAAATATGGTGCAGATGCAGCTTGGTGGTGCCTTCGGTGATATTGAGTCGCTGAGCAATGCGCTTATTGGGCAGCCCTTCGACCACCAATTTCGCCACGCTCCATTCGCGTGCCGTGAGGGGCTGAGGTGAATCCAAGTCGGGTGGAGGGACGGGTATGGGGTTGGGGAGCTGGTCGGGTAAATCGGTATCCAGCCAGGCACGGCCCTGCAGCACGGACCGCACGCACTCCAGCAAGACGTTTCGAGGCTTGTCTTTGCCGATCAAACCCATCAGACCCAACTCCCGCGCATGTGTGATGTGCGATGGGCATGCGCTGGTGAACACAATGGGAATGGTGCGCAGGCCGTCCGATCGTATCGCCTGAATCAGTCGCCATCCGTTCAATTTTGGTAGGTTCAGTTCATGAATCAACACATGCGGCTTGATTCTCTGGACGTCCTGCCAGGCTGCCTGGCCGTCCTGCACAGAGGAACAGACCGAAAACTCGGATTCGTGTTGAAACACGCTCGCCAGACCGTCCAGCATCAGGGGATGCGGGTCGGCCAATACCATTTGGATTGACATCTTGTGCAGGCTTCTTGCGCGATAGGCATCGCAGGGGGGCAAGCTTAGGGAGTACCTGCCCTGGCGCCAATTCTGTCAACTGGTTATTCGCGCTACTGGCATGTGAGTAGCGGACCGCACGCGATAGCGGTTATGTCAGCCAGAGTGCGGGAGTTTTGCGCTGTTCAGCAGGGTTTTGCCAAGTTCCACGCCCCATTGATCAAACGCACAGATACCCCACAACGCTGCCTGGCAGAACACCTTGTGTTCGTACAGAGCGATCAGCGCTCCCAGGTGATGGGGGGTCATCTCGTCCAGCCACAGCAGACTGCTCGGGGTGTTGCCCGGGTAGGTGCGGTGCGGCACCATTCGTGTGACGGTGCTCTCGTCCATTCCCTGAGCACGCAACAACTGGTGTGTGCGGGTACTGTCACGACCCTGAGCCAATGCCAGGCGCTGGGCGACCAGGTTGTCAACCACCACCCGGTGCTGCTCGGGAGCCCATGCCGTGGGCGTGGGATCGTGCCGCACGCCGATGAAGTCCACCGGTACGCGGTGACGTCCCTGGTGCAGCAACTGGAAATAGGCGTGTTGTCCTTCAATGCCCAAGCCGCCCCACACCACGGGGGCCGTCTGGCAGTCAACGGTGCTGCCATCGATGTGTGTGCGCTTGCCGTTGGACTCCATCTCGAGTTGCTGCAGATAGGGCGGCAAACGGGCCAGCGACATCGCGTAGGGAGCCACCAGGTGAGTGGGCGACCCCATGAAGTTGATGTTCCACAGACCCAGCAACGCCATCAGCACCGGCAGGTTGTGCGCGGTGGGGGCCGACAGGAAGTGCTCGTCCATGGCACGGGCACCGTGCAGCAGCGCCTCAAAGGCTTTGCCACCCAGGGAGATGGCCAGAGGCAGTCCGATGGCCGACCACAGCGAGTAACGCCCTCCCACCCAGTCCCACAGGTGGAATGTGTGGTCGGCGGCGTAGCCGGCGGCCTGAGCCAGATCGGCACGCGCAGTGACGGCGATCAGGTGACGAGACAGTTGGTCAGCAGGGCATCCCCCCGCCAGTAGCCAGTGGCGTGCAGAAGCCGCCAGCATCAGGGTCTCGGGGGTGGTGAACGATTTGCTCTGGACGATGAATGCGGTGGTCGACGGGTTCAGGGAGGACAAGGTGGCGTGCAAATTCCAGGCGTCGAGGTTGGAGACAAAGTGCACACGCACCTGGTTTCGGGTCTGCAACGCGGCCCACGGGGCCAGAGCGTCCACCGCCAGGCGCGGCCCCAGGTCCGATCCGCCGATGCCCAGGTTGACGATGTCGGTGATGGGCGTATGGGAAAAGCCTCGCTGCCCGCCAGCTCGCACCTGATCGGCGAAGGCGGTGAAGCGGGTCAGTTCGACGCGAACCTGTTGCGAGATATCGTCACCCCATGGGGCTTGGGGCAGATGACTTCCCCGCAGTGCCACATGCAGCGCCGGCCGTTGCTCGGTGAGGTTGATGGGTTCGCCTCGAAACATGGCTTGGGCCTGAGGCATGAGTTGGCTGTCTTCTGCCAGCACACACAGCTGCTGCAAGATGCGCGTGTCGACGGCCTGGTGGGTGTAGTCGAGTGTGAGTCCTGCAGCCGAGGCTTGAAACTGATGGCGCTGCGGGTCTTTCAACAGCTCGCGCAAATGCGGTACTGAGCCGGCCAAGGCGGTCAGGGATCGCCATGCCGGGCGTTGTGAGGGAGGGGTGAAAGGGGGCATGGAGGGGGTCATCACCATCAATCAGGTTTCGGGGCGTTCCGCGTGGCGTGACAGCGCGCCAGTCGGGGCGGCAGCAGCACGCTCGCAGGTCTCTCGCGCCAGACGGCTGATGGCCCCCCAATCGCCTTGCGCCAACAAGTCTGGGGGTGTGAGCCAGGAACCGCCCACGAGGGGCACATGGGGTAGCGACAAATACTCCAGCAGGTTGGCACTGGACACGCCTCCGGTGGGACAAAACCTCATATCGCCCAGGGGACCTGCAAGCGCCTTGAGCATGGCCAAGCCGCCCGCTTGTGCGGCAGGAAAGAGTTTGACGAGATGAAAGCCCCACTCGCGCGCTTGCATCACTTCACCCGGCGTCATGACACCGGGCATGAAGGGCAAGCAGCAGGCTTGAGCCGCGTGTACCAGTGATTCGGTCATGCCGGGTGACAGTGCGAAACGAGCCCCCGCTTGCTGAACACTGCGCATCTCGTGGGGGCGCGTCACGGTGCCGGCGCCCACCAGCATCTGCGGCACCTGCCGGGCCACGGCTTCAATGGCGGGCAGCCCGGCGGCGTGCCGCAGTGTGATTTCCATGACATCCACCCCGCCCTCCAGCAAGGCATGGGCCAACGGAACGGCTTGCGCCACCTCGGTGATGACGATGACAGGCACCACACGCGAGCGAAAACCCGGCAGGGCAGGGAGCGGGGATGCCGGTACGGTCATGTTCGTCATAACTATATCAAACGGAGTGGCTTAACGAGCCGGGTCCTGCGCAGCACTGTCGTGCTCGACATCGCGCAACCAGTCATCGCCGGAGGACGCGAGCAATTGCGGATAGTGGGTCGTGAAGACCCCGCGCACCTCTTCCAGCGGCAAGTCATCGTGCTCGCCGTGCAGGGCCAGATACTCCATGTGGCGCTGACCGTCCAGGTCAAAGGGGTGGTAGATCGAGTCGGCGCTGCCATCGAACTCCAGTGGCTGCAGCCGCAGCTTGTGACACAACTCGATGTTGAAGGCGGGCGTGGCCTTGACCCACTGCCCGTTCAGATGCAGGGCGGTGTAGCCATGTCGGTAGAACACATCCGTACCCATCTTCTCGCGCAGCCGCTCGGTGGAGAGGTGGTTGCGAACATCGGCCAGACCCACCCGGGCCGGAATGCCCACCACCCGGCACGCAGCGGCGAGCAACACCGCCTTGGGAATGCACCAGCCGAAGCCGCACTCGATCACCCGGCTCGCGGACATCCCTCGGGTGGACAAATCGATGTGGTAAGGGTCGTAGCGAAATCCGTCACGCACGGCGTAGTACAGGCGCACGGCCTGATCCTGCGCAGCGGTGGTGCTGCCCACCACTTCCTGCGTCCAGTCCCGAAGCCCGGGGTGATCGCTGTCCAGGGTGGGGGTGGGCCGAAGGGCGGCTTGCAAATCGACGGAGAGGGACATCAGTGGGAGGGGGCTTGGGTCAACGTTCAACATGCAACATCTTAAGGTTCTGTGACAGCGGGCCCTCAGGGGGAGAGTTGCGCGGTCACGGCACCTGTCTGTTTGACGCAAATCAAATCCATGCGCCGCATTGTGCGTAGTATTTATTCATTAATTTCCAGCAGAAGGAGTCGTCATGAAGTTTCTCGTTGCCGTGGATGGATCCAAGTCGTCCTTGTCGGCTGCTCGTTATGCGGCCAAGCTGGCCTCGGCGGTCCGGGGGCACAACCACGTCACCTTGCTGTCGGTGCACGACGATTCCGCGCTGAAACTGTTCAAGAGTTATGTCCCCAAAGGCGTCATCAGCGACTTCCTGCGCGAGATGAGCGAGAAGGACCTGGCGCCGAGTCGCAAGGCCCTGGACAAGGCGGGCGTTGCACATGACATGGCCATTCGCTTTGGTGACATCACCGCGCAGATTCTGGAGGAAATCCAGTCCAGCGGATGCGACATGATCGTGTTGGGGTCCAAAGGCCGCGGGACAGTCAAGAACCTGCTGGTGGGCTCGGTCGCGCAAAAGGTGTCGGCGAGTGCCAGCGTGCCTGTGCTGCTGGTTCGCTGAAGGCTCAGCTGCTGGCAGCGGGCTTTCCCTTGTTGCTCCACAACTCTCCGCCGGTGGCCCAGTTGTGGCGGGCAATGTCATAGAACAGGATGTCCACGCCGTCCGGGCTGCTGCCGAGGATGGTCACGCAGGCTTGGGTGAAGGCGTCGGCCAGGGCGGCTTTTTGCTCGGGGGTGCGGCCTTCAAACAGTTCGACTCGGAGCGTGGGCATGAGGTTTTCCTTTCAGGGGTGAGGGGCCGGCAGGTCGCCAAGCCTGGGTGTCTTGAGGCAAGTATGCCTGAGCCGCATGGCGATTTGGCTATGATTCGCAACATGCCCGGGCCTGCTACACGTTCTGCCACCTTGCCCTTGTCGGTGGACGACGAGGTGTTTGATTTGGCTGCCCGCACATTTCGGGTGATGTCGGCGCCCATGCGCCTGAAAATCATCAGCGAATTGTGCGAGGGCGAAAAGAGCGTCTCTCAACTTCTCGACACCATTCAGACCACGCAACCCAACATGTCCCAGCACCTGGCCAGTCTGTACCGCGCCGGGGTGGTGGGCAAACGGCGCGAGGGCGTGATGATCTACTACCGCATCATCAACGACCGCGTGGTGGCCCTGTGTCGGACGCTGTGTCAGCACCTGAACCAACATGAACCGAAGACTCGGTCAAGCCAGGCGAAGAGGATCCGTTGAGAATGCCGGGTTTATGCTGAGCTTGGCCGAGATGGCGACCTCTAAGATCACTCCATAAGGAATCACGAATGAAACGCTGGTGGATATCGTTGTTGTTGTGCTGGCTGGCTACCCAGGCCTGGGCTGAGGTGCGTGTGGTGTATCACCTGAGCGATGGCACGGCGCAGGCCAGTCGAGCCATGAACAATATTCGCAACCACCTGGAGGCCGATCCGGCCGTCAAGATCGTGGTGGTTGCTCACGGCGCGGGGCTGGACTTTTTACTGGACGGGGCCGCCGGCTCCAACGGGCAGCCCTTTGCAGGCACGATAGCCGACCTGGCCAATAAAGGGGTTCGATTTGCCGCCTGCAACAACACCCTGCAAACCCGCAACATCCCGCGTGACCGTCTGGTGATGGAAGCGGCGGTGGTTCCCTCGGGTGTGGCCGAGGTGGCGAGACTGCAGTCGCGCGAACAGTTTGTTTATCTTCGCCCTTGAGTTTGTAGAGCTTTCATTTTTCGACGGGAGTATGTATGCTGAAGAAACCCTTGATGGTTAAAACCGCTGTGGTCGCGATGGTGTTCGCGGCCTCTTTCAGTGCTCAGGCACAGGCGCCCGATGCGTTGCAGGTGCGCAGTTGGGCGGCGGGTTGTGCCAACTGCCACGGCACCAACGGCCAGGCCTTGCCCGGCATGGAGTCGCTAGCGGGCGTCAGCCAGGAAGACATCGTGCGCAAGATGCAGGACTACAAGACAGGCCGCAGACCCGCCACCTTGATGCACCAATTGTCCAAGGGCTACTCGGACGAGCAGATCCAGGCCATTGCCGGCTACTTTGCCGCCCAGAAGAAATAAGGAGCACAGTCATGCAACGTCGTCAATTCATTCAGACGTCCGCCCTGGGATCTGCCGCAGGCGTGATGGGACTCTCGGGCTGTGCCACCACGGGGGGGGGGTCAGGCCCCAAGGTGGTGGTGGTCGGTGGTGGCTATGGAGGCGCCACGGCAGCCAAATATGTGCGCATGTGGTCGGACTACGGCATTCAGGTGACGCTGGTGGAGCCCAACGCGTCCTTTGTGTCGTGCCCCATTTCCAACCTGGTGATTGGTGGCAGCAAGACCATGGCCGACATCACCACACCGTATGACAACCTCACGCGTCGTCATGGCGTGAATGTGGTGCAAGACAGCGTGACTGCCATTGATCCCCAAGCCCGCAAGGTCAAGCTGGCCAGCGGGGGTGAGCTCTCCTATGACCGTCTGATCCTCTCGCCCGGTATCGACATCATGAGCGACACCATTCCTGGCCTCACCAAGCCGGGGGCGCAGGACAAGGTGTTGCACGCCTGGAAAGCGGGCCCCCAGACGGTGGCGCTTCGTCGTCAACTCGAGAGCATGCGCGATGGCGGTGTGTACGCCATCACCATTCCCATGGCCCCGTACCGATGCCCCCCCGGGCCGTACGAGCGTGCATGCCAAGTGGCACATTACTTCAGCAAGGCCAAGCCCAAGAGCAAGGTGTTGATCCTGGACGAGAACGACGACGTGACCTCCAAGGGGCCACTCTTCAAGAAGGCCTGGGCCGAGCGCTACAAGGACATCATCGAGTATCGGCCCAAGCACAAGGTGATGGATGTCGATGCCGCCACCAACACGCTCAAGTTCGAATTCAACGACGACCTGAAGGCCGACGTGCTCAATGTGTTGCCCATGATGCGGGCCGGCGCCATTGCGGTGAACACGGGCCTGGCCACGGCCAACAAGCGCTGGTGCGAGGTGGATTTCCTGACCCATGAATCCAAGGCAGCCGCCAACATTCATGTGCTGGGCGACTCCATCCAGGTGGCACCGCTCATGCCCAAATCCGGGCACATGGCCAACCAGCACGGCAAGACCTGTGCGGCTGCCGTGGTGGCATTGTTGACGGGCAAGCAAGTCAATCCGCTGCCCATCTACAACAACACCTGTTACAGCTTCGTGAGCGATGAGGACGTGGTGCACGTGGCCAGTGTCCATCGCTACGATGCCGAGAAGAAGACCATGCTCACCGTGCCCGGTTCGGGCGGTGTGTCCGCGGCGGCCAACGAACTCGAAGGGCGTTATGCGATGGCATGGGCCCGCAACATCTGGGCAGATACGCTGGCGTGAGGAGGCGCGCGTGCGAATGACAGCAGCTTGGCGTTCGCGTGTCTGGTTGTCAGGACTGGCGGCTTTGTTGGCTGTGGCGGTTCACGGCGCGGCCCAGGCACAAGCCGACGAAGCCCGAGCCCGCAAGATCGTGGGCGGCGTGTGTTTTGTATGCCATGGCATGGACGGCAATTCGGCCAGCGAGGTGTTTCCCCGCCTGGCCGGCCAGCATGCCGAGTACACCGCCCGTCAACTCCACCACTTCAAGAGCGGTCAGCGCAAGTCCACCGCCATGGCGGACATGGTGGCCAAGCTGACGCCTGATGAGATGCTGGCGCTGGGTCGCTATTTCGAGAAACAACCCGTCACCCCGGAGCCTGTGAAGGATCCAGATCTGGCGGCTGTGGGACGCTACCTCTACTTGCATGGCAACAAGTTCAGCGGTGTGCCCGCGTGTGCCAGTTGCCATGGCCCCCAGGCCCTGGGGACGGTGCAGTTGCCCCGACTGGCTGGCCAGCACGCCACTTACCTGGACAACCAGTTGCGTCAGTTCCATCAGCGTGAGCGCACCAACGACAACGCCGTGATGCACGCCATCGTGGTCAAGATGACGCCGCTGGAAATGGCCGCTGTGGCCGAATATCTCGGCTCGCAATGAACCCGGCGCTGCGCACGATGACGTCACCCGTTTCTGCGCGTCGAGATTGGTGCGTGGGTGTCCTCTCACTGATGGCCGCAGGGATGGTGGGGGCACCGGTTTCATGGGCTGCAACCCCGGACGCCTTGCCCCCTTCGCGTTCCTTGCCCCAGGAGTTGGCGGCTGCGCTGGCCAAGGACCATCCCCTGATCGTCATGGTCAGCCTGGCCGGCTGCCCGTATTGCCAGGCCGCACGCCGCAGCTATCTGTTGCCCATGTGGCGTGAGGGTGTTCCGCTGGTTCAGGTGGACATGCGTAGCCAGACGGGCACCGTGGACTTGAATGGGCAACGGGTGACGCACGATCAACTGGTGCAACAGTGGCGCATCTCGATTGCGCCCACGCTGTTGTTCCTGGGACCTCAGGGGCGGGAAGCGGCCGAGCGCATGGAAGGTGCGTATCTGCCAGACTTTTACGGCTCGTACCTGGAAGCCCGCATTCAGAAGGCCCGTTCAACCTGGTGAGGCAGCGCTGACGACAGTGTGCAAGGGCACACAGATGGGGGCAGTGTCCAGGGTAATCCCTGGGCAGAATGCCGGCTCCAGGGATAGGTGTGCAAGGAAATCCGGATATATTAGAAATCAATGATATGTGGGTGGTGCATGTGAGTTCTGTGCTTTCAAGTCGGTGGACTGTATCGCTGGCTGTTGCGTGTTGTGCGCTGTCGGTGCAGGCCCAGCCGTCGATATTCAAGGATGCCGACCTGGGTCTGGGGCGTGAATTGATTGCCACACACCAGTGCGAAGCGTGTCATGTGCGGCGCGTGGGCGGGGATGGCTCCGACGTGTATGACCCGGGTGGTCGAATCAAGACGGCGGGGTTGTTGAGGGGCATGGTGGAGTATTGCAACACCCAGCTTAACCTGGGCATGTTCCCTGAAGAAGTGTCTGCGGTGGCTGCCGTCATCAATCAACGGCACTACAAATTCAAATGAGAGGAAGGCCTCGACATGGATGAACTCGGACCCGGCTTGAACCCGCTGGCGCAGTCGGCAGGTCGTGTGCGCAAGGCGCCCGAACATTTTCTGAATGCCGAGGGCATCCGCCGTGTTCATGACGAGGCGCGTTCGGGGCGTCGTGGGTTCATTCGTCAGGCCTTTGCGGCCGCGGCGGCTGCGGCTGCGACGCCGGCCGCGATGTCTCGGGGCAACCCGGTGCCACCCGAAGGCGGCGATCCTCACATCCTCAACTTGCCCGAGCATGCCACGGGGCTGGGGCAGGGGGTGGCCACCCAAGGCTATGGCCTCCCATCGCGCTATGAGTCGAATATCCAGCGGCGCCAGAGCCCGGGCCTGACACAAACCTCGCAAGCCTCGGTGTCGTTTGCACCCCTGCAGTCGCTGTTTGGCATCGTCACGCCCAGCGGCTTGCATTTCGAGCGTCATCACCAAGGCTGGTGGGACATCGACCCTTCTCAACATCGCTTCATGATCAACGGCCTGGTGAAGTCCGCCAAGGTGTTCACCATGGACGAGATCATGCGTTTGCCGGCCGTGTCGCGATTCCATTTCATCGAGTGCGGTGCCAACACGGCGGTGGAGTGGGGCAACGTGGCGGTGCCCACCGTGCAATACACGCACGGCATGATTTCGTGCAGCGAATTCACAGGGGTGCCCCTGATCACACTGCTCGAGTTGGCCGGGGCCGACTTCAAGCAAGGCCGCTTTGTGCTGGCCGAGGGCGGCGATGGCTCGTCCATGACACGCACCATACCCATGGAACTCATCACCTCGGGTGAAGTGCTGGTGGCCTATGGCCAAAACGGCGAGATGCTGCGTCCTGAAAACGGCTACCCCCTGCGACTGGTGGTGCCGGGGGTGCAAGGTGTGAGTTGGGTGAAATACCTGCGCCGGGTGGAAGTGGGTGACCAGCCCTATGCCGCCAAGGACGAGGCCGTTCATTACATCGACCTGATGCCCAATGGTCGGCACCGGCAATACACCAGCATCCAGGAATGCAAAAGCGTCATCACCACGCCCTCGGGCGGTCAGGTGTTGCTGGATCAGGGCTTTTACAACATCACCGGCCTGGCCTGGTCGGGGCGGGGCAAAATCAAGCGGGTGGACGTGTCGGCGGATGGCGGACGCAACTGGCGTTCGGCGCGGCTGGAAACGCCTGTGCTGTCCAAAGCGCTCACGCGCTTCAACATCGACTGGATCTGGCAGGGCAAGCCCGCGATTTTGCAAAGCCGTGCCATCGACGAGACGGGCTATGTGCAGCCCACCTACCAGCAGTTGCGCGCGGTGCGTGGCACACGTTCCATCTATCACAACAACGCCATCCAGTCGTGGCTGATCCAGGAGAACGGGGAGGTGAAAAATGTTCAACTCTCATAAGCCCTGGGCCGCAGGCCTGCTGACACTGGCGGCGTTTTGGGGGCTGCAGGCAGCTGCCTGGTCTCAAACCACAACGCTGTCTGCACAAGACCGTTACCCGGGCGCCGGGCGGGACGCCACCCCGCGTGAAGTCGCCGCCTGGGACATCGATGTGCGCCCGGATTTCAAGGGCCTGCCCCCCGGCAAGGGGTCGGTGGCGCAAGGGCAGGAGGTGTGGGAAGCCAAGTGCGCGCACTGCCACGGCATCTTTGGCGAATCCAACGAGGTGTTCAGTCCGCTGATTGGTGGAACCACGGCCGAGGACGTGAAGACCGGGCGTGTTGCCAACCTCTCGCGCACGGACTACCCGGGACGCACCACGTTGATGAAAGTGGCCACCGTCTCCACCCTGTGGGATTACATCCGGCGTGCCATGCCCTGGAACAATCCCAAGAGCCTGAGTGTGGACGAGGTGTATGCGGTCACCGCCTTCATGCTCAACCTGGGCAACGTGGTGCCCGATGATTTCACCCTCACCGAGCGCAACATCGCCGAGGTGCAGCAACGCATGCCCAACCGAAACGGCATGACACTGCAACATGCCTTGTGGCCAGGGAAAACCTGGACCGGCGCTGCGCAGCCGGATGTGCGCAACACGCCCTGCATGACCGACTGTCGCACCGAGCCGCGCGTGGCCTCCCTGTTGCCCGACTTTGCTCGCAACGCCCATGGCAATTTGCGCGAGCAAAACCGCATCGTCGGACCGCAACGGGGAGCGGACACGTCGTTGCCAGAAGGTCGCTCGTCCCAGGCTGTGGCAACAGCGGGCAGTGCCGCCGGTGGTCCTGCAGGCGCAGCGGCTTCCGCCTCAGCCAGTGCAGTGTCGGCCAAGCCAGCCCCGGAGTCTGCCGCTGGCAAAGCCGCACTCGGCCTGGCGCAAAAATACCAGTGCACCGCCTGTCATGCCGCAGACAAAAAACTGGTCGGCCCTTCGTTTGCGGACATTGCGCGCCGTCATGCGGGCAAGCTCGATTATTTGACCGGCAAGATTCGTGCGGGGGGTTCCAGTGTCTGGGGCCCCATCCCCATGCCGCCTCAAACCCTGCCCGATGCAGACTTGCGACAGATCGCTGCCTGGCTGTCTGCCGGGGCGAACAAATGAATGACATGAATAGCCCTAAAATTCCGCGTTTGGCCCACGGGACCTACACTTTTTCCATTGCTCGTTGTCAAGGAGACCCCACCATGCAAAACCGTCGCGAAACCTTGCGGCAATCGGCCGTTGTCGCCGGTCTGCTCGCCTCCACCGGCCTGTTCCCCCAGTGGGCCCATGCAGCGTTCAACAAGGCTGCGTTTGAAACCAAGACAGTGCTGGATGCCGTCAAGGCCTATGGCCCGGGCAGCATCACGGAGAGCAAGGACCTGACCATCACCGGTCCCGACATTGCCGAGAACGGGGCAGTGGTGCCCCTGGGTGCCAGCACCGCCTTGCCGGGCGTCAAGCAGTTGCTGCTGTTGGTCGAGAAGAACCCCAACACGCTGGTGGCCATGTTCAACGTGACCGACAGCATTGACGCCAACATCGCCACCCGCGCCAAGATGGGCCAGTCCTCGGACGTGTTTGCTGTGGCCATCATGGCGGACGGCCGAGCGCTGTTCGCCAAAAAAGAAATCAAGGTCACCCTTGGCGGCTGCGGCGGCTGAGTTCGCACATCGGTTCACAACCTCACCCAATATCAGGAGTTCATCATGGCAGATCCGATGCGCATTCGTGCACAGGCAACCGGCGACAAGGCCACTGTGCGCGTTCTCATGAGTCACGAAATGGAATCCGGTCAGCGCCGCGATGCCAATGGCAAGCTGGTGCCGGCCTGGCACATTGCCGAAGTCACCGCCGAACACAACGGCAAGGTGGTCATGACCGCCGAGTGGGGGCCGGCTGTAGCCAAAAACCCCTACTTGCAGTTTTATGTCAAAGGTGCCAAGGCCGGTGACAAGATTGCCATTTCCTGGAAAGACAACCGCGGCGATACCCGCCGTGACGAAGCCACCGTCAGCTGAATCGAGGCGCGCATGAAAAGCATCCTGACCCTGGGGGCGTTGTGCCTGAGCATGATGAGCCTGCCTGTGTGGTCGCAAAAGACCACAAGCCAGGGTATTGACGAATACCGGGCCATGCTGCAGGACGGCAATCCGGCGGACCTGTTCGAAGCCAAGGGTGAAGACCTCTGGAAGCAAGCGCGCGGCCCCAAGAACGCCACACTGGAGCAGTGCGATCTGGGCAAGGGTCCGGGTGTTGTCAAGGGCGTGTTTGTCGAGTTGCCTCGCTACTTTGCGGATACGCGCCGGGTGCAGGACCTCGAGTCTCGCCTGCTGACCTGTATGGTCACCCTGCAAGGTTTCAACGGCGACGAGATCGCCAAGACGCCGTTTGGCCGGGGTGAGCAAAACACGCTGACCGCCTTGGCGACCTGGATATCCGCTGAATCCAAAACCCTGCGCTTCAACCTGTCGCAGGCCCATGAGCAGGAGCGTACGTCCTATGAGGTGGGCAAGCGCTTGTTTTACATGCGAGGCGGCCCGCACGATTTCTCTTGCGCATCGTGTCATGGAGAAGAGGGCAAGCGCATCCGATTGCAAGACTTGCCCAAGCTGAGCCAGAACCCCGGCGATGGCGTGGGCTTTGCCGCCTGGCCCGCCTACCGGGTGTCCAATGGACAGATGTGGGGCATGCAGCAACGCCTGAACGACTGCTACCGCCAGCAGCGCTTCCCGTACCCCGGATTTGGCAGCGATGCCACGATCGCCCTGGGTGTGTATCTGGGTGTGAACGCCAAGGGCTCGGCCTCGGTGGCGCCCGCCATCAAGCGCTGACACAGGAGACGCACCAGATGACCACACGTGTTTATTTTTCCGCTCGTATTGCCGCATCAACGCTTGCCCTGGCCGTACTCGGCCTGAGTGCCTGCACCTCGGGCCCTTCCGTGGCCGAACTCGACGCCTTGACCGACTCGGTGGTGAAGTCGTCCTTCCGTACCCAAGCGCAAGCCAAGGTGGAGCGACTGACGCAGACGGATGAAACCAACCGTCTGTGCAGCCAGGCCGATGTCACGGGCCAACCGCTCGATGACAACACCGCCAAAGCCATCGAAGCCGCCAACCTCAAAACCATTCGCTGGCCGTCGGACGGCCGCTTTCTGGGTGACTGGAAGCAGGGCGAGCAGATCGCTCAAAGTGGTCGAGGTCTGACCTGGACGGACGATGAGAAAACCCCCAATGGCGGCAACTGCTACAACTGTCACCAGATCGATGCCAAGGAAATTTCCTACGGCACGATCGGTCCGAGTCTGCTGCATTACGGCAAGATTCGCGGCGTGACCGACCCCGACAGTGCGGCCGCCAAACCCATCGTCGAATACACCTGGGGCAAGATCTGGAATTCCAAGGCCTACAACGCGTGCTCGAACATGCCGCGCGCCGGCCACATGGGCATCCTCACCGAGGCGCAGGTGCGGCATATCGTCGCCCTCTTGCTCGACCCGCAGTCACCGGTCAACAAGTAAGCCTTTTCAAACCCGGCCTGGCCGGGTTTTTTGTGTCAACCACGTCGTTGGGTGCGGATCATGAATCTGAACAAACGTGAATTTCTGCAAGTGCTGGGCGCCGGGGCCGTGAGTGGCATGGGCCTGAGCGCCGGGGCGCAGGCGGATGCCAGCCGTGCCGGGCAGTCGATGTATGACGTGCCGGCCTTTGGCAATGTGTCGCTGCTGCACATGACCGACTGCCATGCGCAGTTGCTGCCGCTGTATTTTCGCGAGCCCAATATCAACCTGGGCATTGGCACCATGCAAGGCCAGTTGCCGCACCTGGTCGGCGAGCATCTGTTGCGCTTTGCCAAGGTGCCGGCCAACACGCCGATGGCGCATGCGCTGACCTACCTTGACTTCGAACGTGCGGCCCAACGCTACGGCAAGGTGGGCGGTTTTGCCCACCTGGCCACGCTGGTCAAGCGCCTCAAGGCGAGTCGCCCCGGGGCTTTGCTGCTCGATGGAGGCGATACCTGGCAAGGGTCGGGCACCTCGCTGTGGACGCAGGGGCAGGACATGGTGGACGCCGGCAAGTTGCTTGGCGTGGATGTCATGACCGGTCACTGGGAATTCACCCTGGGCATGGAGCGTGTGCAAAAAATCGTGGAGACGGATTTTGCGGGCCACGTGGACTTCATCGCCCAGAACATCAAGACCGCCGATTTTGGCGATCCGGTGTTCAAGCCCTACGTGATCCGCCAGATCAACGGCGTGTCCTGCGCCATCATCGGCCAGGCCTTCCCCTACACCCCCATCGCCAACCCGCGCTATTTCGTCGCGGACTGGGAGTTCGGCATCCAGGAGCAAAACCTGCAAGCGCAAGTGGACGAAGCACGCGGCAAGGGCGCACAGGTGGTGGTGGTGCTGAGCCACAATGGCATGGACGTGGACCTGAAGCTGGCGAGTCGCGTGCGTGGCATCGACGCCATCCTGGGCGGCCACACGCATGACGGCATGCCCGTGCCCACACTGGTGAGCAACCCGGGCGGCAAGACCATCGTGACCAACGCGGGCTCCAACGGCAAGTTTCTCGGCGTGATCGACTTTGACGTCAAGGGCGGCCAGGTACAAGACTTCCGTTACCGACTGCTGCCGGTGTTCTCCAACTTGTTGCCGGCCGATCCGGCCATGCAGGCGTTGATCGACAAGGTGCGCGCACCTTATCTGTCCCGGCTGCAAGAGCCCTTGGGCGTGACCGAAGGCCTGCTGTATCGCCGTGGCAACTTCAACGGCACCGGCGACCAGCTGCTGGTGGATGCGCTGCTCGCCGTGCAGGATGCCGAGATCGCGTTCTCGCCGGGTTTCCGCTGGGGCACCACGCTGTTGCCGGGGCAGACCCTCACGCGCGAGTGGTTGCTCGACATGACCGCCACCACCTACTCGTATGCCACCGTCACGCCGATGTCCGGCGAGATGATCAAGACCATCCTCGAAGATGTGGGCGACAACCTGTTCAACCCCGACCCGTATTACCAGCAGGGCGGCGACATGGTGCGCGTAGGCGGTTTGCAGTTCAGCTGCAACCCCACCGCACCCATGGGCCGACGCATCGGCGATATGCGTCTCAAAGGCCAGCTCATCGATCCCAACAAGCAGTACAAGGTGGCCGGCTGGGCGCCGGTGGCCGAAGCTGCCCGTGAGCAGAAGCTTCCCATGGTGTGGGACGTGGTGGAGCAGTGGTTGCGTGCCCAGGGCGGGCGTATCCCCCCGCGCCGATTGCAGACGCCCCGCATCACGGGCGGATTGCCCAATCCGGGGGTGGCGTCATGACGCCCCACGAATCGTCCTCTTCGCCGGCTGTCAGCCGTCGTCGCTGGCTGGGGATGGCGGCCACGGGGGGCTTGGTGCTGGCTGGCTTGAACCCGGAGGTCCAGGTCATGGCCCAGCAGGCGGGTCAGTTTGTGATGGGGCCACCCATGCCCGATATAGCACCGGTGCAAGTGTCTCCGCGCGTGTGGGTGGTGCCAGCCGCCGATGGATTTCCCACGCCAGCCAACCAGGGCATGATGTCCAACGTCACCTTCGTGGTGACATCCGCCGGGGTGGTGATTCTGGATTCCGGCAGCTCGCTGCAAATTGGCCGCATGGTGATTCGCATGATTCGCCGCATCACCCCGTTGCCGGTGGTGGCGGTGTTCAACAGCCACCACCACGGCGACCACTGGCTGGGCAACCACGCCTTTGTTGAAGCCTTTGGCGAAAGCTTGCCCATTTACTCGCTGGTCGGCACGCGCGAGTTGATTGCCGGGGTGGCGGGTAACGAGTGGCGCTCGATGATGGAGCGCTGGACCAACCAGTCGACCGCAGGCACGAAAACGGTATTGCCCAACCGCGCGGTGAGCTCGGGGCAGGTGATCCCGATCGGCGATGTCACATTCCGCATGCACCATTACAGCCAGGCCCATACCGTGGCTGACCTGTGTGTGCAGGTGGAACAGGAGCGTGTGACGCATGTGGG
>CANFMY010000041.1 GCA_947448375.1 Comamonadaceae bacterium | reverse complement strand
GCCTCGGGTCCGGGCAACACCATGCAGTAGTTGAGCGCATGCAAGAAGCGTTGCTCAGAAATCCAGCGACGCCGCTCCACCAGCTCGGCGTGCATGATGGCGATCTGCCCGGCCGGCCCGCCAAAACTGACAAAGCCCAGCTTGAGCCAGAAGAGCACCGCCTCAGCAAAGCTCACGGGGGCTGGGGGGTGAATATCGACCAAGGAAGAAGGGGCATTCATCGCTCGACTGTAGCAAGTCCGTCAGTTGCCATGTCATTGCGCGACATCGACTGGCCGATGCGAGCAATGACCCGTGAGCGAGATCAGACTAGGTTATTCAGGATGATCCCAGGTGACTCACCCAGAAGTCAGTTGATCACTCACCAGACGCTTGAAAGAACTCACGCCGCTCAAGCACCGCCCGCACAGGCCGATCGCCCTCGGCCTTGCCGGTGATAGGCGGCCTGGGCAGGCTGTTGTCGCCCGCCTCGATGACAAAATGATGGTCGAGTGAATACCACGAGCCCTGCACGTCCGCGGCCGGTGCCGGTTCATCGGTGTGCAGCACGTACTGACCAATCAAGGCCTGTGTCACCCCAAACTGCACATCGGACTCGAGGTACGGATCGTCGCTGGAGTACACCTGCGAAAACTGCGTCTTGTAGCCCGGCTTGTTGATCATGAAGTGAATGTGCGCAGGCCGCATGTTGTGTCGTCCCTGCGCGCGCAGCAAGGCGCCCACCGGACCGGTGAGCGGAATGGGATAGGGCCCCGGCTTGACGCTGCGAAACGCAATATGCCCCTTGGCATCGGTGGTGAGTTGGCCCCGCAGGTTCATGTCGGCCTGCTCCGGGTCCTGGTTCTCGTAGTAGCCCTCGGCCGAGGTTTGCCAGACGTCCACGTCAGCGCCGGCCACTGGCCGGCCCTGGGCATCGCGCACCCAGGCGTTGACGAAAATGGGGGTGCCCGGCGTGGCAGACCTGACGATGGATCCACCGTTGTCCACGCGGGGGGACGCCATGCGCCAGAATGGCCCCATCAGGTTGGCGGTGGTGTCGGTCTGGCCATTCTGACCATTGTTGAGCAAACAGACCAACGCCGAGATACCCAGCGAACCGCTGATCAACACCACCTCGTTGTGTGACGGCGTGGTGAGTTGCCCCAGCTTGGCGATGAATGCACAGGCCTGGTGAAACTCCGCATCGGTGAGACGGGCGTCGCGCACAAAGCCATGCAGGTGCTTGACTGCCGCGGTCATGATCTCCTTGAAGCGCGGATCGGTGGCTCGCTCGAGTTCGGCCAGCACGGCCGTGGTGACATCTTCCTGGTTGCGAATGATCATGACATCAGGGGGAACAGGTTGGAGCGGGGCGAGCGCCGTGGGCACAGACCCGACGAATCGGCGAAAGTTCAAGGCAAAGTTCAAGATTGAGGCAGCCTCGCCCGTGCCCGAGAGTGTCCCGGCAATGGGCAAACGGGTCAAGCCAGCCAGAGCGACCTTGGCGCGACGGCGCCAGCTCAATCCGCATCAAGTTCGAAGGTTATTTTTTGTCTTGGACAATTTGGCTGTATGCTCAGCCGATTCACCAGTCAGATCCCTTTGGACCATGGACGCCTCCAGCAACGCGCCTCACCTTGAGAAAAATCCGTTTCCCACGGGCTGGGCCATTGCCGAAGTGGAACGTGACACCGGTATCGGCAAGGATACCCTGCGCGTCTGGGAACGCCGCTACGGCTTTCCACAACCCTTGCGTGACAGCCTGGGTGAGCGCCTTTACCCCCTCGACCAGGTGCACAAGCTTCGCCTCATCAAGCGCTTGATGGACACCGGACACCGGCCCGGCAAGATCGTGGCCCAGTCGGCAGAACAGCTGCAGGAACTGCTCAATGGCATGAGCCTCGTGAAGGGGAGTGAGGACTGCAGCGGCACCGCGCCAGAACCCTCCGCGCTGAACGCCAATGCCCCCTGGTTGCGTTGGCTGGCCGAAGATCGCAGCGACCTCATCAAACAAGCGCTGCGCCAGCACATCATCAAGCAGGGACTGGGCAGCACAGTGGAAGAGCTGGTCGCCCCCCTGTGTGTGTACGTGGGTGAGGCCTGGCTTCGTGGCGAGTTGTCCATCTACCAGGAACATCTCTTCAGCGCCACCCTGCAGCAGGTGCTGCGCGAAGCCATCGCGTCGGTGGAAGCCAGCTCCCCCACCCTGGGTCAGCACCCCCGCGTGTTGCTGGCCACCACGCCCGGTGAGTTTCACTCGCTGGGCCTCCTGATGGCCGAATGCTACCTGGCGCTGGAGTCCTGCGCTCGCTTTGAACTGGGGTCTTCCACACCGGTGGCTGAAATTTTGCAGGCCATCGAACACATGAACATCGATGTGCTGGCCTTGAGCTTCAGCGCCTACGCCTCCCGTAACGACGTGATCTCCAGCCTTCAGCAGTTGATCGACGGCGTACCCGCCGGTGTCGAAATCTGGGCGGGCGGCTCGGCCTCTGCACTGCAAGGCCGCACCGTCCCCGAGGGCATCACCGTCATCACCCGGGCACGCGACGTGGCGGATCACGTGAACGATTGGCGCACACGTCACCCCACATCCCCTCGACCTGCCTCACGCCAAGAGCCGTGAAACGCGTTCTGATCCTGGGGGGCACAGGTTTTGTCGGGCGCCATCTGTGCGAGGCGCTGCAACAGCACGACGTGCAGATCACCGTCCCCACCCGTCGACTGCCGGCCCGCTCGGTGCAAATGCTGCCACGCGTGCAGGTGGTTGAGGCCGATGTGCTCAACACCCAGGCCCTGTCTGCGCTGGTGGCCGACCACGACGTGGTCGTCAATCTGGTGGCCATCCTGCACGGTACCCCCGACGAATTTCAACGTCTGCATGTGGAACTTCCCCAATCCCTGGCGCTCGCCTGTGCTCAAGGCGGCGTGCAACGGTTGGTGCAGGTGAGTGCTCTGGGGGCAGATCCGCAAGGCCCCTCGGAGTATCAGCGCAGCAAGGGCCGGGGCGAAGCGGCTTTGCTGCAGGTGGCAGTCAGCACGGGCTTGTCGTTGCGCATGCTGCGCCCCAGCGTCATCTTTGGCCGCGATGACCAATTCATCAACACCTTTGCCCGACTTCAACGGCTGGCACCCGTGGTGCCGCTCGCGGGCGCGCACACCCGCTTTCAACCGGTATGGGTGCAGGACGTGGCGCAGGCCCTGGCGCACCTGATGCACGACGCCAACCCTCTGCACACCACCTATGAGGCGTGTGGCCCCGAGGTATGGACACTGGCCGAGCTGGTGCGACACGCCGGTCGGTGGGCTGGTTGCGAGCGTGCGATCGTGCCGCTGCCCCTGAGCATCGGACGCTGGCAGGCCTGGATGCTCGAAGCCTTGCCCGGTCGACCCCTGATGAGCCGTGACAACGTGGACTCGATGCGCGTGGACAATGTGAGCAGCGGCCAGCTGCCTGGTCTGCAGCAACTGTCAATTGCGCCACGCGCCTTGGCCAGTGTGTTCACACGAGGAGAACTTGCATGATGCCGATTCGCACCTGGTTCAGACCCTTCATCGGACTTGGCTTGAGCCTGGTTGTGCACACCGCAATGGCCTGCCCTGCCACGCTCAATCACACCTTGTTGCGCTTGCAGGACGAAAAGCCTCAATCGCTGTGTCAATACGCGGGCAAGGTGGTGCTGGCGGTCAACACCGCCAGTTACTGTGGCTTCACGCGCCAGTACAAGGGGCTGGAGGCGCTGCATGAGAAATACCAGGCCGAGGGATTGGTGGTGCTGGGCTTTCCGTCCAATGACTTCGCCCAGGAAAAGGGCAGCAACCAGGAAATTGCCGATTTTTGCGAGAACACCTTTGGCGTGAAATTTCCCATGCTGGCGGCTTCCAGTGTGAAGGGGGCCCAAGCCAATCCGTTCTTCAAACACCTGATCGCTCAGGGCGCCACACCGCCGCGCTGGAATTTTTACAAATACCTGATCGGTCGTGATGGCAAGCTGATTGACAGCTACAACAGCATGACCGAGCCCGACAGCCGCACCCTGATCAGCGCGATCGAGAAAAGCCTCAAGGCCAAGCCCTGAGGGCCCGGGAGTGGCTCAGGGTGCCGCTCAATCCGCCGTGATCTTTCGGTCGGCGATGATCTTGCGCCACTTGCCCGACTCGCGCGCCAGCATGGCCGTGAATTCAGCCGGGGTGCCGCCCACGGGCTCGATGCCCAAACGGGAGAGCTTGTCCTTGACCTCGGGGTCGGTGAGGGTCTGATTCACCGCCGTGTTGAGCTTGCTGACGATGTCCGCCGGCAGTCCTTTGGGACCGAACATGCCAAACCAGGTGACAGACTCGTAACCCGGAACGGTTTCGGCAATGGCGGGCAACTCTGGCGCCAAGGGGCTGCGCTTGAGGGACGTCACACCCAGCGCGCGCAGTCGGCCGTCTTTCACATGGGGCATGCCGCTGGGCAGCGAGTCAAACAGGACATCCACCTTGCCGCTCACCAGATCGGGAATGGACAGTGCCGTGCCCTTGTAGGGGATGTGCACCACAAACACATTCGTTTCGGCCTTGAAGAGTTCGGCCGTGAGTTGCACGATGGTGCCATTGCCGCTGGACGCATAGTTGAGCCGGCCCGGATTGGCTTTGGCGTAAGCAATCCAGTCCTTGAGGTTGTGTGCAGGCGCCGTGTTGGGCACCAGCATGATGTTGGCCGCATTACCGACGTGCACAATGGGGGTGAAGTCGCGCACGGCGTCATAGGGCAAGCGGTTGCTGAACAAGGGCCCGATGGTGTGCGTGCTGGTGGTGGCCAGCAGCACGGTGTAGCCATCGGCCCCCGACTTGGCCGCCAGGTCCGAGCCCAGCGTACCGCCTGCACCGGGTCTGTTTTCAATCACCACGGCGGCACCGAGTTTCTCGGGGAGTTTTTGTGACAGGGCTCGCGCAAAGATGTCGGTGGCACCGCCTGCGGGAAAAGGCACCAGCAGCCGAACGGTTTTGTTCGGGTAAGGCTGAGCCAGGCAAGCCAGGCTCGCCATCCATAGGCCCAGCACGAGGCAGCGTTGGGCCCAGGTGCGGCAAAGGGACAAGGGGTTCATGTGCAAGACTCCATCCAGGAAGCAAGCGCATAGCCTACCAGCTGCGCAACCACCGAGGGAATCACTAATCCCTTGCGGGAGCCCAGACACTTGCGTTCCCCTAAAATATTATTGTCCAAGACAATCGAGTTCTGCATGAAAGTCGCCATCGTTGGGTCAGGCATTTCCGGTCTTGCAGCCGCACACCGCCTGCAAGCGCATGCGAACGTGAGCCTGTTCGAAGCCGGGTCTTACTTCGGTGGGCACACCCACACCGTGGACATCACCCTGCCGACCGCGAAAGGCCCCGTCACCTGGGGAGTGGACACAGGCTTTTTGGTGTTCAACGAGCGCACCTACCCGCAGTTGATTGCCTTGCTGGCGGAGTTGAACGTGACCACCGCCGCCTCGGACATGTCGTTCTCGGTGCAAGTGCCACACGCGCGTGGTGCGAAGGCCCTGGAATGGAGCGGCAGCAACCTGGCCACCGTGTTCGCCCAAAAACGCAACCTGCTGAGCCCCGAGTTCTGGGGCATGTTGTCGGACCTGGTGCGTTTCAACCGGGTGTGCACGCAACTGGCGCTGGCAGGGCGAGAGAGCGACATGACCGAGGGGCTGCAATCGTTTCTGGACAGGCAGGGGTTTGGTCGGGCGTTTCGCGATTGGTATTTCCTGCCCATGCTGGGGTGCATCTGGAGTTGCCCCACCGACCAGATGCTCCAGTTTCCCGTCGCCACCATGATCCGTTTTTGCCACAACCATGGCTTGCTGCAGGTCAACGACCGTCCGCAATGGCACACCGTGGTGGGCGGGGCTCGGCATTATGTGGACAAGATCATCGCCGGCCTGGAGCGGGCGCATCTGAACACGCCGGTGCAGCGCATTGATCGTGATGTCCACGGGGTGACGCTGCACACCGATGGGGGCAGCGAGCGCTTCGATCACGTGGTGCTGGCGGCGCACTCCGATCAGTCGTTGGCCTTGCTGGGTCAACCCACCGGGCCTGAGTCCGACGTGCTGGGGGCCATCCGCTACCAGCCCAACCGCGCCGTGCTGCACACCGACACCTCGGTATTGCCGCAGCGCCGGGCCGCCTGGGCCGCCTGGAACTACGAACGCGCCGCGAACGACCAGCAGGAATCCAGCCGTGTGTGCCTGCATTACCTGCTCAATCAATTGCAACCCCTGCCGTTCGAGCAGCCCGTGGTGGAGTCTCTCAACCCGATTCGCCCCATCCAGCCCGACGCTGTGCTGGCCGAGTTTGACTACAGCCACCCGGTGTTTGACCTTGCTGCGATTCAGGCGCAACAGCGCGTACCCGAATTGCAAGGCGTTTTGAACACCTGGTACTGCGGGGCCTGGACGGGTTACGGTTTTCATGAAGACGGTCTCAAATCCGGTTTGGCGGTGGCGCAGGCGCTGCTATCGGGCACAGCCCAGACACCCGGGTCGGCTGCATGAACGCCGCGCAGATCGGATTCGGACAGGTTCGTCATGCGCGCCTGCGTCCGCAACGTCACAGCTTTGTGTACAACACGTTTTTTTTGCTGCTGCCCATGCGCCAGCTGTCTCAGCCACAGGCCATGGGTGGACTGGCCATCAATCGCCCCGCAGCCATCAGCTTTCATGATGGCGATCATGGCGATGGGCGCGGCCCCGAGGCCGGTGGCGCACTGGCGTGGCTCGAGAGCTTGTTGGAGCGAGAGGGCATTGAGGATGCCCAGGGCGAGATCTGGTTGCACACCTACCCGCGCATGCTGGGCTATGCCTTCAAGCCGGTGAGCTTCTGGTACTGCCACCGGGTGGATGGCTCGCTGCGGGCCATCGTGGTGGAGGTCAACAACACCTTTGGCGAGCGGCATTGCTATTTGCTCGATGAGCCGCGCTACGGCGTCGAGATGCAGGCGCAGAAATGCTTTCATGTCTCGCCGTTTTGTCACGTGCAAGGCCGGTACCGGTTTCGCTTCATGCGCACCCCGCACAACGGCCAGCAACACACGGTGGTTCGGGTGGACCACGATGACGACAACGGCCCCCTGCTGAACACCAGTGTCAGCGGCGTGCTGGAGACCATCACCCCTCAGGTCCTGCAGCGCGCGCTGTGGCGCTATCCTGCGATGACCTTGATGGTCATGGCCCGCATCCACTGGCAGGCTCTCAAGCTGTGGCTCAAGCGCGTGCGCTATGTGAGCAAGCCCGCTGCCCCCGATCACTTCATCACCCGCTAATCCTGGAGACTGACGTTTGAATTCGGTCCGCACCATCACCTCTACCTGCCCCAGGGCGAGACCGGCAGGGAAGCTGAAGGTCTCGATGTCATGGATTACACCGTGCTGTGCTGAAGGTCGATCATGATGTCAGCCGACGCACATTCCATCCAGGAGGCGGTTCAACGGCTGGTGACGTTTTTTGAACGACTTCAGCCCGAGGACTTGCCTCGCCTGCAAGCGCTTTATGCGCCTGATGCGCGGTTCAAGGATCCCTTCAATGACGTGCAAGGGGTCGAGAAGATTGCGCACATCTTTGACCACATGTTCAAACAATTGCACGAACCGCATTTCATCG
Source organism: Comamonadaceae bacterium (assembly GCA_947448375.1). Taxonomy (GTDB): domain Bacteria; phylum Pseudomonadota; class Gammaproteobacteria; order Burkholderiales; family Burkholderiaceae_C; genus Limnohabitans. Next base: position 12,426 of record CANFMY010000041.1, on the reverse strand, counting down.
TCACCGAACGCATTGTCCAGGAGCGCCAATGCTTTCTCGTGTGGGAATTCCGTTTTCGCTTCAAGCGGTTTGACGCCATGCGGTGGCAAACCGTGCGTGGCGGCACGCATCTGGTGTTCAATGACGCCGGGCAGGTTCAACTGCACCGCGACTATTGGGACGCAGCGGAGGAGTTGTATGACAAGTTCCCGCTGGTGGGTCGTGTGATGCGCTGGCTCAAGCGCAGAGTCAACAACTGATAGGAGATCACTGTGGAACTGTTGTCATCACCTGAAGCCTGGATAGCCTTTGCCACCCTCACCGCCTTGGAGTTGGTGCTGGGGATCGACAATGTGATTTTCATCTCCATCCTGGTGGACAAACTCCCCGCGGACAAGCGCGAACTGGCGCGCAAGCTCGGACTGTTCATGGCCATGTTCATGCGCATCGGCTTGTTGCTGGCCCTGGCCTGGATCGTGGGCCTGGTCGAGCCCCTGATCACGATTCGAAGTCAAGAATTCTCGGGTCGCGATCTGATTTTGATTGCCGGTGGATTGTTCCTGCTATGGAAAAGCACAACGGAAATCCATCAATCCCTTGAAGGGGCCGAGCACGGCGCTTCAGGCTCGAACCAGGCGACGTTCTGGTCCATCATCGTCCAGATCATGGTGATCGATCTGGTGTTTTCGCTGGACTCCATCATCACGGCCGTGGGCATGGTCGATGACGTGGCCGTGATGATTGCCGCTGTGGTGGTGTCAGTGGGCCTCATGATGGTGTTTGCCAAGGGCATCAGCCACTTTGTCTCCGAACACCCCTCCATCAAGATGCTGGCCCTGAGTTTTCTGGTGGTGGTCGGCGTGGTGCTGGTGGCCGAGGGCTTTGAACATCACATCCCCAAGGGCTATGTCTACTTCGCCATGGCCTTTTCGGTGGGGGTGGAGATGCTCAATATCCGCTTCAGGAAGAAGTCCGCTCAGTCTGTGATTCGTTGAGCTCGTGCGGTCTATCCCTGCAGGCCAGGCTGGGATTCAGGGAGGTGGAGCAAGACCCTCAGTTACCGGGCTTCAGTTGCTCAGACAACACCGCGCTGCTGCCAGGTCCCACCCTGCCCAGCCACAGCTCTTGAACATCACCGGGCCTGTCGAGGCGGTTGATCGAGCCCACGGGTGACGTCGATTCACCACGTCGCCCAATGAGGGAAAGGTGGACACGTCCAGTCCGGCCTGCAGCAGGTCTCCCGCTTCATGGTCTGCATCACGGGTGTCCACCACCACGCGGCCCTGACGCGCGATGTGCTGGCATACCTCGGGTGACCATTCCACCATGTGAGGGGTGAAGGCCCCGACCGCGCACACAAAGGCATCGTCACGGGGCAAGCCGCGCAGGGCAATGGCTTGAGCGCTGGTGCTGCTCACCACCAGGGGGCAATGCGCCAGTGCCGCATCCGGATCATCGGTTCGCTCGGCCTGCACGCCCAACTGACGGGCATGCGCCACCAAGGCGTCCGCGCTGGAGGCAGAACGCGAAGCCACCACCACGTCGCGCACACCCAGGCCTTGCACAAACGCCTCCAGGTGCGAACGACCTTGCACGCCTGCCCCCACAATCAGCAAACGCCCGTGTGGCTGAGGGGCCAACAGCTGGGCGGCCAGCAGCGACACGGCAGCGGTGCGCCGAGCCGTGACGGTCGGGCCATGCAGGATGCGCAGGCGCTGGCCCTGGTGTGCATCGAACACCACCACATCCCCTTGAATGGCCGCCCGACCGCGGGCCGGATTGTCGGGCACGAAGGTGATGAGTTTGGTGATGGCCACGGAGGAGTCCGTCGCGGGCATGACGAACAGACTCCCCCCCGTGGCCAATGGCTGCACGATGCGGGGCGGCACCGATACCGAATCGTCGGTGAGCACCGCTCGAATACTGTGGGCCAGTGCCGGATAGGGCAAAGCCAGCGCGGTCTCGTCAGGGCTCAGGGCGGAGGAGATTGAGGTCATCGTGGGCCGATTATCTTGAAAGAGCGACCACCCCACGCGCAGGGGTTTGGCGTGCAGGCTAGCATGTTTGTGGCATAGCCAACGCTTGTGCAATCCTCTCTGATTCCACCATGAGTTATTTCAAGATATACCCACGGAAACTGCTGGTGGATACTGCAAACGCCAACATCCATGCAGCCCGACTGTTCTTCAACCTGGAGCAATACGGTCATGTGCATCCCAACAAGATGTGCCCCGTCGAAATCCGCTTTGACCCCATGGCGACAGGGCACTGGAGCATGGTGGTGACACACACCGATATTCAATTGCAAGAATTCGACAGGTTCATGGCGGCTTTGAATTTTTATCTGTTCAGCGTCTTGAACTATGCGCCGAGCGGCCCCCGTCCTGAAACGCCGCAATACCCGGAGGAGTATTTCTTTCAATCCGTGTATTTTGATGCATTCAATGGCAACATCCAGCCAACGCCAGTGGCCAGCGTGCCAGGGATGAAGCCGTGAGCGTGACCAAGCCGATTCACCCCGTCACCCTTGATGTCCCGGGTGCCCGATCCTCAGGCTATGCTGCCATCCATCCCCACAGGTGGGTGCTGCTGGAGGCCTGCCACAACTCATCACCCCCTGTTGAACCAACATGCGACTCACATCGATCCCACCACTCTTGCTGCTGAGCATCAGCCTGTTCAGTCCCATCGCCATGGCCATTGAAGAACCCTCCTACCAAGTTCTGGCATCCGAGGGTCCGTTTGAAATCCGACGGTACGCCCCGATGCTGGTGGCAGAAACCTGGATGGATGGCGACATGGATGAAGCTTCCAACAAGGGCTTTCGGCTCATTGCCAGTTTCATCTTTGGTCACAACCAACGCCCCGAATCGGATCAAACCAGCAAAATTGCCATGACGGCGCCCGTGACCATCGAGCCGCAGTCTTCCCCCATCGCCACCTCGGCACCCATGACCCTCGAGCCTCAAGCCGGCGCTGGCGGGCTGGAGGCGGTCAAACGCTGGCGCATTCATTTCGTGATGCCCAGCGCTTACACGATGGCCAGCATTCCCAAACCCCGAAACGACGCGATCCAGCTGCGCGAGATATCGGCCAAGACTTTTGTCGTGCACCAGTATTCGTGGCTCAACACGCACCACCGCGTCCAGCAAAAAATGCAAGACACGCTTCAATGGGCGCAGCACAAATCGTTGCAGGTGATCGGCACACCCCAACTCGCTCGGTACGACCCGCCTTGGACGCTGCCCATGTTCAAGCGCAATGAAATCATGGTCGAGGTTGCTGCACCCTGATTCACACTGAGTTGACGCGCTGACGCGCAACGGCGGACACGCCTCGATCATCCAGCGTCCACTGAATCGGGTGCGAGGCCACCTGAAGTGCACAGCGTCGGGCCATTTGCCCTGCCAGGCACCCCGGCTCTCGCTGGATCAACGCCAATGCCCAGGCGGGCATGATGTCCAGGGCCGATTGCAGCACCAAGGCCAAAAAGGGTTTGTCCAGACCCTCGGCCGGATAGGACTCCACGACCCGCAGAATTTCTCTGGCCCTGTCGTCGAACCGCAGCACCGCTTGATAAGCCTGCAAGGCGGCCTGTGTCGTGGCCCAGTCCTGGGGCAGATCCACAGCCCCCAGGAGATGCCCCACCTGCGTCATTTCAGCGATGTATTGGTCGCACGCTCGGGCGCTCAAGGGTGACGTCGAGAGGTGCTGATAGGCAGACAGAAACGAACTCACTTCGACGAGGTGCACCCACCGAACCAGATCGGGTTCGTTAGCGATGTAGGGTTGGCCCTGCTGATCAAGGCCACGAATACCGGCATGGATGGCGTTGACGCGTCGAATGGACTCCATCGCCAGGGCTTCACTCCCATAGGTGGTGGCCGCCACGAAATAGGCGGTTCGGCCGAGACGACTTTTGAGGTTCTGCCGAAAATTCGAATGGTCCCAGACGGCGGCCAACGCTCGCGGATGCAGGGCCTGGATGATCAACGAAGACAGACCTCCCACCATCATCGATGTGAAGTGGGCATGAACTCGCCAAGCCATCGAGTCCGGACCGAACAGGCCTGGGTCGCCCAGGGGCGTCCGAAAGTCTTCCAGCGATGACTCCGAACCCGCGATGGATCGAACTTGGGCACCGATAGCGTCCAGCGCCAGATTTTTTACACACGCTAACCAGGTCATGAACATTTATACCGCTCGGGCATCCCTAACAATTCAGAAAGAACTCGAAATCACCAAATAAAATAGTTATTTAGTACTATTTTATTTGGCAATCGCATCGCCATGAGTGAAATCTTCGATTGACATATTGAAATGTCAGTTCATAGTTACACACTGGAAAACCCAGGACTCTTACCTGGACCCTTTTCCCCCAGTGGTAACAGCAATGGACAAGTCTTCAACTCAACTCTCCATCGATCGCAGTGAGCTGTTGAGCTTCGTATTGCCCAATCAATACGCCATGTGCTTTGACACCCACAAGGTGCATCCCAAATTCTCCCAAGAGATGATTCGACATCTGGCGGCAGACTCCCTGGACTTTGATCCGCGCGCCTTTCAAAATCTGGCTCGATCGCTATTGCAGGAAAGCTTTGATATCGAAAATTACATGACTCAGGTCGTGAGCGGCGCGGCCATGGTGTTGGGTGAGTGGTGGGCGTGCGATCGCATTTCCATCTCGGCCGTCCGCCTGGGCGCCAATCGACTGACCGAGTTGATTTATGAGTTGGCGGATCAGCGCATCAAGTCGAGTCAGAAGCCCTTCAACCCTTACCGGGTGCTCATCACAGCCCCCAACGGCAGTGAACACACGCTGGGGATCAACGTGGCTTCCGAAATATTCCACTTGCATGGGTGGGAAGTGACCTCGGGACCGATGATCAATTTGGACATGGCTCCGGACATACTGGCTGAAGAACATTTTGATTTGCTGGGCGTGACACTCTCACTCGATCGTGACTTGCTGTTGGGTCATAAATATATTTCGCAGTGTCGAAAAGTCAGTCGCAACAAGGATCTGGTCGTGGTCGTGGGTGGCACACAAGCCTTTCTGCGGCCCAATCTGGCCGCAGAGGTGAATGCCGATTTCGCTGCCACCAACGCCAGTCACGCACAGGAATACGCCATGAGTTTGATGACGCGACTGCGCACACGCAGCCAATTCGAACAACGCTAACGCGTGGCACACCAGGGTCAGGGCGTGTGTTCCGGGCTTGGCTCAGGGGCATGGCCTGATCCATTAACCCGAATCAGAACTCAGGTTCCTGGCAAAAGGTTTTGAGGCTTGGCCGACCTTACCATAAAATTGTTTTTTGTCTAGGACAAACGGGAAGTTTGCATGAACACCGCCACCGCACGTAACGCACCGCCCCTGCCCGAACGCACCCCGGCCTCGGCCCGCACGGTGTTTCGTCTGCTGCAGCAACTGCGCCACGGCTCCCTCACCATCAGCCTGCCCGACGGCAGCGTGCAAACCGTGGGCGATGGCCTGGGCCCCCACGTCAGCCTGCACCTGCACAACTGGCAGCCCTTCAAGGCCGCTCTCAAGTCGGGCGACATCGGCTTTGCCGAGAGCTACATCGCCGGAGACTGGTCCTCCTCGCAACTGCCAGCCCTGCTGCGCTTGCTCGCCGCCAACCGCCAGGCGCTGGACGAGGTCATCCATGGCTCCTGGATCGGGCGTCTGGTTTATCGCCTGCGCCACCTCCTCAACCGCAACACGCGCGGCAACAGCCGCAAGAACATTCACGCCCACTACGACCTGGGCAATGACTTCTACCGGCTGTGGCTGGACGGCACGATGAACTACTCATCCGGCCTCTTCCAGGGTAACCTGCAACAAGACATGCAGCAGGCGCAACACGCCAAGGTACGCCGCGCCCTGCACATGGCCGGTGTGCGCCGTGGACATCGCGTGCTCGAAATCGGCTGTGGCTGGGGAGCCTTGGCCGAAAAGGCCACGCAAGAGTTTGGCGCTCACCTCACGGGCGTGACCTTGTCCACCGAACAGCTGGCCTGGGCCCAGCAACGCCTGGCCGCGCAGGGCTTGTCGCACCAGGCCGACCTGCGCCTGCAAGACTACCGCGACATCCATGACGGCCCCTTTGATGCCGTCTGCTCCATCGAAATGCTCGAGGCCGTGGGCCAGGCCTATTGGCCCACCTACTTTCAAAGCCTGGCACGCCAGCTCAAACCCCTGGGGCGTGCCTGCATCCAGACCATCGTGATCCGCGATGACTTGTTTGACCGCTACAGCCGCTCAACCGACTTCATCCAGCAATACATCTTTCCCGGCGGCTGCCTGCCCTGCCCGCGCGAGTTCAAGCGCGAGGCCCACGACGCCGGACTGCAAGTGGTCGATGCGTTTCACTTCGGACTCGACTACGCCGAAACCTGCCGCCGCTGGCGCGCAGACTTCCTCGAACGCAAAGAGGAGGTGCTCTCCCTGGGCTTTGACGAACGCTTCATCCGCATCTGGGACTTCTACCTCGCCTACTGCGAGGCAGGCTTCGAAGCCGGAGATATCGATGTCGTTCAGTACACCCTCGCGCGCTGAATTTTTCCTCGCGATGGTGACGGCAGGGGTGCTGCTGTGGGGTCAACCTGAGCTATCCATCGCCAACCCCCGTGAGCCTGCAGCAGAATCCATTCAGCCCAAGACGGGATCGCATCCCTGGTTACCGGGCAGTCGGCTGACGGGCGAAGCCAGTCTTCGCTACTGGGGCCTGCGAATCTACAACGCGCGTCTGTGGACATTGCCCACACTGCGGGCAGACCAGGCGGTTGAACACCCCTTGGTGCTGGAGCTGGAATACCAGCGCGACCTGAAAGGCCGTGCCATTGCAGAACGATCCCTCACCGAGATGTTGCGTGCGGGCACTGTCCCTGAACAGCAGGCTCAGCAATGGCTGGCGCACATGCAGCGGCTCTTTCCCGATGTTAAAAACGGGGATCGCTTGACGGGTCAGCATCACCCGGGCCAAGGCGCCAGCTTCGGGCTCAACGGGCAGCCCATCGGCCGCGTGGATGACCCGGAATTTGCCCGTCGTTTTTTTGGAATCTGGTTAGCCCCCACCACCTCCCAGCCGGACTTGAGATGGGCCCTGCTGGGTCTGAGTCCTGCCAACGAACGCTGATACCGATCAGCCGAAACCACCATGTCATCCCTCCTGACCCCCTATCGGACTTTGTGCACGCTCCTGTTGAGCGTCCTCACCGCAGCCACGTTGCTCGTGGGATGTGCAAGCAACGACATCGCCCAGTACGCGGCGGAACGTCCCAGCCTGGACCTGGACCGGTTTTTCAACGGCAAGGTCGTGGCACACGGCATCTTCCAGAACCGAAGCGGTCAGGTGGTGCGCCGCTTCACCGTCGACATGGTGGGGACATGGGAGGGCAACCAGGGCGTGCTGGACGAGCGCTTCACCTACTCGGACGGCAAGACCGAGCGGCGCATTTGGCGCCTCACCAAAAACGCTGATGGCCGCTACACCGGCACCGCCGATGACGTGGCAGGCGTCGCTCAAGGACGGGCCGCTGGCAATGCCTTCCAATGGGCCTACACCTTGAAACTCCCCGTGGATGGCACCGTCTACGAGGTGCAATTCGATGACTGGATGTACCTGGTGGACGAGCAGGTCATGCTCAACCGCGCCACCATGAGCAAGTTTGGCGTTCGACTGGGTGAGGTCACCCTCTCTTTCCACAAGCTGGCGCCATGAGCCTCAATCCGCCCATTCGCGATTGGCGTGGTCAACGTGTCTGGTTGGTCGGCGCATCCACCGGCATCGGTCGGGCCTTGGCCGAGCAACTGCATGCGCTGGGCGCGCAGGTGGTGGTATCGGCTCGACAGCGGCAAGCCCTGGAGGACTTCGTCCTCGCGCATCCGGGCAGCACGGCCATGCCCCTGGATGTCGCCGACAGGGCGGCTGTTCAATCGGCGGCTCAAGCCCTGCTGGCACAGGGGCCGCTCGACCTGGTCTGCTACTGCGCAGGCTATTACCACCCCATGCGCGCCACTGCGGTGGACCTCACCGACCTGTTGCGCCACCACGAAGTCAATACCGTGGGGGCGCTGCACGTGCTGGATGCTGTCCTGCCCAGCATGGTCAGCCGGCGACAAGGCCACCTCAGCCTGATCAGCAGCGTGGCTGGTTACAGAGGGCTGCCACTCGGCCTGGCCTACGGCCCCACCAAGGCCGCGCTGATCAATCTGGCCGAGGCCCTTTATCTCGATTTACAGCCCCAGGGTGTGGGCGTGAGCCTGATCAATCCCGGATTTGTCGACACACCGCTCACAGCGAACAACGACTTTCCCATGCCGGCCATCATCACCTCCGACGAGGCCGCCCGGGCCATCCTGCACGGCTGGACACACGGCGAGTTTGAAATTCACTTTCCCAAGCGCTTCACCTGGGTGATGAAACTGCTGCGCCTGTTGCCCACCCGTTTGTACTTCGCTGCAATTCGGCGGATCACTCGTCTGTGATGTCCGGATGAACACACCATGAAAATGCGAAAAAAGTCAGAGCTGCCGCACAAGCTGTGCATTGCTTGCGGCTTGCCCTTTGCCTGGCGGCACAAATGGGCCCGTGACTGGGACCAGGTCAAGTATTGCTCGCAAAAATGCCGCTCGTCGAGCGCCGCTGGAACCCGTGCGGGATGAAGGAATGCCCTCGACACACCCTGGCCGACAACTCGCGACCGACCACGCGTATGCCCTCTCATGATGAGGGTCATGGGCAGACCCATCGTGCGCACACCACGCGATTGATACGATCCCTTTGAATCAGGCAACAAGAAGCACCCCATGAACACCTCCAACCCCGCGCTCCACGACGAGGGAATTCCCGTTTCCGTGAAAATCCGGGAACGCATCCAGGCCTCGCGCAAGCGCTTTCATGCCAACGACAATATTGCCCAGTTCATCGAACCCGGCGAAATGGAACAACTGCTGGACGAAGTGTCGAACAAGATGGATGGTGTGCTGCAAAGCCTGGTGATTGACACCGAGAGCGACCACAACACCGCCGACACGGCACGACGCGTGGCCAAGATGTACCTGCAGGAAGTGTTCAAGGGTCGTTATGTGCCTGCCCCCGAGGTCACCGAGTTTCCCAACGCCGAGCACCTCAATGAACTCATGATCGTCGGCCCGATCACGGTGCGCAGCGCCTGCAGTCACCACTTCTGCCCGGTGATTGGAAAAATCTGGATTGGTGTGGTGCCCAACCAGCACACCAACGTCATTGGCCTGTCAAAATACGCCCGCCTGGCCGAGTGGATCATGGGGCGTCCCCAGATCCAGGAAGAAGCCGTGGTACAACTGGCCGACTTGATTCAACGCAAAACCCAGCCCGACGGTCTTTCCATCGTGATGGAGGCCAGTCACTATTGCATGGGGTGGCGCGGGGTCAAGGACATGGACAGCAAAATGATCAATTCCGTGATGCGCGGCGCTTTCCTGAAAGACGCCAACCTGCGTCGCGAATTCTTGTCTTTGATTCCCACCAGGAGTTAACCCATGTTAGTACGCCTGCTCTACGCCAGCCGCACGGTGGACTCTGGCACTGAGTCCCTCAACGCCATCCTCTCGGCGTCTCGCCAGTTCAACCCGCAAAATGGCATCACCGGCATCCTGTGCTACGGGGGCGGCATCTTCCTGCAAGCCATTGAGGGAGGCCGCCAGGCGGTGAGTGACCTGTATGGTCACATTCAGAAAGACCCGCGTCACAAGGATGTGGTTCTGCTGCATTACGAAGAAATCACCGAGCGACGCTTTGGCGGCTGGACCATGGGGCAGGTGGACGCCTCACACGTCAACACCAATATCTTGCTCAAATATTCCGAGCGCGCCGAACTCAATCCCTATACCGTCTCTGGCAAGGTGTCGCTGGCCTTGCTGGAAGAGTTGATCGACACCGCATCCATCATCGGACGCGCTTGAATTCACCCCATGACCCGGGTGCACTGGGTCATGCGTGCTCCAGGCTGTCGAACTGCAAGGCCGCCAGCTTGGCGTAAAGGCCGCCTTGTCGAATCAACGACAGGTGTGTGCCCTGCTCCACCAGTCGTCCGTGGTCCAGCACCCAGATCACATCGGCTCGTACCACCGTGGCCAGTCGATGGGCAATCACCAGGGTTGTGCGCCCTTTCATGGCCGTCTGCAAGGCGGCCTGCACCATGCGCTCGCTGTGGGCATCCAGGGCGCTGGTGGCCTCGTCCAGCAGCAGCAAGGGCGCATTCTTGAGGATGGCGCGTGCGATGGCGAGTCGCTGGCGCTGTCCGCCTGAGAGCCTGATGCCGCGATCGCCCAGATCGGTGTGGTAGCCCTGGGGAAGTTGGTGGATGAATTCGTCCGCATAAGCGGCTTGGGCAGCCGCCTCGACCTGCGCCTGGGTGGCATCAGGGGCTCCGTAACGGATGTTCTCGAGAACAGAGCCCGAGAAGATGACGGGCTCTTGCGGCACCAGACTGATATGCCTGCGCAGATCGCGCGGGTCCATGGCGGCGATGGGAACCCCATCGATCAGGATCTGCCCCGCTTGCGGATCGTAAAAGCGCGACAACAGGGCAAACAGGCTGCTCTTGCCTGCGCCGCTGGGCCCCACCAGGGCAATCGTCTGCCCAGCCGTCACCTGCACGTTCAACTGGTCCAGCACGGGACGATCGGGGCGAGAGGGGTAGGCAAACACCAGGTGTTCAACGCGCACGCTGACCCCATTCTCAGGCCATCGCAAGGTCTGGGGCTCGGCCGGCGGCTGGATCTCGGAGCGGGTCTGCAGCAGTTCCATCAAGCGTTCGGTGGCGCCGGCAGCTCGCAGCACATCCCCATAGACCTCGCCGAGCACGCCCAGGGCGCTGCCCAGCAACAGCACGTACACCAGCGTTTGTCCCAGTTCACCGGCGGTGGTCGTGCCTTGCCTCACCGACAAGGTACCCTGGTACAGGCCCCACAGCAACACCACGCTGGAAGCCCCCATGATGAACAGCACCAGCATCGAGCGGGCACGAATGCGGCTCAGGGCCGTGCGCATGGCCTGGGCGCTCATGGCGCTGAAGCGTCGGGCTTCACGCTGCTCGGCCACATAGCTCTGCACCACCGGAATGGCGTTGAGCACTTCAGCGGCCACGGCGCTTGCGTCGGCCTCGCGGTCCTGGCTGGCGCGCGACAAGCGCCGCACGCGCCGACCCAGGAACACGCTGGGCAACACCACCGCGAGCAACAGCGCGGCGACTTTCATCATCATCCAGGGGTTGGTCCACACCAGCATGATGAGCGCACCCGTTCCCATGACCAGATTGCGCAACCCCATCGAGAGCGAGGAGCCCACCACGGTGTGAATCAGGGTGGCGTCCTGCCCCAATCGGGACAGCACGTCGCCTGCGTGTGTGGTTTCAAAAAATGTGGGGCTTTGCTCGATGACGTGTGCATATACGCGTTGCCGCACATCGGCCGTGACGTGTTCGCCCAGCCAGCTGACCGTGTAATAGCGGGCGGCCGAGAAGACGGCCAGCACCAGCGCCACCGCCAGCAACTCGGCAAACCCCAGCAGCAGTGTGTCGCTTGAAGCCCCCGTGGCCAGTCCCTCGTCGATGAGACGGCGCAAGGCCCACGGAAAAGCCAGGGTGGTGGCGGCCGCCATGAGCAGGAAAAAGAGCGCCATCGCCACTTGCCACCGGTAAGGGCGGACAAACGACCACAGTCTGCGCAGCGAGGGCGCCGTGGGTTGGGAGGGTATGGACATCGGGTATGGGGGGAACGAAGGGGCCTGCATGAAGCCTGGACGGAGCCTGAGCGTGCAGTGCCTCGCCCCATCTTACATGCACACTCTGCAGGGAAATGGCCGCTCTTGCACACGGGACATCACAGGGCATGGCACACTGAGTTCGTTGATATTGCACGTCTGCGCCCGCTGTCACCTGACCGCATTGCCCACTCCCACCATGACGACAGTCCCCACACGCTTGGCACTCACTCCCACCCACATCGAGCAGCGCTTGCCCCGGCTGGCGGCCTGGCGCTGGGACGCGAACAAGGGCTGTATCGAACAATCGTGGACGTTTGACAGCTTTCGCAACCTCATGACGTGCCTGGCGCACATTGCCGACTTGGCCGAACAACTCGACCATCACCCGCACATCACCACCTGCTACACCCACTTGCACATCCAGCTCTCGACACACGATGCGCAGGGTCTGACCGACCTGGACTTCCAATTGGCTGAATCGATTGACAGGTTGATTGAGCGTGGATTCACCACCACATGACGTCAGCATCCTCAGAGTGCCCAGCGCAATGAAAGTTCCACTGCTCTCCTACGGGTTGTTGGGATTGCCGCTGGCCTTTGTGGCAATGCCGCTGTACGTTCACCTGCCGAATGTTTACGCGACCCAGCATGGCATGGCGCTGTCCACCCTGGGCAGTTTGCTGTTGCTGGC
>CANFMY010000040.1 GCA_947448375.1 Comamonadaceae bacterium | reverse complement strand
GTACTTGCCAGGTTCCTTGCGCGCGGCGTCCACCAGGTCCTTCAGCATTTGAAATGGCGAGGCGGCGCTGGCCACGACCACCATGGGAATGATGCCCCCGCCATGGATCATGGCGAAGTCGCGTTGCGTGTCGTAGGTCAACTTGGAATAGACCGCCGGGTTCACCGCCAGGGTGCCACTGGTGCCGAAGGTGAGCGTGTAGCCATCTGCCAGCGCTTCCTTGCCGGCCATCATGCCCGGCACTCCCGGGCGGTTTTCCACCACCACCTGGTGGCCCCAGGTCCGGCTCAAGCCTTCGGCCAGCATCCTGGCCACCATGTCCGTGGCCTGTCCCGCCGGAAAGGGCACGATCATGCGAACCGGCTTGTTGGGGTAGGCCGTCTGTGCAGCGGCATTCAAGGCGCCGCAGGCGAGCAGCGCAACCAGCCAGCCAGAGAACACGGTACGAAAACGCATGATTGACTCCTTGTCGTGTTGTTGTGCAGGGAATGCCGAGCGCGAGGCGAAAACGAGCGGTCAGTAAAACGACTGGTCGTCTGTCGACAAGAGCGGGAAGGCACTGAGCGTGTGAGGCGTATCGATGGCCGGGGCTGCAGTGATGTACGAGCGGTCGAGTTCCGACCAGTTGTTCACGCCCAGCAGGCCCATGCAGGTCACCACTTCGTGCTCCAGAATTTCCAGCATGCGCACCACGCCGGCTTGGCCACCCGCGGCCAGCGCCAGGCATTGCATGCGCCCCAGGCCAACCATGTCGGCACCGGCGGCCATGGCCTTGACGACATCCGAACCGCGGTTGATGCCGCCATCCACGATGACCGGAATGCGCTTCTTGACCACGTCCACGATCTCGGGCAAGACGGCCATGGAACCCAGGCAATGGTCGAGTTGACGTCCGCCATGGTTGGAGACGTAAATCATGTCGATACCATGGTCCAGCGCCAACTGGGCATCGGCGGCGGTGTCCACGCCTTTGAGTGCCATCGGGATCGAGTACTTGGCACGGATACGCTCGATGTCCTTCCAGCTGAAAAACACCTGCATCTCGCGGCCTGGCACCACGTTGCGTCGGATGTTGCGCTTGGCCTGGTCACGCTCGCGGCGACTGTACACAGCAGAGTCCACCGTGAAGCAAAAGGCGGAATAGCCTGCCGCGATGCAACGCTCGATGCGGTCATCGATCCAGCCCGCATCGCCATGCACATACAGCTGGTAGGTGCGCAAGGCATCCGGCGCCGCTTGCGCCAAGCCTTCAATGCCGGGCTGACACACCGAACTCAGCATGTGGGCCACGCCGAATGTCTGCGCTGCCTGGGCCGAGCCCGCCGCACCCTCTGGGCAGAACAGTTCCAGACTTCCCACCGGTGCCAGCACCACGGGCAGGCGCAAGCGGCGCCCCAGGAAATCGGTGCCGGCGTCAATGCGACTCACGTCGCGCAGGATGCGTGGACGAAATCCCAGTGAATCGAGGGCCAGGCGGTTACGCTTGACGCCCACCTCGGTTTCGGTGCCACCCACGATGTAGTCCCAGTCATCCAGGCTGAGCCGTTGACGGGCACGCTTGATGATTTCATGCAGTGTCAGGTATTCGGGCAAATCGCGCGTGGCGTCTGACACGGGCGCGAGGGTGGTCGGGGCACGGAACATGGATCAAAACCTGGTTGTCGTCAGTCGCGCCCACTGTAGGCACCCCCCCTGCCCTTGTCAATTCAGGGCTTCACCATGTCATCCGCAATGCGTCCAGCCCGCGACAGTGGCGTTTGCTGCGTTGCGTGAGCGCGCTAGACTCGATGAACTGCATCATCGCTTCAGGACTTCCCATGAACACCACTGCCATCGCCCAGGAACTGGCGCCTCAAGGCACATTGCGTGCCGCTGTCAATCTGCTCAATTTCCTGCTGGTCAGTGGCCGTGGGCCCGCAGGTGAGCCCCAGGGCGTGGGACCGGACATGGCGCGTGCCATTGCGGATCGTCTCGGTGTGGGCTTGCAACTGGTTCCCTACGCCACCCCCGGTGAGCTTGCGGATGCTGCAGCAGACAACGTCTGGGACATTGGCCTGATTGGTGCCGAACCGGCGCGCGCCGAACGCATCCACTTCACCACGGCGTATGTCGAAATCGAGGCCACGTATCTGGTGCCTGCAGGCTCAACCCTTCAGTCACTGGACCAAGTGGATCGCCCCGGTGTGCGCATTGCGGTGGCAGCACGCAGTGCCTACGACCTGTGGCTCAAACGTCACATCCAGCACGCCACCCTGGTGCACGCCGAAGGCTTTGATGCCACGTTCGAGATGTTTCAACGCGACGGCCTGGAAGCCATGGCCTGTCTGCGCCCGCGTTTGTTGTCCGATGCCGAGAAGCTGCCCGGCTCGCGCATTCTGCCGGGACAGTTCACGACCGTGCAGCAATCCATCGGCACGCACAAACGCAATACGCAGGCTGCAGCTTTCCTGCAGCAGTTTGTCAACGAAGCCATCGACTCCGGGTTGGTGGCCGATCTGATCAAGCGTCACGGCATCCGTGGCCTGTCGGTGGCACCTCGCGTCAGATAAGCATGCCGTAAGCCAGCATCAGCAAGGTGCCGGTGAGCAAGGCGGGCACCAGCCGTCGCTGGGGGCTTGACATCATCACCGCCACACTGAGCACGCACACGCCGACGCGCACCCACAACGGCACGGTGGTCAAGGGGCCCTGGGGCAGCACCACCAGTCGAACCGACAGCGACGCCACCATGGCATAAGTGACGGCCGACAGCCAACGAAAGACCTCGCTCTCCGGGTTGAGTCGACCCGCCATCAACACGCCAACAGCTCGACACAGATAGGTGCCAACGCTGGCCCCGATCAACGCGAGCCATGGGCCATGACCTTGCCAATCCATCAACGCCCCCCCCCGGCGGCGTGTCGTGGACGCAACCAGCGACGATCCACCCAATAGCCCAGGCTACCGGCCACCAGTCCCGTCACCAGGAGGCTGCTGTCCGCATCGAACCAATACGTGAGCGGGCCCAACACGCAGCCCAGCACAATCGCCAGACGATTGGCCCAGGGCCTGACCTCGGTGAAGGTGAGCAGGAAAAACAGCGGATTGATGAGCACCATGGCCAGCGTCACGGCCGGGTGCACACTGCCCGCCAGCCAATACCCCAGCAGGGTGCCGGGCATGGTGACGAGTCCGCAAACCAGGGCCAGTCCAAGAAAAAACGGGGCGCGGCGTTCTCGCGGGATGGCATGAAAATCCCGCATCGACAATGCCCAGGCCGTCATGGCCAGCAGGTGCACGGCGGCATACAGCCAAGGCTGCCGATCCCGGTCATCCAGTTGGGAAAAGAGCGTCACCACCATCACGACGAATCGACTCGAGGTCAACGTCACCGCCAGCATGATGGCCAGCCAGGGCGCCCCATGCGACAGCATCTCGATCATCACGATCTGACCCGGTAGCGCCAGCACCGTCCAGCTGCCGATCGCCAACAGCAACGGATCGGTCTGGCTGGCATGTCCCAGCGCACCAAACCCCACCATGCCGGCGAACAGCACGGCTGCCGGTGCGCCCACTGCGGTGCGCAGACCTTCACGGAAGGCTTCTCGCCGGGAAGCGAGCTCGGCAGGACTGAAGGACATGGTCAGATCAGGTTCATGCCTTCACATCGCCTCCAACAGCAGGTGATGTGCACGACCAGCGGCATTCGCAGCCCGTCTCATTCCGGCTTCACACCGGCTGCCTGCAACAGCGGTCCCAGGGTGTCGATTTCCTGCTTGAGGTGGGCTCGCAAGGCCTCGGGCCTGGCTTTCTCGGGCGACACGGGCACCGTCGCCAACGCGGCCAGTCGCGCCTTGACCTCGGGGTCGCGCACCGCCTGCTGCAAGGCGGCCGTGAGTCGATCCAGCACCGGGCGCGGTGTGCCCTTGGGCGCATACAGGCCAAAGAAGATGCTGATTTCAAAGCTGCTCAACCCGGCTTCCTGTAGCGAGGGCACATCCGGCAGTTGAGACAGGCGTTGCGTCCCTGCCACCGCGTAGGCTTTCACCCGACCGCTTTGCACGCTGGGCAGGTTGTTGCTGGTCTGGTCGCACATGAAGTCGAGTTGTCCGCCCATCAGATCGTTGAGAGCGGGTGCTGCCCCCTTGTACGGGATCTGGGTGATGTTCACCTTGAGGGCCTGCATGAACTTGAGGTTGCACAGGTGGGCCGCCGAGCCCGGGCCCGCATGACCCATGCTGAGCTTAGCGGCGTTGTTGCGCACATAGTCCAGAAACTCACGGGCATCCTTCGCCGGGAAGTCCTTGCGCGCCACGAGCACCATGGGGCCTTCGGTGGCCAGACCAATCGGCTCGAAATCGTCCACCGGGTTGTAGCTCAGGTTCTTGAACATGAACGGGTTGGTGGCATGACTCACGTGGATCATGAGCAGGGTGTAACCATCAGGCTTGCTGCGCGCCACCTTGGCAGTCCCGATGGACCCCGCGGCCCCCGCCGGGTTTTCAACAATCACTTGCTGCCCCAGCACCTTTTGCATGGCCGCGGCGTAGATGCGCGTGATGACGTCCCCCGGTCCACCCGCAGCATAGGGCATGACCAGGGTGACGGGTTTGTTGGGATAGTCCTGTGCCTGGACCTGCGTGCTGCCCAACCACGTCAGGGCGCAACACACCAGAGGAGTCAAACCGCGAAGCCATGTCTGTCGTTTGAACATGAGGTGTCCTTGTGTCAGTTGAGGGGGGATGTCATGGGGAGTGACGGGGAGTTAAGGGGAGTTCGGCAAGTCCAGTCGCGCCATGTCCGCCAGCACCGCAAACACGGCTGCGGTGTCCTGGGCGCCGCGCCCCTGGGCCATGGCGGAGCTGTAAATGGGGGCCGTGGCGTGGAACAGCGGCGTGGGGGCGCCCACCTCGGCCGCAAATTCGGCAATGATTTTCATGTCCTTTTGCCAGGTCTCCACCTTCATGGTGGCGGGCTCGTAGTGGTTGGCCACCATCTGCGGGCCCCGCACGGTGAACATGCGCGAGCCCCCAGCTCCATCGGCAATCACCTTGTAAATGGTGTCGGCGTCCAGACCGGCCTTCATGCCCAGCGCAAAGGCCTCTGCCGCAGCCACGTTATGGATGGCCACCAGCAAGTTGGCCACAAACTTCATGCGCGAGCCATTGCCAAATGCACCCACATCGTGATGCGCCTTGGAAAACCCGTTGAACACCTGCGCACACGCGGCAATGGCCTGGGCGTTGCCGCTGGCGTACACCAGCAAATCTTTTTTTGCCGCTTGGGCGCCCGTGCCACTGAGCGGGCAGTCCAGCATGTGCCAGCCGGTGGCCTGGTCATGCACGGCCTGCTTGTCCTCGATCGGCAGCGTGCTGGTCTCGACCAGAATGCGCCCTTGCACCTGGGCCGAGGTGAGGCCTTGAGGACCGAGCACCACCGCGTTCAATGCCGCCACACTGGGCAGGGAAGTGATGACGATGGGCGCGGCTTCGGCCACTGCCTGGGGCGACGGGGCCGGCGTACCGCCTGCCTCCACAAAGACCTTCATGCGTTCGGGCGACACATCAAAGCCGATCACTTGAAATCCTGCCGCCAGCAGATTGGGCGCCATGGCGCTGCCCATGATGCCCAGGCCCACCAGGCCCACGGTCTTGGAAGAAGTCGAAGAAGAAGTCATCGGGGCACGCGTCCAGTCAAAGGGTATTGGGGGTCGTTGTAACCATGCGTCGAGGCATAGCCGGGTGGCACCAGGGCATCCACCGCGGCCTCGTCCTCAGGGGTCAGGCGGCATTGCAGCGCAGCCAGGTAGTCTTGCCACTGGGCGAAGGTCTTGGGGCCGCCGATGACGCCGTGCACCAGCCGGTTGTTGAGCACCCAGGCAATTGCGAGCTGGGTGGCGCTCATGCCGCGCGAACGGGCGTGGGCCTCGAAAGCTTGTGACATCGCCAGCGACTCGGGGCGAAACTCGGTTTGCAAAATACGCTTGTCTCCTCGGGCAGCGCGGCTGTCCGCAGCGGGCGCCTGCCCGGGCTTGTACTTGCCCGTCAACACGCCACGGGCCAGCGGGCTGTAGGCCACCACCCCCACCCCGTAATGGTCGCAACAGGGCAGCAATTCGGTCTCGATGAGGCGGGTGGCCGCGCTGTAGGGAGGTTGACACACGATGGGTGGCGGCACGCCCATGCGTCGGGCCGTTTCGACCAGACGGGCCACACGCCAACCACGGAAATTGGACAGTCCGTAATAGCGAATCTTGCCCATCTCGATCAGACGCGCGAAGGTGGACAGCACCTCCTCAATGGGTGTGCTCTCGTCATCCCGGTGCATGTAGTACACGTCGATCCAGTCGGTGTCCAGGCGTCGCAAGCTGTTGTCCACCTCACGCATCACCCAGCGACGCGACAAGCCCCGGTCATTGGCCTGGTCGCCCATGGCGTTGGCCACCTTGGTGGCGACGATCCAGCGCTCGCGATCGGCGGCAATCAGTTGCCCCAGCATGCGCTCGGAGGCACCGCCCGCGTAGTTATCCGCCGTGTCCACCGCGTACAAACCCGCCTCACGGCAGGATTCGATCATGCGTCGGGCTTCATCGATGGGGGTCTGGTCACCGAACATCATCGTGCCCAGCCACAAGGGGGGCGTCTTCAGGCCGCTATGGCCCAGCGAGGTATAGGGAATGGCTGCCACACAAGTCTCCTGCGATGGGGGCGAGGCTATCACGCGCAAGCGGGTTGCACGGCAGTGACATGCACCACACGTGACACGAGCCCGCTATCATCCGCTCAAACCCTGCCCCCTGCCCAAGGAGCTCGCAATGCCCAGAAAATTTGTCGACTTGTCCATCTTTCTCGAAAACGATGTGATGAGCGGTCCGCCCGCCTTTGCGCCCAAGATCCAGTACTTCACCCACGAGAACACCTACCAGCAGATCGAGCCCTTTTTCCCGGGGCTGAAAAAGGAAGACCTGCCTGACGGCGAAGGCTGGGCGGTGGAGACGGTCACGCTGTCCACCCACAACGGCACGCACCTCGATGCGCCCTTTCACTTCCACTCCACCATGGACAAGGCGCTGGGCCAGGCCAAACCGGCCATCACGATTGACGAAGTCCCGCTGGAGTGGTGTTTTCAGCCGGGGGTGAAGCTTGATTTTCGTCACCTGCCGGATGGCCATGTGGTGACGGCCGCCGAAGTGGAACAGGAACTGAAGCGCATCGGGCACACCCTCTCGCCCCTGGAGATCGTGGTGGTGAACACCCGCGCGGGCTCACGTTATGGAGAGCCGGACTACGTGGCCAGCGGATGTGGCATGGGCTACGAGGCCACGCGCTATTTGCTGGACCGCGGGGTGCGCTTGACGGGCACGGATGCCTGGAGCTGGGACGCACCCTTTGTGCACACCGCGCAAAAGTACCAGGCCAGTCAGGACGCCTCCTTGATCTGGGAAGGACACAAGGCGGGACGTGACATTGGCTACTGCCACCTGGAAAAGCTGCACAACCTGGAAGCCCTGCCGCCCAGCGGTTTTTACATCAGCTGTTTCCCGCACAAGATCCGCGGCGCCTCGGCAGGCTGGACCCGTGCCGTGGCGATCTTTGATGACGCGCTGATGGCCTGAGACGTCAGTCGACGGTGGCCCCGGAGGCCTTCACCACCACCGCCCAGCGGTCGATCTCGGCTTTGAAAAACGCGGTGGCCTGCTCGGGGGTGTTGCCCACAACCTCAAAGCCCTGATCCTTGAAACGCTGTGACACATCGGGCGAGCGCAAACCACGGGCCACGTCGGCCTGCAGCTTGTTCACGATGTCGCGCGGTGTGCCCTTGGGGGCCACCAGCGCTTGCCAGGAGGTCACGTCAAAGTCGGCCAGACCACTTTCGATCATGGTGGGCACGTGGGGGAGTTGCGGCATGCGCTCACGCGAGGTGACCGCCAGCGCCTTCATCTTGCCCGAGCGGATGTAGGGCACCACCGTGCCGAAGTTCTGGAACGAGGCCTCGATGTTGCCGGACATGATGTCCATCTGGGCCGCCGCACCCCCGCGGTAGGGAATGTGGACCCCGAAGGTGTTGGTCTGCTGTTTGAACAGTTCGGCCGACAGGTGATCGCTCGAACCCGACCCCGATGAGCCGTACGACACCTTGCCCGGGTTGGCCTTGGCAAAGGCAATGAACTCCTTGACCGAGTTGGCCGGCAACCCGGGCGGCGTGATGAGCACATTGGGGGTGCGCACGGCCACCGTGATGGCTTCGAAGTCGCGCATCACGTCGTACTTGGGGTTCTTGTATAGGCTCATGTTGATGGCAAAGGTGCCAATCGAGCCCACCAGGAGGGTGTAGCCATCGTTGGGCGATTTGGCCGTGGCTTCGGCAGCCAGCGAGCCATTGGCACCCGGACGGTTTTCCACCACGGTGGTGTAGCCCGCTTCGTTGAGCTTTTGTGCCACAGCACGGGCCACGATATCGCTGGTGCCACCTGCCACGAAGGGCACCAGTATCTTGACGGGCTTGGCGGGATAGGTTTGCGCCTGCGCCACGCCGATGCCCAGGCCCGTCAGGCTCAAGAGGGTGCCCAACAGCCAGGCGCGACGCGTTGGCGTGAAGTAGGAGAGGGGTTGCATGCCTGACGTCCTGCACTGTTGTCTTGGAACAAATCACTATACCCGAGCCCCTGGTGAAGAGGACTCCCGGGCAGACCCTGAGTCGACCTACACCGTGGGTGACACAAACGACCGCCAGGCTTTGCTAATATGAAATCCATCCATTTGTCTGATTCCTACCGTCACTGGCCGCATGAGTGCATCTGCCCCCTCTTCCCCACAACCCTTCAAGGGACTGGTGGTGATCGAACTTGGTCACAGCGTGGCCGCTCCTTTTGCTGGCCACATCCTGAGCGAACTCGGCGCCGAAGTCATCAAGGTCGAGAAATCCGATGGCGACGATGCCCGCCGCTGGGGTCCACCCTTCTGGGAAGGCGCCTCGGCATTCTTTCAAGCGCTCAACCGCAACAAATCCTCGGTGGTCTGCAACTTCCGCGACCCGCAAGAGTCGCAAGCGCTCAAACAGCTGATCCTGGAGCGCGCCGATGTGGTGCTGCAAAACCTCCGGCCCGGCCACGTCGAGAAACTGGGGCTGGATGGCCCCACCCTGCTGGCGAGCAAACCCTCGCTGGTGTATTGCAACCTCGGGGCCTTTGGTCGCACCGGACCGCTGCAGGACCGTCCGGGTTACGACCCCCTCATGCAAGCCTTTGGCGGCGTGATGAGCACCACCGGCGAACCGGGCCGACCCTCGGTGCGTGTGGGGGCCTCGATCGTGGACATGGGCACCGGTCTGTGGTCGGTGGTGGGCATTCTCACCGCCTTGTACGAACGTCAGCAGACGGGGCGCGGCCGTGTGGTCGATGTGTCCCTCTTCGAGACCGCCACGTCCTGGACCTCGCTGCTCGCTGCTCAATACCTGTGCACCGGCGAAAGCCCGCAAAAGCAGGGCTCGGGCGCCTCGGGCATTGCGCCCTACAAGGCCTACATCACGCTGGACGGCGAAGTGGTGGTGGCCGCGGGCAGTGACAGCCTGTTTCGCAGCCTGGCCCAGGTGGTCGGTCATCCCGAGTGGATCGAAGACGCCCGCTTCGTGGACAACCCTTCACGCGTGCGCAACCAGATCGAGTTGTACCGCATGCTCGACGACATCATGGCCCAGCGTCCTACCCGCGAATGGGTGACGGCGCTGGAGGCCGCCGGCATTCCCTGCTCGCCCGTGCAATCGATCGCGCAGATGGCCGAACACCCCCAAACCCAGGCCTTGGGCCTGATCCATCCCGTGCCGGGCACCGGCATGCGTTTTGTGGCCTTGCCACTGAGCCTGGACGGACAACGCCCGGTCTCCAGCGGACCACCGCCCACGCTGGGCCAGCACACCGATTCCATCTTGTTTTCCAGGAGTTGATCCCATGACGCTTTCTCTTCCCAGCTACCAGACCGTCCTCACCGAGATGGCCGCACCCCATGTGCTCAAAGTCACGCTGAATCGCCCCGAGGTGGGTAACGCCATCAGCACCCAGATGGGCCTGGACTTGCTCGACCTGTGGACCCGACTGACCGAAGATGCGGGTGATGTGCGCTGCATCGTGCTGACCGGCGCAGGCCCCAACAAGATCTTCTGTTCAGGGGGCGACCTCAAAGAACGCAACGGCATGACGAAGGCGCAGTGGATCAAGCAACATGAACTCTTCGAGCGCATGTACTGGACCCTCACCGATCTGCCGATTCCCGTCATTGCAGCGGTCAATGGTCACGCCTATGCGGGCGGCTTTGAAACCGTCCTCAGTTGTGACTTTGCCTACGCTTCGAGCGCCGCGCGTTTTGCGCTCACCGAGGTGACCCTGGGCATCATGCCGGGCGCAGGCGGCACGCAAAACCTGCCGCGCGCCATCGGGCAGCGCCGCGCCAAGGAAATTCTCATGACCGGCCAGCCCATCAGCGCCCAGAAGGCCCTGGACTGGGGCGTGTTCAACGAGATTGCCGAACCCGAGGACGTGCTCCCCCTGGCCATGAAAACCGCCACCACCATCGCCGGCAATGCGCCGCTGTCGGTGCGCCAGATCAAAAAGTCGGTTCGTTATGGGTTCGAGATGGAATTGCGCACCGCCTTCCGCTTTGAAGTCGAGGCCTACAACCACTTGGTGGAAACCGAGGACCGCTACGAAGGCGTGCGCGCCTTCAACGAAAAACGCAAGCCCGTGTTCAAGGGCCAATAAGGAGTCAACCATGTCCGACATTGATGTTGTGGTCCGCGAAGTGGGCCTGCGCGATGGCCTGCAGATTCACCCCGTCTTCATGCCCACCGAGCGCAAGCTGGCCTGGATTGCAGCCGAGGCTCAGGCCGGTGTGCGCGAAATTGAGGTCACGTCCTACGTCCCTGCCAAGGTGGTCCCCCAATTTGTGGACGCCGAAGCGGTGTCGGTGGGGGCCTTGAAAGTACCGGGCCTCACCGTGGCCGCGCTGATTCCCAACTACCGGGGCGCCGAGCGCGGGCTCGAACTGGGCGTGCACAAGCTCAACTTCGTGATGTCTGCCAGCAAAACCCACAACCTGAACAACGTGCGCCGCGAGCGCGAGGAGTCCGTGGCGGACTTTGTCCGCATTGTGGAACTGGTGCGCTCGCAACCCGACCACAAGCGCCCCTTGATCGTCGCCGGCTTGGCCACCGCCTTTGGCTGCTCGTATGAAGGCCGTGTCGCGGTGAGCGATGTGGTGAAGTACGCCTGCCTGCTGGCCGAGGCCGGGGCCGATGAACTCGTCATCCCCGATACCGTGGGCTATGCGGATCCGCAATTGGTGCGCACCGTGTTCAAGGCCCTCAAGGCCGAGCTGGGTGACAAGGTGATTGCGGCGCACTTCCACGACACGCGTGGCACGGGCCTGGCCAATGTGGCGGCCGCGCTGGAGTGCGGCATCCGTCACTTCGACGCCTCGCTGGCGGGCATCGGTGGCTGTCCGTTCGCCCCCGGCGCCACGGGCAATATCGTGATGGAAGACCTGTGCTTCATGCTCGACTCCATGGGCCTGCGCACCGGTGTCGACATCGAGCAACTGATCGCCATCCGTCAGATCATTCGCGACACCTTGCCGGATATCGAGATGCACGGTGCGCTGTCGCGTGCCGGCCTGCCCACCCACTACCGCACCATGCTGGATCCCGCTCGCCAAGCGGTCCCTGCCTGAGCGACAGCACGACGCCGCCTTCATACGCTCGCACTGCCACCTCATTCCCCGCGGGTTCACCCCACGTCGCCACCAGGAGCTCTCATGTCCGGATTAACCGCAGCGCTGGCTGCCTTTGTGCATCAACCGGGTTTCCCGCAGGCATTGCCCGAGGAGGCCGTCCGCATCATCCAGACCGGCTTTGCCGACACCCTGGCCACCCTGGTGGCCGGACGCGACGAACCGGTGGTGCAGATTGCACGCCAGTTCGTGGCGGCGCGCCATCCTGCCGCCGGGGCTTCGTCGGTGTTGCTGGGTCGCGAGCGGCTGAATGCCGCCGACGCGGCGCTGATCAATGGCACGGCGGGCCACGCGCTGGACTTTGACGACGTGGCGCTCGGGGGGCACCCCAGCACTGTGCTGGTCCCCGCTGTGCTGGCCGCTGCCGAGGAGGTCAATGCCTCGGGCGCCGAGGTGCTGCGCGCTTACCTGGTGGGCTACGAGGTGTGGGCCGAGTTGTTCACGCGCGAAACCGACGCCTACCACCTCAAGGGCTGGCACCCGACCGCCGTGCTGGGCACGGTGGGTGCCTGCGCCGCCGCGGCCTATCTGCACCGTTTGCCGCTGGATCAGATTCAGCATGCCCTCGCCCTGTCTGCCAGCATGGCCAGCGGGCTGGTGGCCAACTTTGGCACCATGACCAAACCCCTGCACGCCGGTCGCGCCGCTGCCTGCGGTCTGGAGGCCGTGCAGTTCGCCAGACTCGGCCTCACCGCCGCGCCCGACGTGTTTGAACACCACGCCGGCTACCTGGCTGCGCTCTCGCCGCGTGGCCATGCGGACCGCACCTCACCTTGCCCCGCGCTGGGCAAGACCTTGCGCATCCTCGATTACGGTTTGTCGATCAAGAAGTACCCCACCTGTTACGCCACACACCGCGTGATCGATGGTGTGCTGGATCTCAAACGTGCGCACGGGGTGCAACCCGAACGCGTCAAAGCCATTCGCGCCCGCATCGGCGTCGCGCAAGCCTCCATGCTGCGCAACCATGCCCCGGTCACTGGACTGGAAGCCAAATTCAGCCTGGAATTTGCCGTGGCGTCGGCGCTGGTGCATGGTCGCGTGGGCTTGAACGAATTGACCGACACCGTGGTGAATGAAGCCCCGATTCGCGCACTCATGCAGCGACTGGCCATCAGCACGGACGACTCGCGTTGCACCGTCGAGCCCATCTTTGCCATGAATGACCGTGTCGAACTGGAACTGGATGACGGCCGCGTGCTGGACAGCGGCGACATCCGCTTTGCCCGCGGCAATGCCAAGCTGATCCTCTCCGAGCAGGAGATGCGCACCAAGTTCATGGACTGCACCCAGCGCCAGGCCGACATGGACCGAGAAGCCCTGTGGGGGCACTTGTCCAACCTGGCTCAAGTGCCCACGGCGCGCGCATTGGCTGCCACCTGATCAGGCACTGGGTCATGGGGTCACCCCTCATGCCGGCCATGCGGGTTTGATGTAACGTCGATGATCTCGATTCTTCACTTGATACTGTCAGGAGTCTTCCCATGAAACGCCATCTTCAGACGATTCAACGCCAGCACGGCATCTCCCGCCGTGACTGGATGGGTCAGGCCACCGCGCTGGGCGCGGCCGGTCTGTGGGGGCTGTCCAGCGGTGCACTGGCGCAATCGACCTACCCCAGCCGGCCCATCAAGCTGATGGTGCCCTGGCCCCCCGGACAAGCCACCGACCTGGCCGCGCGCGTGCTGGGGCAAGAGCTGAGCAAAATCCTGGGCCAGCCCTTCATCATCGACAACCGTGCGGGCGCTGGCGGCACCATCGGCACCGATGCCGTGGCCAAGGCGGCAGGCGACGGGTACACACTGCTGGCGGCGTCCAGTGGACCGGTGAGCATCAGCCCGCTGTTCACCAAAACCCCCTACGACTCGGAAAAAGACCTGCAACCGATCGCCATGCTGGGGTTGTCCCCCTACTTGCTGGTCACCAACCCGGACTTCCCGGCCAAAGACGCCAAGGAACTCGTCGCCCTCATCAAGGCCAACCCGAACAAATACTCGTTCGCCTCGTCGGGCACCGGGGCCACTGCCCACCTGATTTGCGAGGCGTTCAACGCCGCGCTGGGCTTGCAGGCCACCCATGTGCCCTACAAGGGCTCGGTGCCGGCACTGACCGACGTCATCAGCGGGCAGGTGGCCTACTGCATTGAAACGGCGGGCTCGACGCAACCGTTCATCCGCAATGGTCGGCTGAAGGCCTATGGCGTGTCACTCGAAAAAGGCAGCAGCGTCACCCCGGGCGTGCCACCACTGGCCACGGCAGCCGGCATTCCGGGCTTTGACCTCGGCGCCTGGTTCGGCATGATGGCGCCGGCCTCCACACCCAAACCCATCGTCGATCAGTTGACCGGGGTGCTGGAGAAAGCCATGCAGACACCCGAGATGAAAAAAGCTTTCGATGGGATTGCCATCGAGATCGACTACCGCAAGCCCGAGGACTTCAACAAGTACCTCAAGATGATCTCGGGCAGCTTTGCCGAGGTGATCCGACGCGGCAACATCAAGCCCTGAACCAGGACTGATCCTGGCTGGATGTCGCCAGGATCAGACGTCCGCAAGTCTCGGCCGATCAGCCGTTGATCTTGAGGTAGATCGCGTACAACGAAGTGGTGCCGCAGATGAAGAGGCGGTTGCGCTGCAAACCGCCAAACGCCACGTTGGCCACCATCTCGGGCACGTGCACCTTGCCGATCAGCCGCCCGTCTGGCGCATAGCAGTTCACACCGCCCGCGGTGGAGGCCCAGACGCGGCCTTGTTCGTCGATGCGAAACCCATCAAAGACGCCCTCGGTGCACTCGACAAACACCCGCGAGCGCGTGAGGCCTGTGCCACTGGCGTTGACGTCCAGACACCGGATGTGGCGCGGGGCCTGGGACGATTCCGTGAAACCACTGTCCGCGATGAAGAGCTGTTGTTCGTCGCGCGAGAAGGCCAACCCATTGGGGTGATCGAAGTCATCCGCCACGCAAGCCACCTCGCCCGAGTGGGGATCGATGCGGTACACGTGGCAGCCCGTCTGTTCCTGCGCAGCACGGCTGCCCTCGTAGTCGGCGATGATGCCGTAATTGGGATCGGTGAACCAGATCGAGCCATCCGACTTCACGACCACGTCGTTGGGGGAGTTCAGGCGGCGGCCCTGGTAGTGGCTGGCCAGCACCGTGATGGACCCGTTGTGTTCGGTGCGGGTGACGCGGCGATTCAGGTGTTCACAGGAGATCAGACGGCCTTCCAGATCCGCCGTGTTGCCGTTGGCAAAGCCGCTGGGCTGGCGAAAGACCGACACCGAGCCGTCGGTGTCGTCGTAGCGCATCTGGCGGTTGTTGGGCAGGTCGGACCAGATCAGGTAGCGACCACCGCCAAACCAGGCCGGGCCTTCCGCCCAACGGCACCCGGTCCACAATCGCTCCAGGCGGGCGTGTCCGACAAAGCAGCCCGCAAATTCGGGTTCGATCACCTCAAACCCGCCACCCTCGATTTCACCGTAAAACATGGGATTCGCTCCTGGTTGACTGACCATGCGCCAGCGGGCAGGTGCGCCGCCGGGAAAATTCGCATGGTGAAAAAAAGTGATGTCCCCGTGGCCTCAAGTTCTGCCGAATGAGGACGATTCTGGGGGCATGAAAGTTGAACAATTTATTGAGCAGGTCACCGCCAACGCGCTGGTTGAACACACGCGTCACCGGGAAGCCTACGAGGACACCTTCGACTACCTCGCCCGTCCGGGACGAACGGTCATCGTGCTCAAAAAGCCGTGGCCCGTTGGTCAGACCGGTCGCGTGTTCGAATTTTCCGAACCCAGCGACGGGTACTTCCGCGTGGGGGTCGACTTCGGCTCCAAGCAGATGTACATCCCGGCCCACGCCCTGGCTCGCTGGCTGGGCGCGCCGGACTGCGAGAAGGCCGAGTTGCGACACTTCTACTTCCTCATGAAGCTCAACGCGGGCGGCATGGCGGTGTTTCCGGACGATCCGTCGGGTCTGGAAACCTGAGCCGCGCGGACGGTCAGCTGCCAATCGTCACCCCCCCGTCAATGACCAGGCTTTGCCCGGTCATGAATGAACCCGCGGGTGACGCCAGGAACACGGCCGCTCCGGCGATCTCGTCGGGCTCGCCAATGCGGCGCAGCGGTGTGGTTTCGGTGCGACGCGACAGCAGGGTCGGGTCCTCCCACAGCGCGCGCGCAAAGTCGGTCTTGATGAGACCTGGTGCGATGCAGTTGACGCGGATGTTGTGGGGACCATACTCCACCGCCAGGTTGCGGGCGAGCTGCATGTCAGCCGCCTTGCTGATGCAATAAGCCCCGATCACGGACGACCCCCGTAACCCCCCGATCGACGAGACGATGATGATCGAGCCGCGCCGGCGCTCCTTCATCTCGGGCACGGCCATGCTGATCATCCAGTGGTTGGCAATGATGTTGTTGTCCAGGATCTTGCGGAACTGATCGTCCGAAATCCCCTCCTGCGGGCCGAAATACGGGTTGCTTGCAGCGTTGCACACCAGGATATCGATGGGGCCCAGTTGCTGGCGTGCCTCGTTCATCAAATGCTGCAAGTCGTCCTTGGACGAAATGTTGGCGGGAATGGCGATCGCGCAGCCGGCGCCGAAGCGCTCTTGCAGATCGCGCGCCACCGCCTCGCAGGCATCCGCCTTGCGCGAGGAGATCACCACCCGGGCACCGTGTTCGGCCATGCGCTCGGCGATGGCGCGACCAATGCCGCGGCTCGAACCGGTGATGACGGCCACCTGGCCCGTGAGATCAAAGAGATTCATGAAAGGCTTTCCTTCAAGGCATGGACACACGGCACACACAACACGCGTGCGGCACACAGGGGGCGCACAGGCGGAGTACCACGACTTCTGTGGAAGAATACCCGATCACGCCTGAAACGTCTGACATGAAGCGACACTCTCTTCGCATGGACGGGGTTGACACCCCGATCATCCCCACCATCGCGGCCCTCGCCCGCGCCACACCCGGCACCATCTCCCTGGGACAAGGGGTGGTGAGTTACGCCCCCCCGGCCCAGGCCATCGCCGCCCTGCCCGAGCTCATGGCCGAGGCCCAGTTGCACAAATACCAGGCCGTCACCGGGTACCAGCCGCTGGTGGAGGAAATCGAACGCAAGCTCGCGCGTGAAAACGGCATCGTGTGCGCCGACCAATCGCTGGTGATGGTGACAGCTGGCAGCAACATGGCTTTTTTGAATGCCGTGCTGGCCATTGCCGACCCGGGGGACGAGTTCATCCTTCCCATGCCCTATTACTTCAATCAGGAAATGGCCATTCGGATGGCCGGCTGCGTGCCGGTGCCCGTGCCCACCCGTTCGGACTGGGAGCTCGATGTCGACGCGCTGGCCCGGGCCATCACGCCGCGCACGCGCGCCATCATCACCGTCACCCCCAACAACCCGACGGGAGCGGTGTACAGCGAAGACGACTTGCGTGCCGTCAACGCCCTGTGCGCGCAGCACGGGCTGTATCACTTCTGCGATGAAGCCTACGAGTACTTCACCTACGACGGCGCCCGACATTTCTCGCCCGGTTCGATTCCAGGGGCTCACGCCCACACCCTGTCGTTCTACTCCATGTCGAAGAACTATGGCATGGCGAGCTGGCGGGTGGGCTATGTCGTGTTTCCGCGCGATTTGTTTGATGCCATGAACAAAGTGCAGGACACCAACATCATCTGTGCGCCAGTCATTTCGCAGGTGCTGGCCCTGCAGGCACTCCAGCTTGGACGTGAGTGGGTGGCGCCGCACATCGAGGGCTTGGGACAGGTGCGCAAGACCGTGCACGCCGCACTCGACACGCTGGGCGACCTGGTGGAGTACCCGCACACGCAGGGTGCTTTTTATGTCTTGATGAAGTTGCCGGGCGTGGACGACGCACTGGCCTTCAATCGGTTCATGACGGAACAGCACCGGGTGGCCTGCATTCCGGGATTTGCCTTCGGACTCACAGACACCACTCGCGCCAATTACCAGCGGCTGTCCTACGGCGCGCTCGACGCGGCCACCGTGTCGGAAGGGGTGCAGCGCTACCTGGCCGCCGTGCGGGCTTGGTACAAGGCTTGAAGGGGTCGGCGCCCATCCGGCGCCGCCCCGTCACAAACGCTCAGCCGCTCAAGTGCGCTTTTTCTGCAACGCCTGCGACATGTAAGAGTCGAAGCTGCCTTCCGCCACCCGGAACCAGGCCACCTCTTCCTGCAGGTAGTTCATGTACGACGTGAGCATCGTCTTGAACTCCGGGTGCTTGCCTGCCCACTCGGCATACTGCTCCTGCGCAGCCGCGTAGCAGGCGTCGAGCACCGGCTTGGGAAACACGCGCAACTGTGCACCGCCGGCAATAAGTTTTTTGAGCCCGATCGGGTTCAGGTGGTCGTACTTGGCGATCGCCATCGCATTGGATTCACCGCAAGCCGCCGCGAAGATCTGCTGATACTCCTTGGGCAGGGCCTCCCAGGCCTTGAGGTTGACGATCATGTGACCCGACGAGTTGCCTTCCCACCAGCCCGGGGTGTAGTAATACTTGGCCACCTTGGAGATACCCAGTCGATCGTCGTCGTGCGGACCGATCCACTCGGCAGCGTCGATCGTGCCCTTTTCCAGCGCGGGGTAAATGTCACCGGCCGCGATCTGCTGCGGCACCACGCCCAGGCGCAGCAGGATTTGTCCGGCCACGCCGCCCACACGGAACTTCAGGCCCTTGAGGTCGTTGATCGTCTTGATTTCCTTGCGGAACCATCCGCCCATTTGCGTGCCGGTGTTGCCGTAGGGAATGGCGTAGCAGTTGTAGGCCTTGAGGAAATCGTTGTAGAGCTCCTCGCCGCCGCCGTAATACCACCAGGCGTTTTGCTGGCGTGTGTTCATGCCAAAGGGCATGCAGGTCGCAAAGGCAAAGGTGGGGTTCTTGCCAAAGTAGTAGTACATGGCCGTCTGACCGGCTTCGACCGAGGCGTTCTGCACGGCGTCGAGCACCTGCAGTCCGGGCACGATTTCCCCGGCTGCGAAGGTCTTGATCTGGAATTTGCCCCCGGTGGCATCGAGCACGCGCTTGGCCACGTTTTCTGCAGCGCCGTACAAGGTGTCCAGGGTTTTGGGGAAACTGGAGGTCAGGCGCCACCGCACCTCGGGCAAACCCTGAGCAAAAGCGGGGGCTGTGCCCGCCGCCAAAATACCGGCCAGACCACCTTGCTGAATCCATTGACGACGCTTCATGCCTTCTGTCTCCTGTGAATTGTTCGGGTTGTGTAGTGCCTGCACCACTTGTGCAACGCAGTATCAAGGTTGCACCGACTTGTGACGGCTGTCAATGGCGACTCCCCCACCCCTCTTGAACGGCTCAAGACGAGACCGATCTGGCCGTCACACGCGCTCCGAGCGAGTGACAGCATGACGCTTGCATCCATGCGCCTGCCATCGGGCGCCTGATTCAGGCTGTGTGCCTCCAGGCGCATGAATGAACGGCCGGGCTGCCGGGCTCGGGTAACATGAGTCCACCGCGCCACAGGTCTGTTGTCCTGCCGGCTCCCTGGTCCGCTCTTTCCACTCCACGCATGAACCCGCTCGAGCAACCGTTTGGCTCACTGCCCGATCTCATTCATCAGCACGCCCTGGGGCAAGGGGCACATCCTGCCCTGATCTGCCAGGACCGAGCCCTGAGTTACGCCGAACTGGACCGGCTCATGGACCGGATGGCAGCCCGCTTGCAGCAGCAAGGCTTGCAGCCGGGTGATGTGATCGCTCTGTGCGCACAGTCATCCATCGAGTATGTGGTGGCCTTCATGGCTAGCCTGCGTGCTGGCCTGATTCCGGCGCCGCTCGCGCCCTCCTCCTCGGCGGCGCATCTGGCGGCCATGCTGGATAACGCTCAACCGCGTTATTTATTGGTGGACGCGAGCAGCCGCGATCGCCTCCCCGCGTCGGCGCTTGAGGAATGGCCCTGCGTGGCCCTGGACGACAGTGACGTGGGACATGCCTGGAGCGCCTGGCTGCAAGAAGCCGGTGCGTCGGCGCGCCCTGTCCCCGTGCAGCCGCAGCCGGACTGGGCGTTCAACCTCATTTACTCCTCCGGCACCACCGGTGTGCCCAAAGGCATTTTGCAGCCCTGGAGCATGCGCTGGGCGCAAATCCAGCGGGGACACGCCAATGGCTACAACGCGCAAGCCGTCAACCTGGTGGCCACGCCGCTGTACTCCAACACCACGCTGGTCTCGCTCATCCCCGCGCTGGGCCTGGGGGGCACCAGCGTGCTGATGCCCAAGTTTGACGTGCGCACCTACCTC
>CANFMY010000039.1 GCA_947448375.1 Comamonadaceae bacterium | reverse complement strand
TACCACAGCGAGACCGGCATGCTGCGCTACATCCGCGCACTGAGTGACAAGGACCTGGCGCTGGACCGCAGCATGATCCCGCTGGGCAGTTGCACCATGAAACTCAATGCCACCAGCGAGATGATTCCCATCACCTGGCCCGCATTTGCGCAGCCGCATCCGTTTGCACCAGCCGACCAACTCGAGGGCTATCGCCTGCTCGACGAGCAGTTGCGTCAGTGGCTGTGCCAGGCCACCGGCTATGCCGGCATCAGCCTGCAACCCAACGCCGGCAGCCAGGGCGAGTACGCCGGCCTGCTGGCCATCATGGCCTACCACGCGGCGCAGGGTGACAGCCATCGCAAGGTGTGCCTCATCCCCTCGTCAGCACACGGCACCAACCCGGCCAGCGCCCAGATGGTGGGCATGGAGGTGGTGGTCACCGCCTGCGATGAGCAAGGCAACGTCGATCTGGCCGATTTGCAAGCCAAGTGCGAACAGCACAGCGATCGACTGGCCGCCGTGATGATCACCTACCCCAGCACGCACGGCGTGTTTGAAACCCAGGTGAAGGACTTGTGCGCGCTGGTGCACCGCCACGGCGGTCGCGTCTACGTGGACGGGGCCAATATGAATGCCCTGGTGGGCGTGGCCGCACCGGGCGAGTTTGGCGGCGATGTGAGCCACCTCAACTTGCACAAGACCTTTTGCATCCCGCATGGCGGCGGCGGGCCCGGCGTCGGCCCGGTGTGCGTGGTGGAGGACCTGGTGCCGTATCTGCCCGGTCACGCCACGGCAGGTGTGCCGGGCCACGGTGTGGGTGCCGTGTCGGCCGCGCCGCTGGGCAATGCGGCCGTGTTGCCCATCAGCTGGATGTACTGCCGCATGATGGGGGCCGACGGTTTGCGTCACGCCACCGAGGCGGCCATTCTGGCCGCCAACTACATCAGCGTTCGGCTGCGCGACCACTACCCGACCCTGTACACCAGCGCCAACGGCCGCGTGGCACACGAATGCATTCTGGACCTGCGCCCCCTCAAGGACAGCAGTGGCGTCAGCGCCGAAGACGTGGCCAAGCGCTTGATGGACTATGGTTTCCATGCCCCCACGCTCAGCTTTCCCGTGGCAGGCACCCTCATGGTCGAACCCACCGAGAGTGAAACGCTGCAGGAGATCGATCGCTTCATTGACGCGATGATCGCCATCCGCCATGAAATTCGCCAGGTGGAAGCCGGCACCTGGCCGCGCGAGGACAACCCCCTCAAGCACGCGCCGCACACCGCGGCGGCCGTGCTCACCGACACCTGGTCACACGCCTATTCACGCGAACTGGGGGCTTTTCCGCTGGCTTCACTCAAGCGGCAGAAATACTGGCCGACCGTGGGCCGTGTGGACAACGTGCACGGCGACCGCCATCTGTTTTGCAGTTGCGTGCCGATGTCGGCCTGGGAAGAGGCGCCGGCCTGACCCGTTAACCCCTACCCTGTGCGGTTGACTGCGCAGTTGACTGCGTAGTTGACTGCGCGGGGCAAGGTGCGGGGGAAAGTGAGAACCGGTATGCGGCTCTGTGCACGGGGCTTGGTTCGCGTGTCTGCGCGTTCATCAGCCCTTCAAGGCTCGGCCCAGTCGCGCAATGCCCTCTTCGATTTTGGCCACGTCGGCGGTGGCGAAACTCAGTCGCAGCGTGCTGGGGTCGGGGTGATCGGCATAGAACGGCGCGCC
This sequence comes from Comamonadaceae bacterium, assembly GCA_947448375.1. Taxonomy (GTDB): domain Bacteria; phylum Pseudomonadota; class Gammaproteobacteria; order Burkholderiales; family Burkholderiaceae_C; genus Limnohabitans. The sequence continues at coordinate 18,393 of CANFMY010000039.1, read as the reverse complement.
AGGTACAAAGGCCACACCTTGCTCGATGGCGCGCTTGGCCAATTCGCCGCCATCACGGATGGCGCCACCCGCCCCGGTGAGACGGGCCCAGAAAAACAAGCCGCCTTGGGGCTGCTCAAAGGCAATCGCGTCGCCCAGGTGCTGCCGCAGGGCCGCGCCCATGGTGCTGGCGCGCTCGGCGTACACACGCCGCACCTCGGCCAGGGTGTGGGGCATGCGCCCGGACTGCAGGTATTGCGATGCCGTGGCCTGGGCAAAGGTGGAGGTGTGCGCATCGCTGAACTGCTTGCACATGGTGGCGCGCGACAAAATCGCGGCCGGTGCAATCATCCAGCCCACACGCAAACCCGGGCTCAGCACCTTGCTCATGCTGCCGCAGTAAGCCAGCCAATCACGGCTGCCCGGCACCTCGTGGCTCAGTGACAGCAGGGTGGGCGGCGGGGCGGCGCCAAAGTAGAGGTCGCCATACGGATCGTCCTCGATCACCAGGGTCTGGTACTTCACCGCCAGCTCCAGCACACGACGACGACGCGCCAGGCTCAGCATGCTGCCACTGGGGTTGCCGAAGGTGGGCACGAGGTACACCAACTTGGGGCGATGCTCAACGATCATGCGTTCGAGCGCCTCCACGTCCACGCCGTGCGCATCCACGGGCACACCCAGCACGGTGGGCCCATAGAGGCGGAAACATTGAATGGTGGCCAGGAACGTGGGAGCTTCAACCAGGGCCACATCGCCCGGATCCAGCATGACCTTGGCCAGCAGATCGAGTGCCTGCTGGCTGCCGGTGGTGACAATCAGGCCATCGGCCGACAGGTCGCGCACGCCCTTGCCGGCCATGAAGTGCGCCAGTTGTTCACGCAAGGGGTTGTAACCCTCGGTGGCACCGTATTGCAGCGACGGGCCGGCTTCGAGGTCCAGGGCTCTTGCGCTGGCCTGACGGATGCCGTCGACATCGAACATGGCGCTGTCCGGAAAGCCACCGGCAAAGCTGATGATGCCGGGTTTGCCCAGGAGCTTGAAGAGCTCGCGGATGGCGGAGGTTTCAACATTGTTCAGGCGTTGTGCAAACTGCATGGTGATCTCGGACGGTTCGGTTCCCGCCACCTTCGTCAGACAACGATCCACTGAGGCGGGCAGGCAAGGGTCATGGAATCAGCCGCCATTGTAGGCGTCGAGCCCGCGCGGCACGTCGATAATTCGCCCTGAACCACCACGACGCTGCCCCCCATGACCCCCGAGAAGATCCACACCTTTTTCGCCACACTGGCACGTGCCAACCCGCATCCGGTGACCGAGCTGGCCTACACCAGTGTGTTCGAGTTGCTGACTGCGGTGCTGCTGTCTGCGCAGGCCACCGATGTGGGCGTCAACAAAGCCACCCGGCGCCTGTTTCCCGTGGCCAACACGCCCGCGCGCATCCTGGCGCTGGGGCAAGACGGACTGGAGTTCTACATCCGCACCATCGGGCTGTACCGCAGCAAGGCCAGGCACCTGCTGGAGACCTGCCGCATCCTGGTCGAGCAGCACGCAGGCGAGGTGCCCCGTTCGCGCGAGGCTCTGGAGGCCTTGCCGGGGGTGGGTCGCAAAACCGCCAACGTGGTGCTGAACGTGGCCTTTGGCGAGCCCACCATGGCGGTGGACACACACATCTTTCGCGTCAGCAACCGCACGGGGCTGGCGAAGGGTGCCACGCCGTTGGCGGTGGAATTGTCCTTACTGAAACGCGTGCCCGATGCGTATCGGGTGCATGCCCACCATTGGCTGATTCTGCATGGGCGATATGTGTGTCAGGCGCGCAAGCCGCAGTGCTGGCAGTGCCAGGTGGCGACCTGCTGTGACTTCAAGCCCAAGACGCCGGCCCCTTGAAGGGCCCCGGCCTCGCTCATGCCACGTCTTCGCGAGCCGTGGCGATGAGCGCCTTGAGTTGCGAGACATCCCCCACCTGATTGGCCAGCAGCAGGATGAGCCGTGCATTGAGCACGTGGCTTTGGTCCTCGCTCAAGCCTTGATGCGCATCCATGAGGCACTCATAGAACTCATCGCTGGCCGCAGGATCGGCCACCGGTGCCTGACCAGGGAAATGCAGATGGGGGGAAAGCTTGAGGTCTGACATGAAGTCTGGCGGGTTGAAGTGGCCAACAGGTTTCGGCGCCGGCACTCAGTCGGCGTAGATGCCCGCCTTCTGGATCACGGGGCCCCATTTCTTGATCTCGGCCTCGAGATGCGTTTTCAGACCTTGCGGGGTGATCTTGTCCATGGGGGGCACGTCCGAACTCAATTCGGTCAGACGCTGTTTGACCGTGGGGTCCTGCACCGCAGCGCGCAAGGCCGCCACCACCTTGTCGATGACAGCCGGCGGCGTGCCCTTGGGCGCGTACATGCCGTGCCACACCTTGACCTCGAAGCCCTTGAGGCCTTGCTCGTCCAGGGTGGGCAGGTTGGGCAGTGCCTGCAAGCGGGTGAGCGTGGTAGCGCCAAAGGCCTTGACGCGTCCCTCACGGATCATGGGCACGGTCTGCGTGGTCTGGTCACACAGCAAGTCGACCTGTCCGCCCAGCAAATCGTTCATGGCAGGGCCCGTGCCCTTGTAGGGAATGGTCTGCAAATCCACGCCGATCTGACTGGTGAACAGCAGACCGCACAGGTGCGACACCGCGCCCAGGCCGGCGTTGGCCAGTGACACCTTGTCTTTATTGGCCTTGATGTAGGCCAGCAGTTCGGGGTAGTTGTTGGCCGGGAAGTCCTTGCGCGCCAGCAGGGTCATGGGCACGTCCACCACCTGACCGATGTATTCGAAATCCTTGAGCGGATCGAAGCTGAGTTTTTTGTACAACGCCGGGGCGGTGGACATGCCCATGTGGTGAATGAAGAGCGTGTAGCCATTGGGCGCGGCACGCGCCACGCGCTGCGCGGCGATGGTGCCGCCCGCCCCCACCGTGTTTTCGACCAGCACGGGTTGACCCAGGGCACGTCCCATGGGGATGGCCAGCATGCGGGCCACCACATCGGTGGGCCCCCCCGCTGCAAAGGGCACGACCAATGCAATCGGCTTGTCCGGGAACGCGGTCTGGGCCGTGGCTTGCAAGCCGCTGCACAGGCCCAATAAGGCCAGAGCGCTTCGCAGGGAACGCGGCCAGTTCATCATTGTCTTGATCATGTGTGACTCCTCTGGTGGGGGTTGAACGTCGAGTCGGGCGACCGAGCGCCCGTCGCTTCGCCCCTTATTGTCGTCCAAAAGTTGTAGGCCTAAAGATATCCCTCAGGTTGATGAGGACGTTGAGCCCAGCTCGTCCAGGCGGCGATCGTCCCACCCCAGTTCACGCAGGATGGCCGCCGTGTGTTCACCCACGGCAGGAATCGGATCCATGCGCGCCTCGAAGGCGTTGTTGCGCCCCGGTGGCAGCAACGCGGGCACCGCCCCGGCCGGCGTCTGGATGTCGCGCCAACGCCCTCGCGCCTGCAACTGGGGATGCGCCCACAGGTCCGCCATGTCGTTCATGCGGGCATTGGCAATCTGCGACTGTTCCAGCCGATCGACCACCTGCTGGGTCGACAAAGTGGAGAAGGCCTGCGCAATCAGGGCCTTGAGTTCATCGCGGTGTTCATGCCGGTGCTTGTTGCTGTCGAAGCGCGGGTCCAGTGTCAGCGCGGGTTGCAACAACACCTGTTCGCAAAACACCTTCCATTCACGCTCGTTTTGCAAGCCCAGCATCACCGTGCCGCCATCGCCCGCCGGGAACGGCCCATAAGGATAGATGCTGGCATGCGACGCGGCCGCCCGCACCGGTGCGGGTGCACCGTCAAAGGCGTAGTACATCGGAAAACTCATCCACTCGGCCAGCGATTCGAGCATGGACACGTCGATGTGACTGCCCTCTCCCGTGGTCTGTCGCAGCAGCAAGGCCGACAGGATGTTGGTGTAGGCGTACATGCCCGCGGCGATGTCGGCCACCGAGATGCCCGCCTTGCTGGGCGCGTCGGGCGTTCCGGTCACGGACAGAAACCCAGCCTCGCTTTGGATCAACAGGTCATAGGCTTTCTTGTCACGATACGGACCATCGTCGCCATAGCCGGAGATGTCGCAGACGATCAAGCGCGGAAACTCGGCATGCAAGGCTGCAAACGACAAGCCCATGCGGGCGGCGGCACCGGGCGCCAGGTTTTGCACCAGCACGTCGGCGCGCGACAACAGGGCGCGCAACGCCTCCTGTGCCAACGGCTGCTTCAGATCCAATGCCAGGCTTTCCTTGGAGCGGTTGGTCCACACAAAGTGCGATGACTGGCCCTTCACCCGCGCGTCATAGGCCCGGGCGAAGTCACCCACGCCGGGGCGTTCGATCTTGATGACCCGAGCCCCCAGGTCGGCGAGTTGCCGCGTGCAAAACGGCGCTGCGATCGCGTGCTCGAGCGATACGACGGTGATGCCGTCCAACGGGCGAGGCATGGTGAATCCCTTCAGAAGGAGCGCGGCAGGCCCAGCACGTGCTCGGCGATGTACGAGTACACCATGTTGGTGGACACGGGAGCCACCTGGTACAGACGCGTCTCGCGAAACTTGCGCTCCACGTCGTATTCGCAAGCAAATCCGAAACCGCCGTGGTACTGGATGCACACGTTGGCCGCCTCCCAGCTCGCCTTGGCCGCCAGGTACTTGGCCATATTGGCCTCGGCGCCACACGGCTGGTGCGCGTCAAACAGCTCGCAGGCCTTGAAGCGCATGAGGTTGGCGGCCTCCACTTCGATGTAGGCATCGGCAATCGGAAACTGCACGCCCTGGTTCTGGCCGATGGGACGCCCGAAGACCACCCGCTCGTTGGCATAGCGGCTCACGCGGTCGATGAACCAGTAGCCGTCCCCGATGCACTCGGCCGCAATGAGCGTGCGCTCGGCATTCAGGCCGTCGAGGATGTACTTGAAGCCCATGCCTTCCTGACCGATGAGGTTCTCGGCGGGGATTTCCAGGTTTTCGAAAAAGAGCTCGTTGGTTTCGTGGTTGACCATGTTGGCGATGGGCCGCACGGTCAACCCGTTGCCAATGGCTTGTTTCAGGTCCACCATGAAGATCGACATGCCTTCGGACTTGCGCTTCACGTCGGCCAGCGGCGTGGTGCGCGCCAGCAGAATCATCCAGTCCGAGTGCTGGATGCGCGAGATCCAGACCTTCTGACCGTTGACCACATAACGGTCGCCCTTTTTCACGGCGGTGGTCTTGATTTTGGTGGTGTCGGTGCCCGTGGTGGGCTCGGTCACACCCATCGACTGCAGACGCCACTCGCCGGTGGCGATCTTGGGCAGGTACAACTCTTTTTGCTGCTGAGAGCCATGGCGCAGCAAGGTGCCCATGTTGTACATCTGGCCGTGACACGCGCCAGCGTTGCCGCCGTTGCGGTTGATTTCTTCCATGATGACCGAGGCTTCGGCCAGGCCCAGGCCCGAGCCGCCGTACTCCTGGGGAATCATGGCGGCGAGCCAACCGGCCTGGGTCAGGGCATCGACGAAGGCCTCGGGGTAGGCGCGCTGTTCGTCAATCTTGCGGAAATACTCGTCCGGGTACTCGGCACACAGGGCTCGAATGGCTTCGCGAATTTCTTGGTAAGCGTCTGGTGTTTGCAGCATGGGGTTTCTCGTCATTTCAAAACGGGAGCGCTCAACCCTGTCGTTGAGCGCGGGCAAGTCCTGTGGGGTTCGTGCGTTCAGCGCCCCTCGATTATTGCGAAGTTGTCGAGGGGCCTGTTCGCCAGCTGTCACGCGGGATGCACCGGGCTTGCGAGGCCCTGCGCGGCCACCCAGCGCGCACAGAGACGATGCATCTGCTCCACCCCGTCGATCAAGGCAGCGGGGCCCGGCTGCAGGATGGCGGCCGACTTGATTTCGTGCAGCTCGCCATCGCGCACGGCCGGCACCCCAGCCCAGCCTGGACGGGCAGCGACGTGATCGGGCCGGAATTTCTTGCCACACCAAGACCCCATGATCAGGTCGGGCGCGCGCGCCACCACCGCCAGGGGGTCGGCGATGATGCGGTCCTTGCCCAGGGCCTGCAGCGCCAATTCGGGGAAGCAATCGTCTCCGCCGGCGATGGCCAGCAACTCGGACACCCAGCGAATGCCGCTGATCGCCGGCACATCCCACTCCTCGAAATACACGCGGGGCCGGCGCGGCCATGCACGCGTGAGGGCAGCCATCTCCTCCAGCCGTCGGCGGTAGCCCGCCAGCAGGGTCTGTCCACGCTCGGCTTGGCCCACCATGGCGGCCACCTGGAAGAGCATGGCAAAAATCTGGTCCACGCTGCGCTGGTTGAACACGGTCACCTGCACGCCGGCCCGGATGAGGGCCGAGGCGATGTCGGCCTGCAAATCGGAAAACCCGAACACGCAGTCGGGCTCGAGCGCCAGGATGCGATCGATCTTGGCCGTGAGAAAGGCACTCACACGCGGTTTGTCCCGTCGTGCCTGGGGCGGGCGTACGGTGTAACCCGAAATACCGACGATGCGGTCCTGCTCCCCGAGCAGGTACAACCACTCGGTGGTTTCCTCGGTCAGGCACACGATGCGGGAAGGCAGCAGATCCATGGTGTCCCGATTGTGATCGAAGCCGACAGGCGGCCCGGCGTCGCCGTAGAATGACACCATGGCCGCCCCGTCCCTCCTGGAACAACTCGCTGAGCGCGTCGAGCGTTTGCTGCTGCGCCATGGGGAGCTGCAACGCACCAATGCCTTGTTGCAAGAGCAGATCGAGCAACTCTCCCGTGAGCGCGACAACCTCAAATCCCGACTGGGCGCGGCGCGCAACCGCATTGACGCCCTGCTCGACCGCTTGCCCCAGGAAGCCAGCGCCAAGGAGAGCGAATGAAGCAGGTCGAGGTGCAGATCATGGGCCAGGGCTACCTGCTGGGCTGCCCCGAAGGCGGTGAGGCACGCCTGCAGGCCGCGGTGGACCGCGTCGACGCCGCCATGTGCAAAATCCGCGACGCAGGCAAGATCAAGGCGCGGGACCGCATCGCCGTGCTGGCCGCACTCAACCTGGCCTTTGACCTCACCGAGCGCCCCGCCGTCAGTGTCGACACCCCGGCCGACACCCAGGTCCAACTGCAGTCCTTGCTGGAGCGGCTCGATACCGCGCTGGGCCACGACGGCCAGCTGCTCTGACACCCGGCCACTCCCACGTTGTCCCACGCGGGTGACGCCGGATTCTGACCCCTTCCCCTACAATCGGCTGGTCTGCAAAACCGCCGGACTTTATATTTCCTTGAACCAATGCTCATATGAGCCAGGGCTTGGAACATCGGCTGGTGAGCGTGATCGTCTCGCGTCAGATGAACCCAACGCCAGTCTGACCTTGCCCACCTGAACCCCACCGTTCAGGATGACGGTCCGGTGGCTTTTGCAGACACCTTTTCGCTCACACACTCCCCCGCATCATGACCCTTGACCTGACCCTGATCCTCGAACTGGCCGCGCTCGGCCTGTGCACCGGCTTCCTGGCCGGGCTGCTGGGCATAGGGGGTGGCATGGTCCTGGTGCCCTTCCTGACCTGGATGCTGGGGCAACGCGGCATTCCAGCCGACCTGGCCGTCAAGATGGCCATTGCCACGTCCATGGCCACCATCCTGTTCACCAGCGTGTCCAGTGTGCGCGCGCACCACAAAAAAGGCGCCGTGCGCTGGGACCTGGTCAAGGGCCTGGCCCCGGGCATCGTGCTGGGCAGCCTGGTGGCGAGTCTGGGCATCTTCGCCGTGGTCAAGGGCAGCTCGCTGGCGATTTTCTTTGGTGGCTTTGTCGGCTTTTCGGCCACCCAGATGTTTCTGGACAAGAAGCCGGCACCGACGCGCCAGATGCCGGGTTTTGCAGGCCAACTGGGCGCTGGGGGGCTGATCGGCATGCTGTCGGGCCTGGTGGGCGCCGGCGGTGGATTCATCAGCGTCCCCATCATGACCTGGTGCAATGTGGCCATTCACAACGCCGTGGCCACGAGCTCTGCGCTGGGGTTTCCGATTGCCCTGGCCAACGTCACCGGCTATGTCATCAGTGGCCTGTCCCTGCAAGAGCTCCCCCCCTACACGTTCGGCTATTTGTGGCTGCCGGCACTGGTGGTGATTGCGTGCTGCAGCGTGTTCATGGCCCCGGTTGGCGCGGCCACCGCACACAAGCTGCCGGTCAAGCAACTCAAGCGCGTGTTTGCCTGCATGCTTTACCTGTTGGCAGCCTACATGCTCTACAAGGGTTTGGCGGCCTGATCCAACTGCGCGCGTGATTCGTCTGCGCACCTGATCTTCTCAGCGCCTCATCTTCTGCACGCTCGCAACAGTTGCGAGCCTCAGCAGTTGCGCGAGCCATCATCCCGGTGTGATGCACCACGGCGCTTGCTGGTGCACCAACCCCACCCACAACCCCCGGACTGACACGCCCAACAGCGCCAGCCCTGCCAGCCGCATGCCCCAGGCTCCGTCGCCCAGGGTTTGCAGGCGCAGCCACAACCACGGGCCCGCCCACAGGCTCACGCTGCTGCCCAGCGCAAAAAGTGCCATGGTCAATCCCCCTTCCAGGGGTGTGCTGGTGAGCGCCGCTACCATCAAGGCCGAGTACAAGAGGCCGCAGGGCATCAAGGCCCACAGCGCGCCCATGATCCAGGGCGCCGACCGACCACGACGGTCATGGAAGGCGCGTACGCGTTGCCACAAGCGGCGCGCCGAGTGGTCCAGCCACACCGGCTGACGCGCTTGCAGCATGAGCAAGAGGCCCAGCAGCATGGCCGCCACGTGCAGCAAGGTCCACACCGGTCGCAGGGCCGCAGACTCGATGGTGAGCCACCCCAAGGCCTGCATGCCCCCGGCCGCCACAGCGCCCAGCGTGCTGTAGCCGACCAGACGGCCGATCTGAAAGGCGGTGAGGGCCTGGCGCTGACGCGGCCCCGCAGCTTGCGCCAGCCCGGCGCAGGCAGCGCCGCACATGGCCACGCAGTGGGGCCCACCCGCCAGCCCCATCAACACGGCCGTGACCGCGAGCGAGCTTTGCATGGAGAAGTGAGGAGGTTGATCAGATGATTTTAGAGAAGCGGGCGCGGTCGCGGTCGGCCTGCAGATAGCGATCGAACATCATGGCGATGCCGCGCACAAAAAACCACCCCATCTCGGTCACCTGGATGCCCGCGTCGTCCACCACCACCAGGCCTTGCGCCTGCAAGGGCTCGAGCCGTTCGAGCTCGGCTGCAAACGCGCTCTTGAAGTGGACCAGATGCGCCAGTTCGATCGACTCGAACTGCACCGCGCCCTGGCACATGAGGGCCATGATGATGCTGCGACGCACGATGTCGTCACGGCTGAGCGCCAATCCGCGCACCACCGGAAACCGCCCCTGGTCCAGCAAGTCGTAATACTCCGGCAGGGTTTTGGCATTCTGGCTGTAGGTGGCCCCGACCCGCCCGATGGAGGACACCCCCAGGGCGATCAAATCGCAATCGGGCTGGGTGCTGTAACCCTGGAAGTTGCGATGCAAGCGACCCTGCCGCTTGGCCACGGCCAGCGCATCGTCGGGCAGGGCGAAGTGGTCCATGCCCACATACACATAGCCGGCGTCCATCAGCACCGAGAGAGCATCCGAGAGCATGCCCACCTTGTCAGCGCCGCCAGGCAGTTGATGTGCATCGATGCGGCGTTGCGGCTTGAAGCGTTCGGGCAGATGGGCATACGCATACAGCGCGATGCGATCTGGCCGCAACAGGCACACCTGCGCCAGGGTGCGGGCAAACGTCTCCCGGCTTTGCATGGGCAAGCCATAAATCAGGTCCACGTTGACCGATTCAAAACCGATCTCGCGCGAAGCCGCCACCAGGTCGAACACCTGCTTGGCCGGCTGGATGCGGTGCACCGCCACTTGCACCGCAGGCTCGAAATCCTGCACCCCAAAGCTCAAGCGGTTGAACCCCAGCCGATGCAAGTGCACCAGACGCCCACGGGTCACGGTGCGCGGATCGATCTCGATGGAATACTCGCCGCCCGGCACAAAACTGAACGATTCGCGCAGCACCGTCAGCAAGCGTTCCAGCTCCGCATCAGTGAGAAAGGTCGGACTGCCCCCCCCGAGGTGCAACTGCGAGACCGCATGCCCCTTGCCTATGTGGTCGATGTGCAAGGCAATTTCACGCTCCAGGTAGTCCAGGTACGTCACCGCCTTGTCATGGTGCTTGGTGATGATCTTGTTGCAAGCGCAGTAGTAGCACAGCGATTGGCAAAAGGGGATGTGCACATACAAGGACAGCGGCAGCCGACGCGAGGCCACGCCCTGGCGCCGCTGCTCCAGGGCCTGGACATAGTCCTGTTCGCCAAACGCCTCGACGAACCGGTCCGCCGTGGGGTAGGAGGTGTAGCGCGGCCCCGGCACGTCATACCGTTGCAGCAGATCAGGGGGCAGGTGTTTCATGGTGGAGGGCTTTTGTTCGCCATAATGTGCCCGGTAACGCCCATGAAGCTCTTGATCTGGGTCAAAAGCGGCGCACGCCGACATGACCATAATCAAGTCCGAGGTCACCAGACATGAATCCGTCCACCATCAAAGTCGCCTGTTCCAACTGCAACCTGCGTGAGTTGTGCATGCCTGTCGGCCTGAGTGACTCGGACATGCAGCGCATCGACGACATCGTGGCCACTCGCCGCAAGATCAAGCGTGGTACGCCGCTGTTTCGCAACGGCGAGCGTTTCACCTCGCTGTATGCCATCCGCACCGGCTTCTTCAAAACCTGCGTCGCCACCGAAGACGGCCGCGACCAGGTCACGGGGTTTCAAATGGCCGGCGAAATCATCGGCCTGGACGGCATCGTCAACGACCAGCACACCTGTGACGCCGTCGCCCTGGAAGACGCCGAGGTTTGCGTCATGCCCTTCGAGCGCATCGAGGACTTGTCGCGCGAGGTCACCTCGTTGCAACACCATGTCCACAAGATCATGAGCCGTGAAATCGTGCGCGAACACGGCGTCATGCTGCTGCTGGGCAGCATGCGCGCCGAGGAGCGCCTGGCCGCCTTCCTGCTCAACCTGGTGCAGCGTCTGCATGCGCGGGGGTTCTCGCAATCCGAGTTGATTCTGCGCATGACACGCGACGAGATCGGCAGCTACCTGGGGCTCAAACTGGAAACCGTCAGCCGCACTTTCTCGAAATTTGCCGACGACCAGCTGGTGGAAGTCAAGCAGCGCTACGTGCGCATACTGAACGCCGAGGGTTTGCGAATGATCGTCAACAACCCTTCCTGTCACTGAGCGCGCGGCTCAGTCCATATCCGGAATCGACCCAGCTGCTGACCGGATATCAGTGGCCGCCCAGGTGGTGGCCGCACACCTGTTTGGGGCAACCATCAGGTCGTTCATGGCCGGGCAACGGGCAACGGTTCACCTCGAATGGTGAGACGGCCAGCAAGGTGGTCAACGCGCTGGAACCCGCCGCCATCGCCCAGAAGCCAAAAAACGCCAGGGTGTAAATACCTTGCCGGGGCAAGTCGATGGGTTGGCCCAACCAGTGCAGGTCCTCCGGGTCCACGAAGGCAAACACGGCCATTTCCATCACACCGGCCATCAGAAAGGCCGGCCACAGAATCCACAGGATACGCTGAATCAACATGGGTGTCTCCTCGGTTCAGCTGGAATGATTCGTCTTACGGCGCACGACGCACAGGCGCATCGGCGGGCGTGGCCGCATGGTTGCGCGCCTGCTGCGCGGGCATCAGGCTGCGGTCTGCCTCTTGGGTCAAGGTCTTGTGCGAGTCCAGGCTCTGACGCTGCTCATGGTCGGACAGCACCGGGTCGGGGTGGCTGATGGCAATCCACGCGGTGATCAGGGCGGCCACGACCACCAGCGCCGGGCCGGCAATCAGCAACCACACATGCCCAAAGCGCCACCAGGCGGGGTTGTCAGGTTTCATGCGAAGGCCTCCATCGTGTTCACCGGGGGACCAGGAAAACCGATTTTTCGGTCACCCGGATGCGCTCTGCGTCGGAGCTTATCTCAAACCTGATGGGATGCGAACCCGCCGTGGTCGAACCGTAAGGAATGTCCACCCGCACCACCACCCAGCGTGACTGCGCAGGATCGACCAGCACCTGGGTGTCGGTCTTGATCTGGATGTTCTCCAGGCCCTGCACCTCGAGTCGGTAGGTCTGTGATTGCTCGGTGGCGTTCATGATCTGCAGCCGATACACATTCTCCAGCGTGCCCACCTCGGTGATGCGAGACAGCGAGGCGCGATCACGCACCACGTCCACTTTCAGCGGGGTGCGCAAGCTCAGGCTCAAAAAAAGACCCAGCGTGATGAGACTCAGCAAGCCGGTGTAGATCAGCACACGCGGGCGCATCACCCGGCGCCACATCTGCTGCGAGGTCCAGCGGTGATCGAGCGCATGTTGCGTGGCGTAGCGCACCAGGCCCCGCGGGTAGTTCATCTTGTCCATGACGTCGTCACAGACATCGATGCACGCACCGCATCCAATGCACTCGTATTGCAGGCCCTGGCGAATGTCGATGCCGGTCGGACAGACCTGCACGCACAAGGTGCAGTCCACACAATGCCCCAGATTCAGCTGGCTGACATCGGCCTGGCGCGAACGGGCGCCTCGCGGTTCACCGCGCGCGGGGTCGTAGGTGACGATGAGGGTGTCGTGGTCAAACATGGCGCTTTGAAAGCGCGCATAGGGGCACATGTACTTGCACACTTGTTCGCGCATGAACCCGGCATTGCCATACGTGGCCAGTCCGTAGAAGAGCACCCAGAACAGTTCCCACGCGCTCATGTGCGTGGTGAAGAATTCCAGGGCCAGTTCGCGGATGGGCGTGAAGTAGCCCACGAAGGTGAAGCCCGTCCAGATCGACAGCCCCAGCCAGACGATGTGCTTGTACCACTTCTTGACCAGTTTCTCGAGCGAGAATTCGCCCTCATCCAGCCGCATGCGTGCGGTGCGATCGCCCTCGATCTTGCGTTCGATCCACATGAACAACTCGCTGTACACCGTTTGTGGGCAGGCATAGCCACACCACAAACGACCGGCCACGGCCGTGAACAAAAACAGTGAAAGCGCCGAGATGACCAGCAGGCCGGTCAGGTAGATGAAGTCCTGCGGGTACAGAACGAGATTGAAGATGTAAAAACGGCGCGAGCCCAGATCGAACAGCACCGCCTGGCGTTGCCCCCACTCCAGCCACGGCAGTCCGTAAAACAACAACTGGGTGAGCACCACAAAGCCCCAGCGCCAGCGGGCAAACAGGCCCTGAACGGTGCGGGGATAGATTTTCTGGTGGGCGGCGTACAGAGACACCATAGCCCCATCGTCCGCAACCGGGATGATGGGGATGGTCTTTCGATCAGCGTCGTTCACGTGGCATGCAGGCAACATCCGGGGGGATGATGTCGGTCAGTTCTGGGTGGGTGCTGCGGCGGGCGCAGCGGCGGCAGCCACCGGTTTGTTGGACAAGCCCCAGACATAGGCCGTGAGCACATGGATCTGGGAGGCCGTCAAGCGACCTTCCTGGGCGGGCATTTGGTTGACCTTGCCCGCATTGACCATCGCCGTGATGGCCCCCTCGCCCCAACCATGCAACCAGATCTTGTCGGTCAGGTTGGGCGCGCCCAACGCCTGGTTGCCCTTGCCATCCATGCCGTGACAGCCTGCGCAGACACCGAACTTGGACTTGCCCAACGAGGCGCGCAACGAATCGTGGGGGCTGCCGGACAGGCTCAGCACGTAGTGCGCCACGTTCTTGACATCTTCTGGCGAGCCCACACCCGCTGCCATCGGGGGCATGTTGCCCATGCGGCCCTTTTCGATGGTTTCCCGGATCTTGTCCGGGGTGCCGCCGTGCAGCCAGTCCCCATCGGTCAGGTTGGGAAAGCCCTTGGAGCCGCGCGCGTCAGAGCCGTGACACTGGGCGCAGTTGTTCATGAACAAACGCTCGCCAATGGCCATGGCCTGCGCATCCCCCGCCACTTGCTCGGGCGGCAGGCCGTTGAAGCGCGCATACAGCGGCTCGATGGCTTCCTGGCCTTTGGCCATTTCAAGCTCGTACTGGCCCTTGGAGCTCCAGCCGAACTTGCCGGCCGAGTTGCCCAGACCCGGATAGAACACCAGGTACACGGCCGCGAACACGATGGTGATGATGAAGAGACCCACCCACCACATCGGCAGCGGGTTGTTCATTTCACGCAAGTCTTCGTCCCAGACGTGACCCGTGGTGTTATTGGCGTCGCTGGGCACTTTCTTGCGCGCCGTGACCCACAGCAGGATCACACAAGCCACGATGCTGAGCACCGTGATCACGGCCACATAGTTGGACCAGAATGGGCTGATGAAATCACTCATGATGGGTTCTCAATCTTCTTGAAAGGGCAGTTGGGCGGCTTCCTCGAACCGCTGCGTCTTGCGGCGGTCCAGCACCCAGATCACGATGCCGATGAAGGAGGCAAAGCTGACCAGGGTGGCCACGATGCGCAGGGTGGTGATGTCCATGGTGCACTCCTTATTTCAGCGCTCGGCCCATGGATTGCAGGTACGCAATCAGCGCATCCAATTCGGTCTTGCCTTTGACGTCGTCAGCCGCCTGGGCAATCTCGTCGTCGGTGTAGGGCACACCCACGGTGCGCAGCGCTTTCATGCGCGGCGCCATCACAGCCGGGTCCACTGCCGTCTTCTCGAGCCAGGGATAGGCAGGCATGTTGGACTCGGGCACGACATCGCGCGGATTGACCAGGTGAATGCGATGCCATTCATCGCTGTACTTGCCGCCCACTCGGTGCAGGTCCGGCCCGGTACGCTTGCTGCCCCACTGGAACGGGTGGTCATACACAAATTCACCGGCCACCGAGTAGTGGCCATAGCGCAGCGTCTCGGCACGGAAAGGCCGGATCATCTGCGAGTGACAGTTGTAGCAACCCTCGCGGATGTAGATGTCCCGCCCGGCCAGTTGCACCGCGGTGTAAGGCTTGACGCCTGCCAGCGGTTCGGTGGTGGATTTCTGAAAGAACAGCGGCACGATTTCCACCAACCCGCCCACGAGGACGACCAGCAAAATCAGCACGATCATCAGGAAGTTGTTGGTCTCCACTTTTTCATGCGTGAAGCCCGAAGGGTTCTGATTGGACATGACGGGTTCTCCTCAGGCGTGGGCCACAACAGCGGGAATGGCGACGGGCACGGAGCGGCCACGGGTGGCCGTCATCAGCACGTTCCAGAGCATGACCAGCATGCCCAGCAGATAGAGCAGTCCGCCGATCACCCGCACCACGTAGTAGGGATAGGTGGCCTTGACGCTCTCGACAAAGGTGTAGGTGAGCGTGCCATCGGCGTTGATGGAGCGCCACATCAGACCTTGCATCACGCCGGCAATCCACATGGCCGCGATGTAGAGCACGATGCCCACCGTGGCCATCCAGAAGTGCAGTTCGATGGCGGGGACGCTGTACATTTTTTTCTGCCCAAACAGGCGCGGAATCAGGAAGTAAATGGAGCCCATGGACACCAGACCCACCCACCCCAGCGCACCCGAGTGCACGTGGCCCACCGTCCAGTCGGTGTAGTGCGACAGGGCGTTGACCGTCTTGATGGACATCATCGGGCCCTCGAACGTGCTCATGCCGTAGAAGGACAAGGACACGATCAGGAAGCGCAGCACCGGGTCGTCACGCAACTTGTGCCACGCGCCCGAGAGCGTCATGATGCCGTTGATCATGCCGCCCCAGCTGGGCGCCAGCAGGATGAGGGAGAACAGCATGCCGACCGACTGCGTCCAGTCCGGCAAGGCGGTGTAGTGCAGGTGGTGCGGGCCCGCCCACATGTAGGTGAAGATGAGGGCCCAGAAGTGCACGATCGACAGGCGGTACGAATACACCGGACGCTCGGCCTGCTTGGGAATGAAGTAGTACATCATGCCCAGAAAGCCGGCCGTGAGGAAAAAGCCCACCGCATTGTGGCCATACCACCACTGCACCATGGCGTCTTGCACGCCGGCATAGGCCGAGTAGGACTTCATGAAGCCCGCGGGTATGGCTGCGCTGTTGACGAGGTGCAGGATGGCCACGGTCAAAATGAAGGCGCCGTAGAACCAGTTGGCCACATAGATGTGCTTGACACGACGTGTGCCCACGGTGCCAAAGAACACCACCGCGAAGGACACCCACACCAGGGTGATCAGGATGTCGATCGGCCACTCGAGTTCGGCGTATTCCTTGCCGCTGGTGTAGCCCAGCGGCAGACTCACGGCAGCGGCCAGAATGACCAGCTGCCAGCCCCAGAAGGTGAACGAGGCCAGCGCCGGCGCAAACAGCCGGGTCTGGCAGGTGCGCTGCACGACGTAATAACTGGTGGCAAACAGCGCCGAACCGCCAAAGGCAAAGATCACGGCGTTGGTGTGCAGGGGACGCAGACGCCCGTAGCTCAACCAGGGAATGCCAAAGTTCAATTCGGGCCAGGCGAGCTGGGCGGCAATGAATACGCCAACCAGCATGCCCACCACGCCCCAAACCACCGTCATGATGGAAAACTGCCTGACAACGGTATCGTGGTAGACCTGGGGGGACGAAGATGTGTTCATCGTGTGCCTTTCTTTTTCTCTCACGCGAGTATCCGGGTTAACACCAGGGCGATTGTTGATGCAAGTCAATCGTCCTGAAGAATGCGCAGGCCCTCCTGCTCGACCGCCTCGAACTGGCCACTGTGGATGGCCCACCACAAGCCGCCCAGGATGAGCAGCACCAGGGCCACGGACAAGGGAATCAGGAGATACAAAATATCCATGGCGGTTTCTTTTCAGACGATGTGCGGTTGAAGCCGCGTCGAATGGGGCGCAGACAGCGGCAGGTTCGCACGCGCCAGCGGACGGCCCAGACGCAACGAATGCAGCACCACCCCGATGGAACTCAGGGCCATGCCCAGACCGGCCAGCCAGGCCGGCAACCAGCCCACCATCGCCAGGGGCACGCACAGCGCGTTGTACAAGGCAGCCCAGACCAGGTTCTGACGCACCACCCGCAGGGTGCGGCGTGACAGCGCGAGGGTCTGCACCACGTGGTCCAGTCGATCGCCCATCAACACCAGATCGGCACGCGCCTGAGTCAGCGGCACAGCAGCACCCACCGCCAGGGACACATGCGCCGCGGCCATCACCGGACCATCGTTGAGTCCATCCCCCACCATCAGCACCCGGTGACCGGCCTGCTGCAAGGCTTGCAACTGCTGCAGCTTGTCGTTCGGACTGCAGCCCCCGAGTGCGGCGTCCTGTGCCAAGCCCATCCGGGCCGCCAAGGCTGCCACCGCGTCCGCTCGGTCGCCCGACAGAATGCGCACGGACAGGCCCAGGCGACGCAAGGCGTCCAGGGTCGTCTGCGCATCCTCGCGCACCTCTTCGCTCAGCGCAAAACTGGCCAGCCAGCGCGGGCCGTCAAACAAATGCACCTGGGCCAGCCTCGCCTCGGCAGGAGCCCCTGCCGCGTCGCCCCCCTCATGCCCAAACGCCCAGGACCCCAATCGGAAACGGTGCTCATCCTGTCCAGGCAGGCCCTGGTCGTCAGTTGTCGGGGATGGCCACGCCGTGTCGTGGTGCGTCGGTGTCGTCACAGCCTCGATTCCACGGCCAGGGATTTCCACCACCGACTGCCACGTCGGCATCGGCGCCTGTGCCTCGGTCGTCGAAGCGGCAGCCACGGCCTGCCACGCCTGCACCAGCGCGCGAGACAGGGGATGCCAGGAATGCGCGGCCAGTGCTGCGGCACAGCGCAGGGCCTGGCGTTCGTCCACGCCCGGCGCGGTCCATTGATGGTCGAGCCGCTGGCCATCGCGCGTGAGGGTGCCGGTCTTGTCGAACACCACCGTGTCCACCTGGGTCAGTGCCTCGAATGACTGCAGCTCGCGCACCAGAATGCCTTGCCGCGCGAGCTGCCCCGCCGCGGCCAGCATGGCGGCCGGCGTGGCCAGTGACAAGGCGCAGGGACAGGTCACGATCAGCACCGACACCGCCACCATCAGCGCATGTGCCGGGCTGTCGGCCCACCACCAGGCGGCCGCTCCCAACGCAGCACACAACACGGCCAGCAGGAAGGGGCGTGCCATGCGGTCAGCCAGCTGCGCCAGCCGGGGCTTGACCAGGCTGGCATGGTCCATCAGCGCCACGATCTGTGCGTAGCGGGTGGCTTCGCCAATGGCCTCGATTCGCATCTCCACACTCGCCGACACGTTGAGGCTGCCCGCGAGCACGGCTTCCCCGGGGCCACGGGCCAGGGGGCGCGACTCGCCCGTCAACAAGGCCTCCTGCGCCAGTGTCTGTCCCGCCAGCACCACGCCATCCGCCGGGAACGACTCACCCGGCAACACACGCACCCGATCTCCGGCGCGCAGGCGATGCACTGCCACGCGCTCCCAGACAC
>CANFMY010000038.1 GCA_947448375.1 Comamonadaceae bacterium | reverse complement strand
ATGAGGGTTGACACCGGCAGTGTCTTGAGTTGTCCGCGCGCTGCCTGACGGACACGTGCCACCAAGGCATGCCATTGCGCGGCTTGCAAACGCGGCATCCGAACCTGCACCGGGTGCGCCTCGGATCCAAGCGAGAGGGTTTCCCAACTCACCTCCTGCTCGGCAAACCCCGGCAGGTAACCCACGCGCAACGGCACGTCGCTCATGACTGCGTGGCTTTCAGAAATTGATCGACCGCGATCGAGCACCCCTTGGCCTGCGAGCCTTGCGCACGGCCCAGGAGCCGGAAGCCATCGTCTGCCGCCACCCCCACATCCTCGGTCAGGATGGTGGTGACCGCGTTGTAATTGGCCAGATCGCAATGCACCACGATGCCCTCGTGTCCCGCCGGAACGTCGCGCCCGGTGATGGGGTCGATCAAGCGCCAGCGTATCCAGGAGGGGCCGCGCTTGATGGAGGGCAGGTCCGCGTTGCCCGCGTCATACCACTGCGTGCTGAGTTCGGTCATGCCGTACATGTTGATGCACGCCTGTGCAGGCACGCCCAGGGTGGCGGTCAAGAGGTCATAAAACTCGCGCATGGGAATGTCGCGCGACTGGCCCTTGAACCCCCCGGTATCGAGCAAACGACTGCCGGCAGGCAAGGCAAACGACTGGCCACGGGCCTGCAACGCATCGATCAGGTGCACCCAGCTGTACGAGGCCCCCACGATGGCCACCGGTTGACCGCTGGCCTGTGCGGATTGCAACCAGTGCACAACGGCCTCGAGTCGCAAACCACGCTCGTCAATGCCATAGTCACTGCCGGGCGCGCCAAAGGTTTGCAACGCCAGTGCCAGGTAATGCGCCAATGAGGAATTCGGCATCATGGTTTCGGTGGGAAACAGCACCAGCATGGGCAGTCGCGAATGCTCGCGCATGACAAACTGCTGAAAGCCGCGCCGCATCGACTCGTCATACACCGCCAGGGCCGGGTGGTAGTGCCGCCCGCGCACATCACCGCGCGTGGTGCCGCTCGTCATGAACACCCGCTCGCACTGGTCGGTGGGCACACAGCTGAGGGTGAGGTCCTTGAACGCCTGGATGGGCACCGCCGGGATGTCGCGCCAGCTGCGAACCGTGCGAGGCAGTCGGCCTCGGTCCTGGCAAAAGCGGCGGTAGGGAGCGTTGTGTTCCACCTGGTGCGCAAAAAGCCGCAACGCGAGTGCATCAAATGCAGCGTCGTCGGCGTCGGTTCGGGCCATGAAGGCCAGTACATCGGCGGCAGGATCGTGGATCACAGGAAACCTTTTCGGGTGGCAGACAACAGGGCTCCGAAAAGTGAACCAGGTGGGGGCTGGCAGCTCTCCTTACGTCGGCATGATCCGATTCAAGTTCGCGGGTTTGGTACCACCATCTCAGCTGTCCGCCTGTTCAGGCGGCCTAACACCCCGGAGCACTTTGAATTGTAGGGCATCACATGGCGTGCCGCAGATGTCCCATGCGAAACAGTCGGGCAAACAGTCCCGGGTAGACTGCCCGCCATGAACACCTCCAACTTCTGGGATTTCCCCTACCCCTCTCAGCGCATGCCCCTGCTGGCCCGCAACGTGGTCAGCACCTCCCAACCCCTGGCCAGCGCCGCCGGCCTGCAGATGTTCGCCCGGGGCGGCAACGCGGTGGACGCGGCCCTGGCCACGGCCATCACGCTCACCGTGGTCGAGCCCTGCATGAACGGCATTGGCGCCGATGCCTTTGCCATTTTGTGGGATGGCAAGCAGTTGCAAGGCCTGAATGCCAGCGGACGGGCGCCCCAGGCCTGGACGCCCGACTACTTCGCCAAGCACAGCGCGATGCCCAACCGCGGCTGGGACACGGTCACCGTGCCGGGGGCTGTGTCAGCCTGGCGGGCCCTCTCGGACCGTTACGGCAAATTGCCGTTTGGCGATTTGTTCGAGCCGGCGCTGCGCTATGCACGCGATGGCTACATGGTGTCCCCCACCGTGCAGCGTCAATGGGCCTCGCAAGTCTCGGAGCTCTTGCCACAACCCGGCTACCGCGAAGCCTTTGCCCCGAATGGCCGTGCCCCGGCTGTGGGTGAACGTTTTGTCTGCCCAGGCCAGGCCGCCACCCTGGAGCGCATCGCGGCCAGCAAGGGTGACGATTTCTATCATGGGCAACTGGCCGCAGCGATTGCCCAGCACGCACGCAACACCGGCGGCGCGCTGACCGAACAAGACCTGGCGGCCCATCAGGCCGACTGGGTCGACCCCATCTCCATGCGTTACCGCGATCTCGAGTTGCACGAAATCGGCCCCAACGGACAGGGCATTGGTGCGCTCATGGCGCTGGGCATGCTCGAGCACTTTGACATTGGCGGCAGTGGCTGCGACACCGCCCTGACCTGGCACCTGCAGATCGAGGCCATGAAGCTGGCATTCAGCGATCTGGCGGCCTACGTGGCAGACCCGGCGCACATGCACAAGGTCACCGCGGACGACTTGCTCGACCGCGCCTACCTGGCGTCGCGTGCCAAGCTGATCGACCCCAACCGGGCCAGCGCGCCCACCGCCGGCCAGCCGCACAGCGGCGGCACGGTGTACCTCACCGCGGCCGATGAAAACGGCATGATGATTTCCCTGATCCAGTCCAACTACAAGGGCTTTGGCTCCGGCGTGGTCGTGCCCAACACCGGCATCGCGCTGCAAAACCGCGGCGCCGGCTTCAACCTTCAGGCCGGTCACCCCAACCAGGTGGCGCCGGGCAAGCGCCCCTTCCACACCATCATCCCGGGCTTTCTCACGCGCGGCGGCCAACCGCTGATGAGTTTTGGCCTGATGGGCGGATCGATGCAGGCGCAAGGGCACTTGCAGGTCACCAGCCGCCTGGCCGATTTCGGACAAAACCCGCAAGCCGCCAGCGACGCACCGCGCTGGCGCGTGATGGACGACAACGTGGGCGTGGCCGTCGAACACAACTGCCCGCCCGAGACGGTCCAGGGTCTGCAGCAACGCGGACACCCGGTGAAGGTGGCGCCGCGCATGGACCTCGAATTCGGCAGCGCCCAAATGGCCCAGGTGATGGAGCACGGCTATCTGGCCGCGTCCGACCACCGCAAGGACGGCTATCCGATGGGCTACTGAGCCCGGTCGGACCTTCGACTCGCCACCCCCCCTGCCCAGTGCCTGCCATGACCGAACTCGCTCGCTTGCGTTTGCTCGATCTGCTCGACGGGCACGATGACGCGCCCGCCTTGATTGACGGACCGGTGTGCACCTCGCGCTCGCAGCTCAAAACGGCCGCCCACCGTGCCGCCGGACATCTGCAACAGCAGGGGTTGCAGCGTGGCGACACCCTGGCCCTGTGGCTACCAAACGGCGCTGCCTGGTTGCAATGGCTGTTGGCCTGCGCCGAGCTGGGTGTGCTGGTGGTGCCCATCAGCACACGCTACAAATCCGCCGAGGTTGAACATGTGCTGAATGTGTCGCGTGCCCGCCTGCTGGTCGTGCCCCGGTCGTTCCTGGACCAGGACTATTCGGCGCTGGCCACCGAACTGCAGCGCAGCATCGAGACGCTGGAACACATCCTGATCGTCGACGATCCGATGCGTGTAGTGCCCTACCCCGAGAGGGCAGGTGATCTGCAGGCCCGCGGCACACGGGAAGACCTGCTGTGCTGCTTCAGCACCTCGGGCACCACCGGATTTCCCAAACTCGCGGCCCACGGCCACCACAGCATTGCGCGTCATGCCTGGCAGGTGTCGCAGGCGTTTGGCATTCGCCCCGGTGACGCCATGCTGTGTGCCTTGCCCTTGTATGGCGTGTTTGGCTTCATGACCGTGCTGTGCACCCTGGCAGGTGGCGGTGCCTGTGTGATGCAACCCGTGTTCGACGCCGCACAGGCGGCTCAGCTGGTGGCGCAACACCGTATCACCCACGCCGTGGGCTCGGACTCCATGTTCATGCCCATGCTCGAGCAACCCGGGATTGACTGGAGCTCGTTGCGTCACATCATCCTTGCGGATTTTGTGGGTCTGGCCGCTGCGGTGACGCAGCGCGGGCACGAGCTGGGCGTTGCGTGTTCGGGCACCTATGGGTCTTCCGAGCTCTATGCCCTGATGTCCTTGCACCCCTGGGGTGCTGCGGTGTCACAACGTGCGCTGGCCGGCGGTGTACCCCTCGATCCAGACATTCACGTGCGCGTGATGGACCCGCAGGACGGACACGAACTCGCCGATGGAGAACCCGGCGAGTTGCAGGTACGTGGCCCCAACCAACTGGCGTGCTACCTGAACAACCCCGACGCCACCGCCCAGGCGTTCACCGCCGATGGCTGGTTTCGCACGGGCGACTTGGCCACCCGGCACGGCGACGGCTTCACCTACCTGGCCCGCATGGGCGACAGCCTGCGCCTGCGCGGCTACCTGGTCAACCCCAGCGAAATCGAAAACGAATTGATGCGCCATCCGGCGGTCAGCGGGGCCCAGGTGGTGGGGCTCAAGATTCCCGGCCAGGGCGATGTGGCCGTGGCCTATGTCACCCTGCACGCCACCGATCCGGGCGAACCCGCCTTGCAGGACCATTGCAAGGCGCAACTGGCCAACTACAAGATTCCCCACCGGGTGGTGGTGGTGGACGACTTCCCCATCGTCAACGGTCCCAACGGGGGCAAGATTCAAAAGCGCGTGCTGCGCGAATGGGCACGCGAATTGTTAGGAGTTTCCTCATGAGCAGCACCCCGCCCCCGGTTCAAGACTACCCCTTCTGGTGCGAAGAAAAGCTGCGCAACGCCGACACCGATCAACAAGGGCACATCAACAATGCCGTGATCGCGTCGTTCTTTGAGGCGGGACGCATGGAGGTGTTCGCGCAACCGGCCCTGGATTCGATCCGGGCCAGCAGCCTGTTTGTGATTGTGCGCGTGGTGATCGACTACAAGCGCGAGTTGTTTTACCCGGGCGTGGTACGCGTGGGGTCGCGGGTCCCGGAAATCGGACGCACCTCATTCAAATTCGAGCAGACCCTGCGCTCGGGCGAGCACGAGGTGGCCCATGCCGAAGCCACGTGTGTGCTGCTCGACCTGGCCACACGCAAACCCACCCCGGTGCCCGACAGCGTGCGTGCCGCTTTGTTGAATCCGGCTCTCTGAGTCGGCGCGTGATGGGGGCGGCGGCTGATCCGCCCCGCCTCAATACAACTCCATCAGACGGGCGTTGTCGGCCAGCTCGGCGGGCAGGGCCTCGTGCACCATGCGACCGGCTTTCATCACCACCACACGGTCTGACACCTTGAGCGCCTCGCGCACGTTTTGCTCCACCAGCAAAATACTCATGCCGTCAGACCGTTGCAACTCGCGGATGGGGTGCATCAAGTCCTGAAACAGCTTGGGCGCCAAGCCGATGGAGGGCTCATCCATGATGAGGCATCGAGGCTTGCCCAGCAAGGCGCGTCCGATCGACACCATTTGCTGCTGCCCCCCCGAGAGCAAGCCCGATCGCTTGGTGTAAAACTGTTTCACCGGCGGCAAGACCGACAACACCCAGTCGATGCGCGCACTGCGTTCACCGGCCGAGATCTTGGCCGAGCCCAAACCCAGACTCCAGATGTCCTGCACCGAGAGACTCGGAAAAATGCCCCGCCCCTCGGGCATCATGGCAATGCCCAGGTCGGCCAACGCGCGTGGCGTGTGCTGCGTCAGCACCTGGCCATCCACCTGCAACTGCCCCGCGCTGGGTTTGAGCAACCCGAAGAGCGTTCGCATCAAGGTCGACTTGCCCGCGCCGTTGTGACCGATCAGGCACAACACCTCACGCTGACGCAAGGTCAGCGACACATCAAACAACACCTGCTTGCCGCCATAGCCCACCTGCAAGGATGCGGCCTGGATCACGGGGGTTTCGTTCACAGGGTTCATTCCGCTCGCTCCCCGAAATAGATGGCGGCCAGCGCCGGGTCCGAGAGAATCGACTGCGGGTCGCCCTCCGCCAGCAAACGCCCCTGGTCCAGGAAGGCAATGCGGTCTGAGATGCCTTTGACGATA
This sequence comes from Comamonadaceae bacterium, assembly GCA_947448375.1. Lineage (GTDB taxonomy): Bacteria > Pseudomonadota > Gammaproteobacteria > Burkholderiales > Burkholderiaceae_C > Limnohabitans. The sequence continues at coordinate 14,145 of CANFMY010000038.1, read as the reverse complement.
TCGAGGTTGTGCTCGATGATGCAAATGGTGATCCCCCGCCGGACCTGATCGCGCAGCAGATTCAAAAAGCGGTCGTATGAGCGCGGATCCAGCCCCGAGGCCGGCTCATCGAGCAACCACAGTCGAGCCCCCGCCCCCAGGATGCGTGCAATCGACAAAAACTTGCGTTCGGCGTAAGCCAGGTCGAGCGCACGGGTGTTGCGTTGATCGACCAACCCCACTTGCTCCAGCGCCGACTCGGCGCGCTCGCGGCGCTCACGGGCACCGGCGGCACCGCCGGTCTGCCACAGCCAGGGGTCACGCTCGGTCACTGCCAGCACGTTTTCCAGCACCGTCATTTGATCGAACAGTTTGAGATCCTGGAAGGTGCGCCCGATGCCCGACTGCGCTATCTTCCACTGCGGTTGCCCCAGGATGGACTCGCCCAGCCAGAGCACATCACCGGACTGCGTCTGCAATTGGCCGGTGATCAGGTTGAAGAGCGTGGTCTTGCCTGCGCCGTTGGGGCCCACCAGCGTGGTGACGATGCCCTCACGCAGGGCGAGCGACACGTCCTGCACCGCCTTCAAGCCCCCGAAGGTGATCGAGACGCCGCGGGTTTCCAGCAAAATTCGGGTGTCGTTGCTCACGCGGCGTCCTTGTGTTGATCGCGAAAGCCCCACAAGCCGCCGGGACGAAAGATCATCAGCAACACCATGGCCAGTCCGTACACCATCTGCTGGATTGACCCGATTTCGGTTTGCGGCAAGCCAGGCAAATACGACAGCGCTGCCGGCAACATCAGAATCAGCACCGTGCCCACCACCGGCCCCCACAGCGTCGCCGTGCCACCAATGATGACCATGGCCATCAGGTACACCGACGTGTCCAGGGTGAAACTCTCGACGTTGATGAAGCTGAGAAAAAACGCATACAGCGAACCGCCAACCGCCGCCAAGGCCGAGGACACCGCCACGGCCAGGGTCTTGATCACGGCCACCTGCTTGCCAAACGCCGCCGCCGCTGTTTCGTCATCGCGGATGGCTTTGAGGCTGCGCCCGAAACTGGACCGCACCAGGCGCGAGATGATGAACATGATGAGCGCCAGACACGCGAGCGTCAGCACCAGGTACTGCTCGGGTGAGTCGATTTCCCAGCCCGGCAGACGCGCCGGTGGAATGTTGGTGATGCCGCCAATGCCACCGGTCACCGACTTCCATTCGGCAAACACCGTCATGGCCAGCATCTGCAAGCCCAACGAGGCGGCGACAAAATATTCGCCACGCACCCGCAAGGCCGGCAGCGCCAAGGCCAGGGAAATCAGCACGGCCACCGCCATGCCCGCCCCGGTGGCCAGCAGAAAGCCCCCACCGAACTGGATGGCCACCAGCGCGGCGGTGTAGGCGCCGACGCCAAAGAACACCGCGTGCGCCATAGAGAAGATGCCGGCATAGCCCAGCACGAAGTTCAGCGTCACCGCCAGAATGGCATTGATGCCCATCAGCACCGCCAGGTTGTTGAGGTAAGCCCACATGCTGTTGCGCCTCGATTACTTGGCACCGTGCGGCCGGCCCATGAACCCGGCCGGACGGAAGATGATGAACACGAACAGGATGACAAAGGTCACCGCTTCGCTCCACTGCGGATCAAGTTTCCACACCGCCAGACTCTCCGCCAGGCCCAGCAACAAGCCGCCCAGCGCCGCGCCTTTGAGCGAGCCGATGCCGCCCACAATGGTGGCGGCCAGACTGATGAGCATGATGTGCGCTCCGATACCCGGGTTGATGCCCTGCGACATGGCCGTGAGCGCGGCCGCCGGCACCACCAGGGCAGACCCCAGCGCAAACGCCACCTGCGCCAGGCGAGTGGGCTCCAGCCCGAAGATACGCACCAGATCCGGGTTGTCGGCCAGGGCACGCAAGCCCGTGCCCACCTGGGTGCGGGAGAGAAACACCGTGAGCGCGACGAAAAACCCCAGGGCGACCACCACCGCCACGCCGGCCAGTGGAGCCACAAACACATTGGGCAATAGCTCGCTGGCTTGCGAGAGCGGCACCGTCACCGTTTCGAAGTTGCGACCAAACACGGTTCCGACGAGGTTCTGCACGATGATCTGCATGCCAAAGGCCGCAATGAAGACCGTGAAAAACGCCCCCTCGTGTCGTTGAATGGGACGGTACACGCACCGCTCCATGAACAGCCCAAACAGCACCACGGCCACCGTGGCCAGCCCCATGGCCGCCAGCCAGTGCCACTGCAGCGCACTCATGGCCCACCACACCAGATAACCGGCGATGGTGAAGGACGCCCCGTGGGCCACGTGAAAGACTTTGGTGGAACCAAAGATAAGCGCAAAGCCCACCGCGGTGAGCGCGTAGATGGCCCCCAGCTGGAGGCCATTGATCAGCAATTGAACGAGCAGCATGAATGAAAAACCGGCCCACACAAGGGCCGGTGACGTTCAGGGTTGCAGCTGCGCTTTGACCATCTTGGAGTTGCCGCTGTCCACCTCGTTGAGTTGCAGCGGCATGGCCACGGTGCCGTTGGGCAAGAACTCCATGCGCCCACCGGCCAAATCAAAGCTCGCCATCTGCTTGCGCATCTTGAGCAGGTTCTCCCCCGTGATGGGCTGTCCGGCCTTTTCCAGGGCTTGGGCCAGTTTCACGAACACCATCACGGCGTTGTAGTAGTTGGCCACATAGGCGTTGGGCTCCTTGCCCTTCTTGGCGCGCCAGTCAGCGGCCAGGCGCTTGGAGGCACCCTCGGCATTCCAGTTGATCGCCTGCGTGGGAAACAACGCTCCCTTGGCTTCAGGCAGTTGCATGACGCCGGGCACCGAGAACGCCGAGTAGCTGGCCATTTGCTGCTTGACACCGTTGTCACGCAACTGCTTCACGATCTGGGCCTGCTGGGCACCAAAGGAAGCGATGAACACCAGGTCAGGTTGCGACTCACGCACCTTGGCGGCCACGCCCGAAAACTGCTGGGAGGCACGTGGAATCTGCAGGGCAGTCACCAGGGTCCCGCCGTTCTTGGGCAGGTGGATTTCCAGTTCTTTTTTGATGGCTTCGCCGGCGGGGTCATCGACATACACCAGCGCAATTTTTTTCCAGGCGCGCTCCTTGACGATGTAGGGTACGAACGCCTGAATCTCGAAGTTGACCAGCGGGATCACGTTCCAGAAGTAGTCGCCCAGCTCGGCCAGATCGGGGCCGATGCCGCCGCCGTTGATCGACACCACCTTGGCCTTGTCACCCACGGGCGCGATGGCCTTGGACACGCCGGTGAAAGCGGACAGCACATAGGGCACCTTCTCGACGTTGACCAGCTTGTTCATGGCCACCAGACCTTGCTGCGGGGTGGCCTGGCTGTCTTCGATCAACATGACCAGCTTGCGCGAGAGCATCTTGTCCGCGTTGGCATGTTCCACCGCGATGGCGGCGGCGCTGGAGAAGAGATCACCGTACTCGGCGTTGGGCCCGCTCATGGGCAGGTTGGCGCCGATTTTGATGTCCTGGGCCCAGGCAGCAGACAGGCTCAGGGCCGTGGCTGCCAGTGCGCCCATCAGGCGAGAAAAACGCATGCGAGTCTCCTGTGTAGTTGTGCGCGGCAATACTACTCCAAGTGCGCATGGGGTGACACCCGAGCTGTCCTGCGGGTGTCATGTGGGGCCCGCTCATCAGGCCGTGCCACCGGGCAAGCCGGCTTCAGGCAGCGCTCGCGTCTGCCATCAACGCTGACAGGGTCTGGTAGCGACGATGGCCCTTTTTGGAGATCCTCACAAACTTGGAGCGCTTGTTGTCGGCGTCGATGGCCAACTCAACCAAGCCCACCTGAATCAGTTGCTGCATCTTGCGATGCAAGGTCGCCGGTGAAGCGATATGCGACAAACTCATCAACGCCGTGACGGTCAGGGGCGATTCGTGCTGGTCCTTGATGGCAATCTCGTCCAGCAAACGACTGCACACGGGCTCCAGATCGAACAAACGCCCCGTCTTCGTCGTTCGATGAACTTGAAGAAGAAAGCGCAGGTAATTGTTAGCCAAATTAACCATGGATTTAATTTTATTTTGGATTTAACGAACAAAACGCGAAAGGTGATGGTGCCCCGCACGGCGATCAACGTCTGTCTTTGGAAAGACAGCTCAAACACGTTCATTAAAGCAATAAATCGGAACAAATGAATATTTTTTATTTATATATATGTGTGGCATCACACCCATCACGGCCAACGAGACCACGCCCATGACTCGCAGCAGGCCACGATTGACAGCGCATGGACTTGTCACATAATTCGAACCATCAGTCGACTAATTCGTTGCCCCGCGCAGCGACCCATTGCCATGCAACTCCAAGACCGCTGGATCGAGACCTTTGTGCGCATCTTTCAGCGCTGCGCCGTTCAACCCGGTGAAGTGGTCCGGCTACTGTCTGAATCCGACAGCCGCGGTGTCAATGTGAAGCTCGCCGAGCTGGCACTGGCGCGCATGGGTGCTGTCCCGGTCCACATCGTCGTCCCCACCTTGCGCATCAACACACCCGTGCCGGTGCGCTCCACCGGTGCATCGCACGTCATCCAGCACATGGCGCCCGTGATGAGCGCCCTCTCGGGTGCCGGCCTGGTCGTGGACCTGACGGTTGAAGGCCTGCTGCACGCGCCCGAACTGGCGCACATCCTGGGCACAGGCGCGCGGGTCATGATGATCAGCAACGAGCACCCGGACATCCTCGAGCGTCTGACCGTGGATGTCGACCTCACAGCCGCCATCAAGCAAGGTGTGCGACGTCTGGCCAAGACCCGCACGATGCACGTGACCTCGGCTGCGGGCACCGACCTGACGGCTCACCTGACAGGCGCCAAGCTCGGTGCGGTCTGGGGCGGCGCCGACAAACCGGGATTGGTCCAGCACTGGCCTGGGGGTCTGTGTCTGGCATTTCCGCCAGCGGGATCGGTCCAGGGCACCTTGGTGATGAATGTGGGCGACGTCAACCTGACCTTCAAGCGCTATCTGGAAACCCCCGTCACGCTGCGCATTGAAAACGACTACGTGGTCGCCATCGAGGGTCAGGGGCTGGACGCCGAACTCATGCGCAGCTATATGGCAGCCTGGGGGGATCGCGAAGCCTATGCGGTCAGCCACCTCGGCTGGGGCATGAATCCCAACGCGCGTTGGGACGCCTTGCAGATGTTTGACAAGAACGATGTGAACGGCACGGAACTCCGCGCCTTTGCCGGCAACTTCCTCTACTCCACCGGTGCCAACGAGAACGCAGGGCGTCACACCCTGGGTCACTTTGATCTGCCCATGCGTCACTGCACGGTCAAGCTCGACGACTTGGTGGTGGTGAACGAGGGGCGCCTGTGCAACGAGGCTTTTGCCTGAGAGTGCACAACGCCTGGCCATCCATTCGACAACAGAACACCCCATGAACAGTGATTACCTGCGCGACTACGCGGCCTCGGCCGATGCCAACGCCCTGGCCGAAGGCCTGCCGCTGACCCCGTTACAAAAGAAGCTCATCGGCATGGTGGACGAGGTGGGGGTGCAATGGGCCGAGCGCGCGTTTACCCACGACCGCGAAGCGAGCTTTCCGCAAGACAACTTCAACGACCTGCATCACATGGGTTTCTTCGGGCTGTGCGTGCCCGAGCGTCTGGGCGGCATCGGCGCCGATTACCGCACCTACATGCTGGTGGCCACACGCATTGGCTACTACTGCGGCGCCACCGCCAATACATTCAACATGCACAATGCCAATGCCTTGTGGACCGCCAGCATGGTGGACGCGCTGGACATGACGCCCGAGCAACGTGCGCAGCACGAGCACAACCGCTCGGTGCACTACACCCGCATGCTGGCGGGTTCGATTTACGCACAGCCGTTTTCGGAGGGCAGCGGCGCGGCGGCCGGGCGACACCCGTTTGGCACGTCCGCCGTTCGTCGTGATGGCGGATGGGTGCTCAATGGCAAAAAAATCTTCGCCTCGCTTTCGGGTTCGGCGCATTACTACGGGGTGCTGTGCACCGAGGACGTCCCCAACCCCACCATGGCCAATACCCTGTTCATGGCGGTCCCGGCCGACTCGCCGGGGCTGAGCATCGTGGGTGACTGGGACCCCCTGGGCATGCGGGGCACCGTCTCGCGCACCTTATTGCTGAACGACGTGCAGTTGAGCGACGAGGCGGCGCTCATGCCACGCGGGGTGTACGCGCAAGCCGCCAGCCGCTATCCCCACATGTTCATGACCCTCACTCCCACTTACATGGGGGTGGCGCAAGCGGCCTATGACTTCGCCGTGGCCTACTTGCGTGCCGACCTGCCTGGCGTGAACGTCAAGCGTCGCATGTACCCCACCAAGCAGATCGCCATGGCTGAGATGTACATCAAGCTGCAGCAGGCGTGGTCATTGTTTCATCGCACCACCTCCGAGTTCAAGCTCGATCCCTCACGCAGCGAACGCATGCGCGCGCTGGCTTGTCAGTACACCGTGATGGAGTCTTGCGCCGACATTTGCTCCGCGGCGGTGAAGGTGTGCGGCGGTCAGGCCATGCTCAAGACCTTTGCCCTGGAGCGGATGTTCCGCGACAGCCGCTGCGGCGCCTTGATGTTGCCCTGGACGGCCGAGATCTGTCTGGACCGTCTGGGCAAGGGCCTGCTCTATAACGAAGGCGAGCCGCGCGACGACGCGGTCTGAACCCCATGGATACTGGCTGTCAATAACAGCCTTCAGGACTCGGCCAACCGCTCCAACCCGCCGATGAACTGATGTGCAATCAAGTCCACCAGCTGCTCGGGGGACATGCCGCCCTCGGGCTTGTACCAGGCCGGGATCCAGTTGACCATGCCAAAGAGCAGCATGGTCAGCACGCGATCCGATTTGGAGCCCCAGCGTTGATCGGGACAGAGTTGCGCAATCGCAGCGCGTGCACGCCCAATCAACCGATCCTGAAGCCCCGCGATAGAGGCCTGGGCGGCGGCACCCAGATGATGCGACTGGGTGTTGAGAATGCGAATCTCGTGGGGTGACGCCACATAGTCCTGCACCAACGTGGCGATGAGGGCATGCAACTGCTGTCTGGGGTCCTGCACGCCGGACACCGCCTGGTCCACTTTGTCAGACAGATCCTGGATCTTCCAGGTCACCAGGCTGTGCAACAGCGCGTGCTTGGAGTCATGGTAGTGGTAAAGCGACGATCGCTTGATGCCGCAATGGCGGGCAATGTCGTCCAGCAGGGTTTCGCTGTAGCCCTGCGTCGCAAACAACTCGGCCGCAGATCGCAAGATCAGTTGCTGACGCTGTGCGAAATCGGGGGACTTGGGGCGTGCCATGCGCTCATTGTCCGACAAATCCTATTCATTAATCATGGATGCGGTGGCACTCAGCACCAGCGGTTGCGTCACGGCGCTCATCATGCTGCCCAGGCCGAGTCCGGTGTAGGTGTAGTCCACTTTCACCAAGAGCGGATTGGGAAACGTCGCCGGCGACGACTGCGTGACCGTCACCACCGGTGTCACGGGTGACCCAAAGGTGATCAGGCTGCCATCGGTGTAGTTGATCACCACCTGTTGAATTTCGGCCGTGGTGAGCTTGGGGTTGCGCAACACAATGCCGGCTCGAGCGCCTTCGCGACTGGCATTGACCAGCACCGCCTGGTCGTACAAAGCGACACTGAGCTCGACCAGGCCAAACACCAGCAACAGAAAAACGGGCAGGATCAGCGCCAGTTCCACGCTGCTGGTGCCGCGCTCTGAATTCCTGACCGGCGATCTGCGCGGTGAAGTGGCTTGGCGTGCAGAAACCTGCACGCCATCGGTCGACTCAATGTTCATGACGTTGCTCTTTGCGGAAATTGCACCGGACACTTTAAGTTGCGCGAACCGATGCACAACGTTCGCTGAAGCACACAAACGCGCAGGACTGTCGGTGCATCGCTCAATGTGCGGAGCCAGACAGTTATCTGCGACCTCGCGCCTTAAGGTTACCTCCGTGCTTGTGAAGCTCGCGCTGAACAGGCATGGCGGTTGTTGTGTTGGCACGTCCTCAAGGCGTTCAAGCAACAACCACACACCATCAACTCTTTCAAGAGGTAATTCATGACTGCAACTTTGATCCACTCCCTTCGCCGCTTTTGGCACGACGAATCCGGTGTATCCGCCATTGAATACGGTCTGCTCGCCGCACTGGTGGCCCTGGCCATCGTGACGGGAGCCGGCGCGCTGGGCACTGACTTGAACACGATCTTCACTTCGATTGGAACCAAGTTGCTGACCTACAAGCCGGCTTGATGCTGAGCAAGACCAGGCGTGTGGATGACTGCCCTACCTGTCTCGATCGGGAGCGTGCTGGGCATCACGGCGTTAAGCCTGATGCTGCTGGGTGCGACCTGGTTCGATGTGAGGACTCGACGCATTCCCAACCCCATCGTGGGCCTGGGAGCGTTGGCCAGCCTGGCATGGACGCTCAGTCCCGCCGGCCCGGGCCTGTGGATGTCCTTGCTGGGCGGTGGGGTGGTTTTCCTCACGTTTCTGGTTTTGCACGGATTGGGTTGGATGGGCGCCGGCGATGTCAAGCTCGCCGGCGCCACCGGTCTGTACTTCAGCCCATCGAATGCGCTCAACCTGTGCCTGACGATTTTTATCGCGGGCGGCGTGGTGGCATTGATGTGGCGCTTCAAATCGCGCACAAGTCTGCCAGTGCCAGTCCCCTACGGGGTGGCCATTGCGCTGGGGACGGCTTGGCACGTCTGGCGTCAAGCCGGTTTATGAATGGGAAGTCATCTGGATGAATAAATACCGATCGCTCCTCGCGTTGCTGGTGTCTCTGCTGCTCGGATTGGGCGCCGTGGGGTTGCTGTCGCGGTGGATGCAACAACAAGTGGCGGCAGGCACACGGGAAGTGGTGGTGGCGGCGCAGGACATTCCCATCGGAACGCGCCTGCAAGCGCCCATGCTCAAGACGGTGCGCTGGCCAGGTTCGACACCCTTGCGAGATGCCCTCTCATCCATTGAAGAGGCCGAGGGACGCGTGGTCAATGTGGGGGTGTTCCAGGACGAGCCTCTGCTCAAAGCCAAGCTGGCCCCGACGGGCGAAAAAGGCGGCTTGTCCGCGCAACTGGGTGACGGCCAGCGCGCCGTCACGGTGAAAGTCAATGAGGTGATTGGCGTGGCCGGGTTCGCCCTGCCGGGCAATTATGTTGACGTGATGGTCAACGCCACCGACCAGGACAACCACCCGGTTTCCAAGATTGTGCTGGAACGCATCCAGGTACTGGCCGTGGCACAAGACGTGGCCACGCCCGAAGGCAAGCCCAAGGTGGTCAATGCCGTGACGCTGGAAGTCACCCCCGCACAAGCCGAAACCATCGACCTGGCGCGCAGCATCGGCACGCTGTCCCTGGTGTTGCGCAATCAGCGCGACCCCGCGGGTATCCACACCACCGGCGCTCGCAAGAACGACCTGTGGCGCACCGCGCTCACCTCAAGCTCGCAAAGTGTTCGTTCAGAGGGTCCGGCACGTACGCCTCGAGCCACCCCCAGTTCGGCACCCTCGGCCTTGGCCACACCTGCCCCTGCACTCGCGCCCGTGATACGCGGGCTTGCCGTGTCGGCGCAATAACCCGGTTGTTTTCTCCGAGAAAGACAGACATGTCCTTGTCATCCTCACACTCGCTCGCCCGCGCCCTCTCCACCTTCTTGCATCACGTGTTACCCAGCCCCCTGTCCAACTCCCTCACCCGCACCATTTCCAGAACCTTCTCTGGCAGTCCTGTTGGTACAGCCTCACCGGCTTCCCCTGGCAGAGCGGCCCGGACTGTCCAACCCTGGGGCCTCTCTCCCACCTTGCTCTTGCCGCTGGTCATGTTGGTCAGCGTTGGTGCGCACGCCCAGGACGTGCAACTCAGCGCGATCAAGGCTCCCGCCCCTGTTCCCCACGCAGGACGCGGTACTGCCTCAACACCCGACAGCGAGATCATCACAGCACCCGGCGTGCACCTGACCTTGGGCAAATCGCAGGTGCTCACCCTGCCCGAAACCGCCACCCGCCTGTCCATTGGCAACCCTGAGGTGGCCGATGTGCTGATGATCAACCCACGCGAGGTGTACCTGCTCGGCAAAAAACCGGGCACCACCAACCTGTTCGTCTGGACCGCCCACGGCAAGACCACCCTTCGCGATGTCGAGGTGCAGGTGGATGTGCAGAGTCTGCACCAGCGCCTGCGTCACCTGGTGCCCGATGCCGAGACAGTGCAAGTCCAGGCTTTGGCCGACCATGTGGTGCTCAGCGGACAGATCGGCGACGCCATGAAGGCCCAGCGCCTGGTGCAACTCAGCGAAGCCTTCAATGGGGGGCGCAAGGTGGTCAACCTGCTGCGCGTGATGGGGGGGCAACAAGTGATGCTCGAAGTCAAGGTGGCCGAGGTCTCCAAGACCTTGCTCGAGCAGTTGGGCGTGAACATGGACGTGACGCGCACAGCCGGTGGCACGTCGATTCAGCTGCTGTCTCAACTGCTGCTGCCAGGCTCGAGTTCGCTGAACTTCACACGACCTGATGGACGCACCAACGTCACCGTCACCGCCGACATGAAACGCGGCCTGGTCAAGGTCTTGGCCGAGCCCACCATCACCGCCATCAGCGGACAGGAGGGATCTTTTCTGGCTGGCGGCAAGATCTTCATCCCGGTTCCGCAAAGCAGCACCTCAGGCGGCACCGTCATCACGCTGGAAGAAAAGGAGTTTGGCGTTGGGTTGCGATTTTTCCCCACGGTGCTCGAGGACGGCGTGATCAACCTGCGCGTCACCCCGGAAGTCTCGGAGTTGTCCCAGGTGGGCACCACCATCACCGGCCTGACCGGACAAACCAGTCTGCTGCCTTCCATCACCACGCGGCGTGCATCCACCACGGTGCAGCTGCGTGACGGTGAAAGCTTTGCCATCGGTGGGCTGATCAAGAGCAACGTTTCGCAAACCGTGAAATCCGTGCCGCTGCTGGGCGACATCCCCATCCTCGGCCCTTTGTTTCGAAGCACGGCCTTTCAGACCGAAAAATCCGAATTGCTGTTCGTGGTCACGCCACGCCTGGCCAAACCGATGAGCACCGTGCAAGCCCTGCCCACCGATGCCTACCAGCCGCCTTCGCGCGTCGAGCGCGTGATGGAAGGACGTCTGGAAGCCCGAGACACCCCCTCGACGGGAGAATCCCAATGACTGATTCACACACCCTGCACCGCGCCCTTCAACGTCCCTTCATCACCCGTCTGTCCGTGTGCACTGTCGTGTGCATGATGCTGGGCTGCGCAGAGCAACCCACCGCCGTCGACCGGAACTTTGGCCAGTCCATCCAACGCACGCTGGACGCGCAAGCGATTCACCCGCGCGACGTGCCTCCCAGCTACCCGCCCCTGGCCTCGGATGCCGTGAGCGGCAAGGCCGCCATCGAGCGGTATTACAAGAGTTATGAGTCTCCCCCCCCACCGGGCAATGTGCTCAACATCGGTGTGGGCACCCCCCTGATGGCCCCTGCGGCGAAATGAGAGGGCACATGCGACTGGAATTGATCGCCGCCACCCAGACCCGATGCGACGAGTTGTTGTCATTGATCGGCCCCCTGGAAGGAATTGAGCTGAGCACGCAGGTGCGCGAACACAACCCGGACAGCCTGCGCGAGGTGCGGGTGGAGTCCCGGGACATTCTGATTTTGGACAGCCCCCTGGAGGCTCCTACGCCAGAGCGGGACCGCGACCTCGCCTGGCTGGACCAATGCGTGACTCGTCACCCCCTGCTGGGGGTGCTGTGGCTGACGCGCGACATCGATCCGGCCTTCTTGTTGCAAGCCATGCGCAGCGGGGTGCGCGAGGTGCTGCCCCTGCACCCCGACCCGGCAGAATTCACCCAAGCCTTGGATCGACTGCGACGACACGCGCAATCCCTCGCCCCGACGAGCCCAGTGGACAGCACGGAGCGCAAGTCACCGGGCCGGATGGTGGCCTTTGTGCCGACCAAAGGCGGCAGTGGCGCCTCCTTCATGGTCACCAACACGGCTTACCTGCTCGCCAAGGAGATGGCGTGCGATACCGTGCTGATCGATCTGGATCTGCACGGTGCCGATGCCTCGTATTACTTGTCCAGTGACGACCACCGCAACAGCCTGCTCGACTTGACGCGCCACACCGACCGGCTGGATGCCCATTTGATGCACAGCAGCCTGCACTCGGTCATTCCGCATCTGTATTTGTTGGCCGCCCCCAATGTCAACGAACTGACCACTCAACTGACTGCACCACAACTCGAACAAGTGCTGCAACTGGCGCGTCGGCAATACGGCATGGTGCTGCTGGACATGCCCGATACCCTGGACGCTGTCACGGTGAAGGCACTGGATCTGGCCGATGAGGTGGTATTGGTCATGGGCAATACCGTGGCCCATGTGCGCAACGCCAAACGCTGGCTGGTGATGCTGCGCTCGCTGGGGTATGCAGATGCCAAGTTGCGCGTGGTGCTCAACAAGACGCATGCCGGCAGCGATGTGGACATCGCATTGATTGAAGGCGCACTGGGGCTTCCCGTGAGTCACACCCTGCCCAACGACCCAGCCACGGCCCTGGAGGCCATCAATCAGGGCCTGCCGCTGATGAGCCTCAATGCCCATAGCCCGCTGGTGCAGGCGTTGCGCCAGTTCATCTCCCACGAGTGGCATCTGAGCGCCCCCAAGCGCAAGAGCTGGCTGGATCGCTGGTTCTGAATCGAGCACCCCCTTCAACTAGAAAGCCTGACACCGTGGCCCTGAATTTTCGACAATGGCTGGAGCGGGACCTGATGCCCTCCGAACCCAGCTCCGAACCCGGCTCGTTGCCGGAAAGCACCTGGCGCTTTGATCAAATCCGATCGCAGATTCACCGCGAGATGCTCACCGAGATGGACCTTCGAAAACTCGAAGGCATTCCGATCGAGGTGCTCAAGCGCGAGCTCAAGGCCATGGCGGAGCGGCTCATCAGCGCCAAGAATGTACCGGTCAATGAGGCCGAGTTGCGCCAGATCGTGCAAGGCATTCAAAACGAGATGCTGGGACTCGGGCCGATTGAACCGCTGCTCTCAGACCCCAGCGTGTCGGACATTCTGGTCAATGGACCGCATCAAATCTACGTCGAGCGGCGGGGACGCATCGAGCCCTCAGCCATCCGATTTGACGACGACACGCACCTCATGCGGGTGATCGAGCGCATCGTCTCACGCGTAGGGCGGCGTATCGATGAGACCACCCCCATGGTGGACGCGCGTCTGCCCGATGGTTCGCGTGTGAACGCCGTCATTCCGCCCCTGGCCATCGATGGACCGCAGTTGTCCATTCGGCGCTTTTCAGTCGTCCCGTACACCTTGTCCAACCTGCTGGAGTTTGACACCCTGACCGCCGAGATGGCCGAACTCATCCAGGGTCTGGTCAAGGCCCGGGTGAACCTGATGGTGTCGGGTGGCACGGGCAGTGGCAAAACCACCTTTCTCAATGTCATCTCGGCTTCTGTGCCCGAGAACGAGCGCATTGTCACCATCGAGGACGCGGCCGAACTGCAACTCCAGCAGCGCCATGTGGTGCGCATGGAGTCACGTCCACCCAACATCGAAGGCAAGGGCGAAATCACGCAACGCGCCTTGTTGCGCAACAGCCTGCGTATGCGACCGGACCGCATCATCGTGGGCGAGGTGCGCGGCGCCGAGGTGCTCGATATGCTGCAGGCCATGAACACCGGTCACGAGGGCTCGATGACCACCATCCATGCCAACTCGCCCCGAGATGCCATGACCCGCCTCGAACACATGCTGGGCATGGCAGGGGTGACCGCCGATGTACGCACCGTGCGTCAGCAAATCAGCGCTGCGCTGTCCGTGGTCATCCAGGTTTCCCGCTTGTCGGATGGGCGCCGCAAGGTCATGAGCGTGCAAGAAATTCTGGGCCTGGAAGGTGACATGCTGACCATGCAGGAAATCTTCAAATTCGAGCAAACCGGTCTGAGTGCAACCGGTCAAGTCCTGGGCCGATTTGTCGCCACCGGCATACGCCCCCGGGTGATGGACAAGCTCAAGGCCCGAGGGGTGACCTTGAGCAACGACGTGTTCGCACGCCCCCGCGCAGAGGAGACATGATGGATCTGATGGGTTGGAGCCTCTTTCT
>CANFMY010000037.1 GCA_947448375.1 Comamonadaceae bacterium | reverse complement strand
GATGAACCCGGCCAAGTACGACAAACTGGGCCCGGAAGAGAAAAAAGTCATCGACTCCGTGTCGGGTGAATTTGTCGCTCGCCTGTTCGGCCGTGGCTGGGACAACGTGGACCGCCGTGCCTACGCGCTGATGCAAGCCAACAACGTGACGGTCACCAAGGCTGACGCCAAGTTTGTGGCCGACGTCAAAACCAAAACGGCGCCCCTCGAGTCCAAGTGGGTCAAGGACGCTGAAGGCAAGGGCCTGAAAAATGCCGCCAAGGTGCTGGCTGAATTCCGCGCCGAGATTGCCAAGCTGGAAAAATAACCGGCGACGCCTCCCAGCACAACGGCCTCTCGAGGCCGTTTTGTTTGTCCCGTGCCGGCGTATAGTTCTGCCCCAGCGCTGAACGCTTCAGCTCCACACCGCCCCCCTCTCATACAGGATCGAAAGGTCTGCTCTTGAACACCCTGCTTGAAAAACTCTGCAGCCTGCTGTGTGCGCTGGCTTTGTTTGCCATCATGACGCTCACCTTCTTTGATGTGGGCGGTCGCAAGCTGATGTCCCGCTCCATCACCGGCTCACTCGAATTGACCGAACTGTTGATGGTGGTGGTGATCTTCGCCGCGTTGCCCCTGGTGTCCCGCCGGGGCGAGCATGTGGTGTTCGACTCGCTCGACAGCGTGTGGCCCAGCTGGTTTTTGCGTCTGCAAGGCGTGCTGGTCAACCTGATGAGCGGTGGGCTCATGCTGGGTCTGATGGTGCTGATGTGGAAAACCGGCCTGCAGTTCACCGAGTCCGGCGAAACCACGGCGCAGCTTCATATCGCCAAAGCCCCGTTCATCTATGGCATGAGCGTGCTGTGCGGCATCACCGGTCTGGTGCACCTGGCGCTGATGATTCGCCCTCCTCAGGCCCTGCAAGAAGGCGAAGGAGCCGCACTGTGATTGAAACCCTGATCGGATTTGCCGCGATTTTTATCCTGGCCCTGCTGCGTGTGCCTTTGGCGATTTCCATGGGCGTGGTGGGCCTGGCGGGCATCACCTATGTCCGTGGTTGGGAGCCCGCCCTGGCCAGCACGGCGCAGGTGGTGTACGAAACCGGATTTGCCTACACGTTGTCGGTGGTGCCGCTGTTCATCCTGATGGGCAACTTTGTCGCCCGGGCCGGACTCGCACACGAACTGTTCCAGGCCGCCTATGCCTTCATCGGTCATTTGCGCGGGGGCTTGGCCCACGCCACGGTGGCGGCCTGTGCCGGCTTTGGTGCCATCTGCGGTTCATCCATCGCGACCGCAGCCACCATGAGCAAGGTGGCCTACCCGTCCATGAAAAAACTGGGTTACAGCGACTCCCTGTCCACTGGCGTGATGGCAGCGGGCGGCACCCTGGGCATCATGATTCCGCCCTCCACCATCATGGTGATCTACGGCATCATCACCGAAACCCACATCGGCAAGTTGTTTGCTGCCGGCGTCATCCCGGGCCTGGCGACCGCCGCCTTGATGATGGTGGGGATTTCGGTCATGACATCCCTGGACCCCGAACACGCGCCTGCGGGCAAACGCAGCACCTGGGCCGAGCGCTGGGAAGCCCTGCGTGGCATCTGGGGCGTGGCCTTGCTGGTGGTGATTGTGCTGGGCGGTATTTATGGCGGCATCTTCACCGCCACGGAAGGTGCGGGCATCGGTGCTGCAGGCGCGTTCCTGTTTGCTCTGGCGCGACGCCGCCTGACCTGGCGCTCACTGTACGAGGTGCTGGTGGAGTCAGCGCGCACCACAGCCATGCTGTTCACGTTGCTGATAGCCGCCTCGGTGTTTGCCAACTTTGTGAACTTCACCACCATGCCCATGGACCTCAAGGAGTGGATCACCCACCTGGGTCTGTCACCCACCATGGTGGTGGTGGCCATGATGGTCATCTACATCGTGCTGGGCACGGTGATGGAAGAGCTCACCATGGTGCTGCTGACCATCCCGCTCTTCTTCCCCATTGTGTTGGCACTGGGCTTTGACCCGGTGTGGTTTGGCGTCTTGATTGTGATGGTGGTGCAGATCGGCCTGATCTCGCCGCCAGTGGGCATGAACCTCTTTGTGCTCAATGCCCTGCTGCCCGGTGTGAGCCTGGGGCAGATCTTTCGCGGATGCTGGCCGTTTGTCCTCATCATGGCCTTCATGCTGATGCTGCTGGTGATGTTCCCTGGCATCAGCCTGTGGTTGCCGTCGTTGATGGACTGAGCGGACAGCCTGCAGCCGTCAGTTGTCAGCCAGTCAGGGGACTTGCGGCACCCGATCCAGCGGCTGTTTGCTGCTGGGGTAAGGCACTTCGATGCCGGCCTGGCGCAAGGCGTCGAGGATGGCGATGTTGACGCTGGAGCGGGCGTTGGTTTGACCATTGTCCGGATCCCGTATCCAGAACGCCAGCGTGAACTCCAGACCGTCTGGCCCCAATTGCATCAGGTGAGCAGCGGGCCCCGGGTCTGGCAACACACGGGGGCACGACAAGGCTGCCTCAATCAACAGTTGCTGCACACGGGCCACATCATGGCCATAGGCCACCGTCACCTGGCAGGTCAGCAGGATGCTGGGGTCTGCCAGCGACAGGTTCTCCACACGCTGCGATATCAGCAGTTCATTGGGCACGATGGATTCGCGTCCATTGACCGCGCGGATCAGGGTGTAGCGGGTTTTGATGTCGGTCACCTTGCCCTCGAAGCCATCCACCTTCACATGGTCGCCAATGCGCAGAGACCGCTCGAGCAAAATCACGAACCCGCTGACATAGTTGGCCGCCAGTTTTTGCAAGCCAAAGCCCAGGCCCACGCCGATGGCACCGCCCAGCACCGACAGCGCCGTCAAGTCCACGCCCACCGCCGACAGCGACAGCAGCAAGCCCACAAAGAGGAGCACCGCACGCAATGCATTGCCGGCCACCTTGCGCATGGACAAGTCCTGCACTGCTTGCGCCAGCAGCCGATGCTCGATGGTGGAGGACAACCACAAGGCACTCACCAGCATCAGCAACGACGAGACCAGCCCCTCCAGCAGCGTGCGCAAATCCAGATGCGATTTGCCAAAATTGATGCGAATGGACTCCAGCTCGGTCAGCACCATCGGCAGCCAGCCCGTGATCCACAGCACCGCAGCCAGCCACGCCACCCAGGACACAAAGCGCTCAACCAGTTTCACCACCGAGGATGCGGGAAAAGCCACCGAGAGCACACGGGCCATGAAGCGGATGGCCACCAGCGACACCAGCACGGGCAACGCCACGCGCAGCACAGCCACTGGCCAGTGTTGCTGCACCAGCACCACGCGTGACAGGTACACCAGCGCCAACGCACACACTGGAAACAGCAAGCCTTGTAGCGGACGCTCACCCAGCCAGACTGACGAGCGATGACCCGCACGACCTTGCAGCGCACGTGTGAGCAACCAGGCCAGCAACAAACTGCCCAGCAACAACGACCACTCCAGCACCACAATGGGGTGTCGCAGATCGTCCATCAACTGCATCAAGTCATTCAAGTTGAATCTCCTTCAGGACACTGGGCAACGCCAGCCAACGCATCCGCACCAGGGGCGGCATCAAAGATCGGCGAGTACGCGCAAGTGCGCCTCGACACTTCGCCCCAGGGCACTGAGCGCGTACCCCCCCTCCAGGCAGGACACGATGCGCCCCTGCGCATGGCAATCCGCCAGCTCGACGATTCGCTGCGTGATCCAAGCATAGTCGCTCTCGACCAGACCCAGCTGCCCCATGTCGTCTTCTCGGTGCGCATCGAAGCCGGCGCTGATGAAAATCATCTCGGGTCGGTGCGCTTGCAGACGCGGCATCCAGACATCGTCCACCAGACCCCGGATATCCATGCCGCGTGTATAGGCCGGCACCGGCATGTTCAGCATGTTGGAGGCCGGGTGTTCGGTGCCCGAGTAAGGATAGAACGGATGCTGGAAAAAACTCACCATCAACACGCGCTCGTCACCGGAGAGGATATCCTCCGTGCCATTGCCATGGTGCACGTCAAAATCCACCACGGCCACTCGTTGCAAACCATGTCGCTCCAGCGCGTGCTTGACTGCAATCGCCACATTGTTGAAAAAACAAAAACCTGACGCCTTGGCGCGCGACGCGTGATGCCCGGGTGGACGCACGGCGCAAAACGCATTGCGCAACTCGCCGGCCATCACCGCGTCGGTGGCGGCCACGGCGGCACCGGCTGAATGCAGGGCAGCGTCCCAGGTGTGGGCATTGATCAGCGTGTCCGGGTCAATGGCGGCATGTTCGGGCCCACCGGCTGTCAACTCGTCACGCAAACGATCGGACATGCCGCGCAAGGCCGCCACGTGCATGCGGTCGTGCGCCAACTCGACATCCGAGAGCGATGCTTCAGGCGCCTCGATCTCGGTCAACCCCAGGCTCACGCCCGACACCAGCAAGCGGTCACGGATGGCATCCAGGCGCTGCGCGCATTCCGGGTGGCCCTGCCCCATGTCATGACGCCAGCATTCGGGGTGCGTGTAAAAACCGGTTTTGTACATGGTTTTTAGCTTATCACGCAGCAGTGGCCACCTGCGAGCGTTGCCTGCATCGGGCTTGATATCATGCAAAGGCCGTGAATTTTTCTGACCTTTTCCTTGGCCGCATGGCCGTCGCCCTGGCCCTCCTCACGGGCCTGACCCTGGCCATCCCCGATGCGCATGCCGGCAAGCCAGCCACGCGTCGCGAGTCATCCCCCAGCGGTCCCGTGTACGGTCCGCGCAGCGATGTGCGAGAACTGGCCGACCAACTCGCCGCGCAGCACGCGTTGCCCAAAGCCTGGGTGCGTCAGCAACTGGCACAGGCACATCAGATTCACAACATTCCGCGATTGATGCTGCCCCCACCGACCGGTCAGCGCAAGAACTGGGCGGCTTACCGCGACCGGTTCATCGAACCGAAACGCATTGAGGCGGGTGTGGGGTTCTGGCAAGAGCACCGGCAGGCGTTGTCGCGCGCAGAGTCGCGCTATGGCGTGCCGGCCGAGATCATCGTGGGCATCATGGGCGTGGAAACCTACTACGGGCGCCACATGGGCAACTACCGCGTCCTCGATGCCCTGGCCACCCTGAGCCTGGACTTCCCCGCCGAGCATCCTCGAGCGAACGAGCGGCGCGAATTTTTCCGCGCCGAGCTGGGGCATTTTCTGGTCCAACTCAAGCGATACCCCAAACGCGCGTGGCGTGGCAGCTATGCCGGTGCCATGGGCTGGCCGCAATTCATGCCGTCGAGCTGGGCACGCTTTGCCGTGGATTTTGATGGCGATGGCCAGATCGACCTGATCAACAACCCGGTGGACGCCATTGGCTCGGTCGCCAACTACTTCAAGGCATTTGGCTGGAAGACTGGCCTGCCTACCCACCATGCCATTCAGCTGCAAGCCAGCGAGCAGGACATGGAGACCTTGCTCGCCCCCGACATTCTGCCCAGCTTCAGCCTGGAAGCGATGCAAAGCAAGGGCGTGCAGCTGCCTGACTCTGCGCAACAACACCCGGGGCCCTATGCGCTGGTGGAATTGCAGAATGGCGATGCCCCCAACAACTACGTGGCGGGCACCGAGAATTTTTATGTGGTGACGCGCTACAACTGGAGCAGTTATTACGCCATGGCGGTGATCGGGTTGGGGGATGCGGTGGCGCGGGAAATGCAAAGAAGACGCTGAGAGCGTTCACGCATGAACCCCTTGAACCCCAAAAAACTGCTGTTGACCAAATGGACTGCGGTCAAACCCGTGGCCAAGCAAAAGCACTTTTTCGTCAGCCGGGTGATACAGCCCGAACTGCCCACCGACCCGATTGAGCGGGTGGAAATTGAGGCGGTGTTTTCCAAGGCGACACAGGTGATTGCTTGGCGTGATCTGAAGGACGACAGCGTGTGGCGGCAGGGTTGGGTCTGACTGGGCAAAAAGTATTTCTGCATCGCCTGT
The DNA here is from genome assembly GCA_947448375.1 of Comamonadaceae bacterium. GTDB lineage: Bacteria > Pseudomonadota > Gammaproteobacteria > Burkholderiales > Burkholderiaceae_C > Limnohabitans. The sequence continues at coordinate 14,305 of CANFMY010000037.1, read as the reverse complement.
CAGGCATGGGGGGGGATGAGAAAACAGCCCCTATTTCGGGGCACATGACGGGGGCACCTCGCCCCCCCCACCCTCAGTGCTTGTGTGGGTGATGGTCGTGCGGTCGAGCGGGTTGGGCCGAAGGCGCCACCACGCTCACGGGCGTCTTCTGCACCTGGAGTGTGCCGCGCATGCCTGCCTCGTAGTGGCCGGGGATCAGGCAAGCCATTTGCAAGGTGCGCGCTTGATCGAACTTCACCACCAGTTCGCCGCTGTGTCCCGCCGCCAGCGAGATCGCTGCAGCCGTGCCATGACCTTGCCCCTCAGCATGCCCCACCCCTTGTTGCATGGCTTTGGCGTGTGCCTGGATGTCGGCTTCATCACCGATCACCATTTCATGCGCCGTCCGTCCGTCGTTGTGTACCGTGAATCGGATGGTTTCACCCGCTTGTACCTCCACCAGGTCAGGTGTGAAGCGCATCTGGTCGTTCATGCGGACCACCACGCCTCGACTGACCACCCACGCACTCAAACCAGACGTCGACACTGCATCGGCTGATTCGCCATGCGAATGTCCATGATCGTCTCCAGTGCTGGCCCACTCAGGATGCTGCAAGAGCCACTGCCAAGCCCCCAGGCTGCCGGCGATCACCAAGGCGCCTGCAACGACCAGATAAGCATTCGTGCTGCGCCGCCAGGCGTAGTTGCTGCTCAGCGTCAGCGCCAGGATTGACACAAAAAATCCCAACGGCACCACCCACGCACTGCGCGCCGGCGAGTCGGGGAAGTGCTGCAAACCACCGGTGAAAAACCCCAGCCCGATGGACAGGAGCGCGCCAATGCCCAGCGTGCGCAGCAAACCGGTTGTTTCAGGTTCGGCGTGGCTGTCACTCAAGCGGTGCTCCAACAGCGCGCCCAGCAAAAATAAGGCCATGCCCACTGCTGCCGTCAGCAGCGAGCGCTCGCCACTGAAAAATCCATGGTTCACAGCGCCTGAAATGAAGCTGATACCGCTGTATTTCAGCAGCATCGCCGCATGGTGATGTTGAAATGCAAACGTCATGCGAGTTGTCCTGTGCGTTGCGGGGATGTCAGATGTGGATGCTGCGTGTCAAGGCGCGCAAAGGAAGGTCCTGCAGACCTGCGATATCAAGACTTGTTTCCCTTTTGCCGTCTTGCAATTTCAGCTTCAATGTCTTTCAGCGTCTTGCTGCTCGGTGTTTTCCAGTTGCCGCCCGACTGATTCACCATGTGGTTCAAGGCCTCTGAAAAGCCTTGCACCGTCAGATCAGGCTTGCCCCCCTTGGGTGGCATGGCTCGCACACCCACATAGCCGTGCGCGGTGAGGACCACTTGCCCTTCTGCAATCAAGGGGGCCCACTTGGCAGAATCGCCGACCTGGGGCGCGTTGGCCACCCCTTTGGCATGGCAATTGGCGCAGACAGCTTTGTATGTTTCTTCCCCGGAGGCCCAGGTGGACGCAGCGGCGAGCGTCAAGCTTGTGGCGACGATAGTCGTCAAAAAATTCATGATGGTTTCTTGGTCAGGCCGGCAAACATGCCCTGGTGCTGATCGCGCAGCACATTCTTTTGCACCTTGCCCATGGCATTGCGAGGCAATTCATTCACCACGAAGCACTGCTTGGGGATCTTGAAATTCGCCAGTTTTGACTTGAGCTCGGCAATGATCCCGTCAGCCTGGAGTTGCGCGCCGGGCTTGGGAATCACCACCGCCACGCCCACTTCGCCAAAGTCGGGGTGAGGCACGCCCACCACCGCACTTTCGGCCACGCCAGCCATCTCGTTGATGTAGCCCTCGATCTCGGCCGGGTACACGTTATAGCCACCGCTGATGATCAAGTCCTTGCTGCGGCCGACGATGGTGACGTAGTCGCGGGCGTCAACTTTGCCCACATCGCCTGTCTTGAAGTAGCCGTCAGCGGTGAACTCTTCGGCCGTTTTCTCGGGCATGCGCCAGTAGCCAGGAAACACGTTGGGCCCCTTGACCTGAATGCCGCCAATCTCATCCACGGGCAAGGGTTTGCCCGCGTCATCCACCACCCGCAGCGAGACGCCTGGGAGGGGAAAGCCCACGGTGCCACCGCGACGTTCTGTCTGGCCACCATGACGGCCATCGGCGCGGTACGGATTGGAACTGAGCATGATGGTTTCACTCATGCCATAGCGCTCCAGGATGGTGTGGCCGGTACGCTCCTGCCAGGCCTGGAAGGTTTCGATCAGCAGCGGGGCTGAGCCTGCGATGAACAAACGCATGTGGCGGGTGGTCTGCTTGTTCAAGGCGGGTTCTGCCAGCATGCGCACGTACAGCGTGGGCACACCCATGAACACGGTGGCGCGCTGCAAGTCGGCCATCACGCGCTTGGGGTCGAACTTGGCATGCCACAGCATCTTGCTGCCATTGAGCAAGGCACCGTGAATGGCGACGAACAAACCATGGACGTGGAAGATGGGCAAGGCATGCACCAGCACATCACCCGGCACCCAGCCCCAATAGTCCTTGAGCATGGCGGCGTTGCTGTGCAGGTTGTCATGCGTGAGCATCGCCCCTTTGCTGCGACCCGTGGTCCCGCTGGTGTAGAGGATGGCGGCCAGATCGCTGCCGCGACGCACCGCCGGCGTGTGCCGGTCACTGCACGCAGCAGCGCGCTCCAGCAAGGTGCCCGTGCGGTCGTCGTTCAGCGTGAACACATGGCGCGTGCCGGCCTTGAAGGCGATGGTGCTCACCCAGCCAAAGTTGCGCCCCGTGCACACCACCACGGCGGGTTCGGCGTTGCCAATGAAGTAGTCAATCTCGGCGCTTTGATACGCCGTGTTGAGCGGTAAAAACACATGGCCGGCGCGCAAGGTGGCGAGATACAGAATCATCGCCTCGACCGATTTTTCAACCTGCACCGCAATACGCGACGACGGCGGAATGTCCAGCTGCTCCAGCAGGTTGGCCATCATGGCGCTGGCGCGGTCCAGGTCGCGCCAGCTGTAGCACAGGCCGTTGTCGGTCTCGACAGCAATGTCATCCAGACGGGCCGGAAAAGCCCCGCGCAAGGCCGCAAACAGGTTCTCGTTCTTCATGGGTTGAGAGATAGGCAAAATTAAAAAGCGAAATCAATGATGAGCTGGGGTGTGCCGATCAGGGTCGGCGATGGGGCTCAATCCAGCTTGGCACCTGAGGCCTTGACCACCGACGTCCAGCGACGGATCTCGTTGTTCACGAAACTGCCAAACGCAGCCCCCGTGACGTTGGGAAACTCGGCCCCGTTGGCCTGCCAGGCGGTCTTGATGTCATCCGAGGAAGCCACTCGGCGAACCTCGTCCAAGATGCGCGCCTGTGCCTCAACCGGTGTGCCGCGCGGGGCCCACAGGCCATACCAGGTGGTGACGGTGTAATCCGGCAGCCCCAGTTCGGCAGCGCACGGCACATCGGGGAAGGACGGGTTGCGTTTGGCCCCCGACACCATCAAGGCTTTCACGCGACCGCCCTTGATGTGCTGCGCCGATGAGCCCAGCCCGTCGAACATCATGTCGACGTTGCCGGCAATCAGGTCCTGCAGGGCCGGACCCGCTCCGCGGTAGGGAATGTGGGTGATGAAGGTCTTGGTCTGGAGCTTGAACAGTTCGCCAGCCAGGTGGTGCGAGGTACCCCCGCCCGCCGAGCCATAGTTGAACTGCCCGGGCGACTTGCGCACCGCTTCCATGAAGGCCTTGAAATCTCCGGGCAACTTGCGCGGATTGACCACCAGCACCTGCGGCACCACCGCCATCAGGGCCAGAGGCACGAAGTCTTTTTCCAGGTCGTAGTCCAGCCGGGGGTACATGGACGGCGCGATGGAGTGATGCACCGCCCCCATGAACAAGGTGTAGCCGTCGGCCGGTGCCTTGGCGGCCACCCCGGCCCCCAGGTTGCCGCCGGCGCCCCCTCGGTTATCGATGACCAGTTGCTTGCCCGTGAGCCGCGCAAACTGGGCAGAAAACGGCCGAGCAAACGCGTCGGTGCCGCCTCCTGCGGGAAATGGCACCACCAGCGTGACAGGTTTGGAGGGCCAGTTGGGGTCTGCCCCGGCAAGCTGCCAGGATGACGTGGCCAGCGTGGCCGTGCCCAGTTGCAACAGGGTTCTGCGATTCAGCAAGCTGTCCATCGTTGTCTCCTCTAGTTGACGCTATTGTGCGCGCACGCGCCTGGCCCAACAGTCACCCAGGTCAATGGCGGGCATTATGCCCGCCGGTTCGCCCAGGCCCAGAGCCCCCCTCCGGCCAGCACCATGGGCACACACAGCCACTGCCCCATGCTCATGCCCAACGCCAGCAAACCCAGGTGCGCATCGGGTTCGCGGAAGTATTCGGCCACAAACCGAAACACCCCATAACCCATCAGAAAAGCCCCGGACACGGCCCCGACCGGGCGCGGCCGACGCGCAAACCACCACAGCAAGGCAAACAGCAACAAGCCCTCCAGCAGAAACTGGTACATCTGGGATGGGTGCCGGGGCAGCTGCGTACCGCTGTGCGGAAACACCATGGCCCAGGGCAACGCCGGGTCGGCCAGTCGGCCCCACAACTCGCCGTTGATGAAATTGCCCACGCGCCCGGCCGCCAGACCCGTGGGCACGCACGGCGCGATGAAATCGGTGACTTCCAGCCAGAAGCGACCCTGCCGCCGCGCCCACAGCGCCATGGCCGCGATGACGCCCAGCATGCCCCCATGAAAGCTCATGCCCCCCTGCCAGACAAACAGCACCTCCAGCGGGTGCGCGGCGTAGTAGGCGGGCTTGTAAAACAGGCAATAGCCCACTCGCCCGCCGATGATCACCCCCATCACCCCCCAAAACAGCAGGTCCTCAATGTCGGCCACACGCCAGGAGATGGCCGATGGGGCGAAGGCGGGGTGGCGCAACCGCGCACGCGCCAGCAGCATGAACAGGGCAAAGGCGGCCAGATAGGTCACGCCATACCAGTGGATGGCCAGGGGGCCGATCTGCAGGGCAACCGGATCGAACTGGGGGTGAATCAACATAGCGACTATTGTGCCTCCTGGGCGAGGTTACACTCGTTTTTTCACCGTCATCCCCCCTCTTTTTCTTCCTGTCAACCATGGCCACCAATCCGACCAAGATCAACCGCCGCTCAGCCAACATCACCGAGGGCAAATCGCGCGCACCCAACCGCTCCATGTACTACGCGATGGGCTACGAGCAGAGCGACTTCGTCAAGCCCATGGTGGGCGTGGCCAACGGCCACAGCACCATCACGCCGTGCAACAGTGGTTTGCAAAAACTGGCGGACGCTGCCGTGGCCGGTATCGAGGAAGCGGGCGGCAATGCCCAGATTTTCGGCACCCCCACCATCTCCGACGGCATGGCCATGGGCACCGAAGGCATGAAGTACAGCCTGATCAGCCGCGAGGTCATCGCGGACTGTATCGAGACCTGCGTGCAGGGCCAGTGGATGGACGGCGTGCTGGTGGTCGGCGGCTGCGACAAGAACATGCCCGGCGGCATGATGGGCATCCTGCGCGCCAACGTGCCCGCCGTGTATGTCTATGGCGGCACCATCCTGCCTGGCCACTACCAGGGCAAGGAGCTCAACATCGTCAGCGTGTTTGAAGCCGTGGGCGAAAACGCTGCTGGCAAGCTGAGTGACACCGACCTGCTCGAAATTGAAAAGCGCGCCATCCCCGGTACCGGCTCGTGCGGCGGCATGTACACCGCCAACACCATGTCCAGCGCCTTCGAGGCCATGGGCATGTCGCTGCCTTACTCGTCCACCATGGCCAACCCGCACGACGAAAAGCAGAACTCCGCCAAGGAGTCCGCCCGCGTGCTGATCGAGGCGATCAAGAAAGACCTCAAGCCGCGCGACATCGTCACCCGCAAGGCCATTGAAAACGCCGTCACCGTCATCATGGCCACCGGCGGCTCCACCAACGCGGTGCTGCACTTCCTGGCCATCGCCCACGCAGCCGGCGTGGAGTGGACCATCGACGACTTCGAGCGCGTGCGCCGCAAAGTGCCCGTCATTTGCGACTTGAAGCCCAGTGGCCGCTACCTCGCAGTGGACTTGCACAAGGCTGGCGGCATCCCGCAGGTCATGAAGGTGCTGCTCAATGCGGGTTTGCTGCACGGCGACTGCATGACCGTCACCGGCAAGACCATTGCCGAGACGCTCCAGGACATTCCGGACACCCCCGCAGCCAACCAGAATGTCATCCGCACCATCGACAAAGCCCTGTACGCCGAGGGCCACCTGGCCATCCTCAAGGGCAACCTGTCGCCCGAAGGCGCAGTTGCCAAGATCACGGGCCTGAAGAACCCGGTCATCACCGGTCCGGCCCGCGTGTTCGACGACGAGCAGTCGGCCCTCCAGGCCATTCTGGACGGCAAGATCAAGGCCGGCGACGTGATGGTGCTGCGCTACCTCGGCCCCAAGGGTGGCCCCGGCATGCCGGAAATGCTGGCGCCCACGGGTGCGCTGATCGGTGCGGGCCTGGGCGAAAGCGTGGGCCTCATCACCGACGGACGCTTCTCCGGCGGAACCTGGGGCATGGTGGTGGGCCACGTGGCGCCCGAGGCCGCTGCCGGGGGCAACATCGCCCTGGTGCATGAAGGCGACTCCATCACCATCGACGCACACACACTCGTGCTGCAACTCAACGTGGAGGAGGCCGAACTGGCCAAGCGCCGCGCCGGCTGGAAGGCGCCCACCCCGCGCTACCTGCGTGGCGTTCAAGCCAAGTTTGCGTTCAACGCCTCCAGCGCCAGCAAAGGCGCCGTGCTGGACAACTTCCCGTCGGACAGCTGCTACTGAGCCACTGTCCGTTTTCACTCCTCTTCTTCTTTGAAAGGTCTGACATGAAACTCAAGCAACACCTGTCCCTGATGGTCGTGGCCTCGGGCGCCCTGCTGGCCCTGCCCGCTGTGGCCGACCAGGCGCTGGCCACGGCCAAGAACTGCATGGCCTGCCACGCCGTGGATCGCAAGCTCGTGGGCCCTGCCTACAAGGAAGTGGCCAAGAAATACGCCGCCGACAAGGGCGCTGCCGACACCCTGGCCACCAAGATCCAAAAAGGTGGCTCCGGCGTGTGGGGCGCGGTGCCCATGCCCGCCAACCCGCAAGTGTCTGAAGCGGAAGCCAAAAAGCTGGCCGCCTGGGTGCTGAGCCAGAAGTAACGCTGGTCGCCCCATGAAAAAACCCCGCTGCCGCCAGGCACCGGGGTTTTTTCATGGCTTGGGCTGACCTGGCCGGGGAGGCCCCGGCCTGGCGTGTTCAGTTGTTCTCGGACAACTGATCCAGGATGGCCGGGTTCTCCAGCGTGGAGGTGTCCTGCGTGATGGCCTCGCCCTTGGCGATGGAGCGCAGCAGACGGCGCATGATCTTGCCCGAACGGGTCTTGGGCAGGTTGTCGCCAAAGCGGATGTCCTTGGGCTTGGCGATGGGGCCAATCTCCTTGCCCACGTGGTCGCGCAGGGTCTTGGCGATGGCCTTGGCCTCGTCGCCGGTGGGACGCGGGCGCTTGAGCACCACAAAGGCCACCACGGCCTCGCCCGTGGTGTCGTCAGGACGGCCCACCACGGCGGCCTCGGCCACCAGCTCGGTGCAGCTGACCAGGGCCGACTCGATTTCCATCGTGCCCATGCGGTGGCCGGACACGTTCAGCACGTCGTCGATACGGCCGGTGATGGTGAAGAAGCCGGTCTTGGCGTCACGGATGGCGCCGTCGCCCGCGAGGTAGTACTTGCCCTTGAAGTCGTCGGGGTAGTAACTTTTCTTGAAACGCTCGGGGTCGCCCCAGATGTTGCGGATCATGGACGGCCAGGGCCGTTTGACCACCAGGATGCCGCCCTGCCCGTTGGGCACGTCCTTGCCGGTCTCGTCGACGATGGCGGCCTGGATGCCCGGGAAGGGCAGCGTGCACGAGCCCGGCACCAGGGTGGTGGCGCCCGGCAGCGGGGTGATCATGTGACCACCGGTCTCGGTCTGCCAGAAGGTGTCGACGATGGGGCAGCGGCCCCCGCCCACGTGCTGGTGGTACCACTCCCAGGCGGCCGGGTTGATCGGTTCGCCCACCGAGCCCAGCAGGCGCAGGCTCTTGAGGTTGTAGCTCTTGGGGTGCACGGCGTCGTTGGCCTCAGCTGCCTTGATGAGCGAGCGAATGGCCGTGGGCGCGGTGTAGAACACCGTGACGTTGTGGTCCTGAATCATCTTCCAGAAGCGGCCGGCGTCCGGGTAGGTCGGCACGCCCTCGAACACGATTTCGGTGCCGCCCAGGGCCAGCGGGCCGTAGGTGATGTAGGTGTGGCCCGTGACCCAGCCGATGTCGGCGGTGCACCAGAACACGTCATTGGCCTTGAGGTCGAAGGTCCACTCGGTGGTGAGGGCGGCGTGCAGCAAGTAGCCCCCGGTGGAATGCTGTACGCCCTTGGGCTTGCCCGTGGAGCCGGAGGTGTACAGCAAGAAAAGCGGGTGCTCGGCCTCGACCCACTCGGGTTCGCACGTGGTGGGTTGTTTGTCCGCCACGTCGTGCATCCACAGGTCGCGACCGGCTTTCATGTCGATCTTGGCATTGGCCCGGTTGACCACCAACACGTTCTTGATGCTCTCGCAGCCACCCAGGGTGAGGGCTTCGTCGACGATGGCTTTGAGGGGCAGTTGCTTGCCACCGCGCACCTGGCAGTCAGCGGTGATGAGCGCCACGGCGCCGGTGTCTTCAATGCGGTCACGCAGCGACTGGGCCGAGAAGCCGCCAAACACCACCGAGTGGGTGGCGCCGATACGCGCGCACGCCTGCATGGCGGCCACGCCGTCGACCGACATGGCGATGTAGATCATCACGCGGTCGCCTTTTTTGACGCCCAGGCTCTTGAGCGCATTGGCCATCTGGCAGGTCTTGGCCAGCAGCTGGCTGTAGGTGACGCGGGTGACCTCGCCGCCATCGGCTTCAAAAATGAGGGCCGTCTTGTCGCCCAGGCCCCGCTCGATGTTGCGGTCCAGGCAGTTGTAGGAGGCGTTGAGCGTGCCGTCCTCGAACCACTTGAAGAAGGGGGCGTTGCTCTCGTTGAGCACCTTCGTGAAAGGCTTTTTCCAGCTCAGCAGGCGCCTGGCCTGGCCGGCCCAGAAACCTTCGTAATCCTGCTCCGCCTGCTGACACAGGGCCTCGTAGGCGGCAAAACCGGACACGGCAGCATTTTTGGCAAAGTCTGCGGGCGGGCTGTAGAGGGCGTTCTCGGACGTGCTCATGGGGGGTGTCTCCTCGGGAATTGAATATCGCACAACAGCGGGACTGTCGCGCCGGGCTCTTACAGGCTACTGACGAAGGGGGCCGGCCTAGGCCCTGCAGGCAGCCAGGCGGGTTTCTTACCTAAAATCCCCCTGTTTCCGGACCCATCACTTTTGCGCCCCAAGCGCTCACCGACATGACCTCCATCCGCCAAGACGACCTGATCGAATCCGTTGCCGCTGCCCTGCAGTACATCAGCTACTACCACCCCAGCGACTACATCGCCCACCTGGCCCGTGCCTACGAGCGCGAGCAGTCGCCGGCGGCCAAGGACGCCATTGCGCAGATCCTGACCAACAGCAAGATGAGCGCCATGGGCCACCGCCCCATCTGCCAGGACACCGGCATTGTCAACGTGTTCCTGAAGGTGGGCATGGGCGTGCGCTTCGAGGGCTTCAAGGGCACGCTGGAAGACGCCGTCAACGAAGGCGTGCGCCGCGGCTACAACCATCCCGACAACATGCTGCGCGCCTCGGTGGTCGATGATCCGCAGTTTTTGCGCAAGAACACCAAGGACAACACCCCCGCCGTCATCTTCACCGAGATCGTGGCCGGCGACAAACTGGAAGTCACCGTGGCGGCCAAGGGCGGCGGCAGCGAGAACAAATCCAAGATGGTCATGCTCAACCCGAGCGACAGCGTGGTGGATTGGGTGCTCAAGACCGTGCCCACCATGGGCGCCGGCTGGTGCCCCCCGGGCATGCTGGGCATCGGCATTGGCGGCACCGCCGAAAAGGCAGCGCTGATGGCCAAGGAAAGCCTGATGGACGACATCGACATGTACGAGCTGCAAGCCAAGGCCGGGCGCGGCGAGAAGCTGACCCAGGTGGAAGAGCTGCGTCTGGAGCTGCACGACAAGGTCAACGCCCTGGGCATTGGCGCCCAAGGCCTGGGCGGCCTCACCACCGTGCTGGACGTCAAGATCAAGCTCTACCCCACCCACGCCGCCAGCAAGCCGGTGGCCATGATTCCCAACTGCGCGGCCACCCGCCACGCCCACTTTGTGATGGACGGCTCGGGCCCGGTGTACCTGGACCCGCCCTCGCTCGATCTGTGGCCCAACGTCAACTGGACTCCGGACACACAAAAGAGCAAGCGCGTCGACCTCAACACACTCACCAAGGCCGAGGTCGCCAGCTGGAAGCCGGGCGACACCCTGCTGCTCAACGGCAAGATGCTCACCGGCCGCGACGCCGCGCACAAGCGCATCCAGGACATGCTGGCCAAGGGCGAGAAGCTGCCAGTGGACTTCACCAACCGCGTGATTTACTACGTCGGCCCGGTGGACCCGGTGCGTGAGGAAGCCGTGGGCCCCGCCGGCCCCACCACCGCCACCCGCATGGACAAGTTCACCGAGATGATGCTCAGCTCCACCGGCCTGATCTCCATGATCGGCAAGGCCGAGCGCGGCCCCACCGCCATCGAGGCGATCAAGAAACACCAGAGCGCCTACCTCATGGCCGTGGGCGGCGCCGCCTACCTGGTGAGCAAGGCCATCAAAACCGCGAAGGTGGTGGGCTTTGCCGACCTGGGCATGGAAGCCATTTATGAATTTGACGTGGTGGACATGCCGGTGACCGTGGCGGTGGACGCCGGTGGCACCAGCGCGCACATCACCGGGCCGGCCCAATGGCAACAGCGCATCGCCTCGGGCGAGTTCAAGGGCATCGGGGTCAAGGCCGGCTGAAGTTCTGCAGGCCGGGGCACTTGAGCGAGTGCCACGGGTGCAGGCAAGGTCTGCAACGCAAAGGGCACCCGTGGGTGCCCTTGTTGCTGGTTGCTGGCGCTCAAGCCAAGCGACCGAGTGTCCTGCGGGTCAGTGCAAATGACGTGGCTTGCGACCGCCGTGGCCGCCACCGCCATGACCGCCACCATTGCCGCGCGGGGGGCGACCAATTTCCAGCGAATTGACCAGCTGGTCAAAGCGCTGGTTGAAGAGCTTGTCGATCTCGCCCACCACGCCGGAGAGCTCGGAGGCATCGAAGTGGCGCTCCATCATGTGGATGACATCGTCGACCAGCATGTCGCGCTGGATCTGCATGATGGCGGCCGGCGTGGGGCCGACAAAAAGCATGAGGAAATCGTCCCGGGCCTCGCGGCCGGTGGATTCGTCTTCGTCGTCAAAGTCGGCGTCGTAGAAGGTGACTTCAAGCGCTGCGCCGCTGTCCGCCAGGTCGTTCAGCGCCATGCACAGATCGTCCAGTTGCTGGCGAAAATCTTCATCACCGGCGACAGTCCAGCACAGCTGCAGCAAGTGCTCCTGGCCGTCAAAGCGAATGCCTGGCTCTTCGGGGTACGAACTCACCGCGCCTTCGGTCATCGAGGCGGCGCCGGCATACGACCACAGCGGACGGGTCGCCTCCTGCACCTGCTCCAGCGTCACATCGCTGCGCAGGGGCACTTCCCCGTGCACATGGATTTCGTAAGCGGCGTTGTAGCGGGGCATGTCAGTGTGAAACTTCAAAAGTGGAGATGAGTATATGCCACCCCCCATGAGCCCGTGGTGCCTGAGACCGGAATCGAACCGGTACGCCCCGTTTCCGGAAAGCGGCGGATTTTAAGTCCGCTGTGTCTACCAATTTCACCACTCAGGCCACTGAATTGGAAGAGTCATTGTCGCAAACAATTCAGCCCGCTCCGTTCGCTGGGCGGGCTGCACGACATCAACTCGGCTTTCGCACCACCGACTCACCGGCACTGGCCATCAACTGGATGGCCTCGGGCGACCATTCGACGGCAGGGGCTTCACCGCTGATGATGGCAAACAAAATACCCTCCTCCTTGCCCGCCGGCGCCTCGACGCACTCAAAGCGTCGCTGTGCCCCAATGGGCACGGCGATGAAGTCCATGGGGTCGAGCACGACGTGGTCGTTGCCCTGCGGGCCTTCCCACTCCACCATCCAGCGTCCTTCGATGGGCATGAAGCATTCGGAGGTGTCGTGGGCATGCATCAGCACACCACGCCCGGGCTTGGATCGAACAAAGGCCGCACCAAAACCGGTTCGCTGGGTGGAGATCTTGGGCGCAACGTGGTTGCCAAACGGTGAGTGCTGCTCGTCCCCGTGCGGTTGCTCAAAACCCAGCACGCTCAGGAAGGTGCGCTTGCACTGCTCGAGTTGCATGTCGGGCAGCCCTGTGGTGACGGGGTTCAGTTCGCTGTAGCGGGCCACGCACTTGAGCACGTCGTCGCGCTGGGGTTTGATGATCTCGATCGTCATGGTTGTCTCCAGAAGGCTTGAAAGTAGTTGCAGGCCCATCCTAAGTTCGACCACCGGGGGGGTGTCAAGCCGGGGCTGTCGTCTTGGCGCGGTCAAAAACCCCGTGCTTCAGTCGCCTGCTCGCCATCCCCCCTGCCCCCGGTCACCCTTCCCGCCTAAGATGTGGCATTCAACGACAGCAATGAGGCACCTCTCCCATGAAGATGACACACTGGTTCAAATCCGCCCTGACCGCCGGCCTGGTGGCAGCCTCGATGCTCGGCGCATCCACCCAGGCCCAGACCCCCAGCGGCAAGACCGAACTGCTGTGGCTGGGCCAGGCCTCATTCCGCATCACCTCCCCGGGCGGTAAAACCATCGTCATCGACCCCTGGTTGTCTGGCGGCCCCAAAACACCGGCGCCTTACAAGACCGACCTGAGCGCCCTGGGCAAGGTGGACTTGCTGCTGGTGACGCACGCGCACGTGGACCACATCGGTGACGCGCCCGCCATTGCCAAGCTCAACAACACCGTGCTGTACGGCCCGGCCGACATGGTCACGCCCCTGATCACCCTGGGCGTGCTGCCAGCCAACCTGGGCCACCGCTTCAACAAGACCGGCCACGTCAAGCCCCTGCCGGGCATCAAGGTCACGGCCGTGGCCGCCGAGCATTCCTCGCTGCTGGTCTGGAACAACCCGGCCTCTGGCAAACTGGAATCGCATCCCGCTGGTGAGGCCGTGGGCTACATCATCGAGTTGGAAAACGGCTTCAAGATCTGGCACATGGGCGATACTGGCCTCTTTGGCGACATGAAATTCATCAACGACCGCTACAAGCCGGACCTGGTGCTGATGCCCATCGGCGGCAACTTCACCATGGACCCGGAAGATGCGGCCTATGCCGTGAAGAACTGGCTCACCCCCAAGGCCGTCATCCCCATGCACTACAACTCCAACCCGCTGACCAAGGGCACCCTGGCCGAGTTTCAGGAAGCCATGAAGGGCGCCAAAGCGACCGTGGTGCCGATGACCGAAGGCCAGAAGGTCGAGTTTTAAGCCCTGACCCTGTTGAGAAAAACCCGGCCCGTCAGGCGGCCGGGTTTGAATATGATGTGCAGGTTCGCCCTGCACAATCCCGCCTGAATCTGCCTGCCTCATGACCTCGACACACAGCCCACTGACCCGTGGCTTCATGGTCATCCATGGCAACAAGCCCGAGTTGCTCAAGCAACTGCTGGTGGACTGGTTCAAGGCGCACCCGCTCTCCCCCCTGGAAAACGAAACCGTCCTGGTGCAAAGCAACGGGATCGCCCAGTGGCTCAAGCTGGCGCTGGCCAAAGCGCCCGGCGCATCGGCTGACGCCGGCTGCGGCATTGCGGCAGCCTTTGAGATGCTGCTGCCCTCCAATTTCATGTGGAAGGCCTACCGTGCCGTGCTCGGGCCCGAGGCGGTGGCCGACGTCCTGCCGTTTGACAAGCCCTTGCTGATCTGGCGTCTGATGCGGTTGTTGCCCACACTCACGCAACAGCCTGGGTACGAACCGCTGGCGGCCTTCCTGCAGGACGACCCGGAACTGCGCAAGCGCTATCAACTGGCAGACAAGATCGCCGATCTGTTCGATCAGTACCAGGTCTACCGCGCCGACTGGCTGGACGCCTGGGCCAGCGGTCGCGAAGAACTGCCGGGTCTGCACGGTCAGGCTCGCGCACTGGAGGCCGATCAGCGCTGGCAGGCCTTGTTGTGGCGAGCCTTGTTGCAAGACGCCGGCATGGCCAGCCACACCAGCCGCGCGGCGGTGCACCAGCAATTTCTGCGCACCCTCCCCAGATCGGAAGAGCG
>CANFMY010000036.1 GCA_947448375.1 Comamonadaceae bacterium | reverse complement strand
TCCACTTCGGTGGCCTTCATTGGCCTGGGCGTCATGGGCTACCCCATGGCCGGCCACCTCGCGCAAGCCGGCCACGCCGTGACCGTCTACAACCGCAACCCCGCCAAGGCCCAGGCCTGGTGTCAGGAGTTTGCCTCCAGCCGGGCGCCTCGCAGTGCCGCCACGCCTCGCGAAGCCGCGGCAGGCGCGGACATCGTGTTTTGCTGCGTGGGCAACGACGACGACCTGCGCTCGGTCATCCTGGGGCCGGACGGCGCCCTGGCCGGGATGAAGACCAACGCCATCCTGGTCGACCACACCACGGCCTCGGCCAACGTGGCCCGCGAACTCTATCAAGCCGCCAAAGCGAAAGGCGCCGCCTTTGTAGACGCACCGGTCTCGGGCGGTCAGGGAGGCGCGCAAAATGGCCAGTTGACCGTGATGTGCGGCGGTGACGCCGCCGTGTTTGAGCAGGTCAAGCCGGTGGCCATGGCCTTTTCACGCGCCTTCACCCTGATGGGCGAAAGCGGTGCGGGTCAGCTCACCAAGATGGTCAACCAGATCTGCATCGCCGGTTTGGTTCAGGCCCTGGGCGAGGGCATTGCCTTTGGCACGCGGGCCGGACTCGACGTGAACCTGGTGCTCGACGTCATCGGCAAAGGGGCCGCCCAGAGCTGGCAAATGGACAACCGTGGCAAGACCATGGTGGCCGACAAGTTCGACTTTGGTTTTGCCGTGGACTGGATGCGCAAGGACCTGGGCCTGGCCATGGACGAGGCCAAACGCAACGGCGCACGCCTGCCGGTGACCGCCCTGGTGGACCAGTTTTACGCCGACGTGCAGCAGCTCGGCGGCAACCGCTGGGACACCTCCAGCCTGGTCAAGCGGCTGAAGTAATCCCTCGCAGCAGCGGCCTTACTTGGCGTTGCCAGCCGGCGCCGGGGCCGCTGCCTTGGGCGGGGCCGGCAACAAGGCCTGCAGTTCTTCTTCGGTCAGGATGTCAAAGATGCGGACCACTTTCTTCACGCCCGAGACCTGACGCGCCAGGTCGGACGCGCGCTGGGCTTCGCGTTGCGTCACGCGACCCATCAGGTACACCGTGCCGCGCTCGGTGACCACCTTGAACGCATTGGCGAAAATATCCTTGCTGTCCACCATGCTGGCCTTGACCTTGCCGGAAATCAGCGTGTCCATCGATCGATCGGCCAGCGAGCTGGTGGGTGCAACGACCAGCTCGTTCACCACGGACCGCACGTTGTCGACCTGGGACACCAGCTGGTTGGCGTAATCCTTGTCCTTCTGGGCCGGCACCTCACCCGTCAAGAGCACCTGGCGGTTGTAGCTGGTGATGTTGATGTGCACACGACTGCCCAGCATCTCACGAATGCGGTTGGCGCTGCGCAGTTCGATGCTCTCGTCTTCCAGTTGAATGCCCGAGGTGCGGCGATCGCTGGCCACCAAGGCGCCACCCACCATGCCCCCCACCATCAAAGGTGCGCACGCACCCAGGCTCATGACCAGTGCCAGCGCTGCTGCGCCTCGGGTCCACAGACGTTGTTGTTTCATGGGTTGCCTTCCTGTTCGCCAAGTAATTGGTTGTCCACGCCATCGCACAGGCAATGCAGCACCAACAGGTGCACCTCCTGGATGCGCGCGGTGCGTTCGTGGGGGACACAGATGTGCACATCGGTGTCCCGCAACTGGGTGCCGATCTTGCCGCCGCCGCGTCCGGTGAGCGCGATGATGGTCATCTCGCGCTCGTGGGCCGCCTCGATGGCGGCCAGCACATTGGCCGAGTTGCCACTGGTGGAAATCGCCAGCAACACATCGCCGGGCTGACCCAGGGCTCGCACCTGCTTGGAAAAGATCTGCAGAAAACTGTAGTCGTTGGCCACCGCCGTGAGAATGGAGCTGTCGGTGGTGAGTGCCAGCGCGCCGAGTTCGGGTCGCTCGCGCTCGAAACGCCCCACAAACTCGGCCGCAAAATGCTGCGCATCGGCGGCCGAGCCCCCATTGCCGCAGGCCAGCACCTTGCCTCCGCTGGTCACACACGCCAGCAAAGCCTGGATGCCCGCGGCAATCGGTTTGGCCAGCACCTGAGCCGCCTGGTATTTCAGGTCGGCGCTGTCGATGAACTGCTGTTCAATGCGTTGCTCAAGCATGCTGCATATGATAACCGCGCCCCATGACCCGAAGCGCTCACCACACCGTCATCAGGGGCGCCGGGGTGGGTCAGCACGCGTCAAAGGCCCCTTGAACCCAGCGCACCTCCTGTCCGTCCATGGCCACGACATCGAAGCGGCAGGGCGGTGGAACGGCATACCGTCGCAGGTAATGGCGTGCAGCCCAGATGAGGCGCGAACGCTTGACAGCCGTGACGCTGGCCAGGGCACCGCCATAACGCTGGCTGCGACGCAGCCGGACTTCGACAAAGACCAGGGTGCCATCGGGCGAGCGCATGATGAGATCGATTTCGCCGCCCCCTCGGCCAGGCGTCCGATAATGGCTTTCGAGCAGACGCAAACCCTGCGCCTGCAAGTGGCGCGCCGCGCTGCTTTCGGCCGCATCGCCCAGCGACTTGGTGGTGCGGGATGTGCCAGCCTGAGGATCTTGGAAAGAGTTGAGTGAGCGCTTCATTTGATGCCGCCCGTGCCGCAGCCCATGCGGCAGCGGCTGCGCAGGATTATCCCGAGGGCTGCCTGTATGTGGTGGCCACACCCATTGGTAATCTTGCCGATATCAGCCTGCGCGCGTTGCATGTGCTGCAGCTCGTGGACACCGTGGCCTGTGAGGACACGCGTCACAGCCAGGCGCTGCTGCGCGCCTTCGGTATCGACCATCCCGCCGGGGCCTGGCTGGCCGTGCACCAGCACAATGAATCCGCCGGCAGCGAGGCGGTCGTTGCCCGCCTCAAGCTGGGTCAGCGGGTCGCCTTTGTGAGTGACGCGGGCACGCCCGCCATCAGCGATCCGGGCGCACGGTTGGTCGCGCGCGTGCAAGCCGAGGGCTTGCGCGTCGTTCCGTTACCGGGGGCCAGCAGCGTCACGGCGCTCTTGAGTGTGAGTGGTCAGTGGGAAGACACGCAGCCCGGGTTTGTGTTTCTGGGATTTTTGTCTTCACGCGCACAGGAGCGTCAGGCACAAGTGACTTGCCTCTCGCAGGAGCCGCGTGCACAGGTGCTGCTCGAGGCGCCGCACCGCATCGAAGCACTGGCGCAAGCGCTGCAGCCCTTGGGGTCGCGCCGCATCACCGTGGGGCGCGAGCTGACCAAGCAATTCGAGGAAATTGCCACCGTCAGTGCCGACACCTTGCCATCCTGGCTACAAGCCTCTGCACATCGCACGCGCGGCGAGTTTGCCCTGGTGGTGCATCCGCAGGCCCCGGCCACACCCGACGCGGCAGCGGATGATCGGGTGTTGCGACTGCTCTTGACCGAGCTGCCCGTCAAAACCGCTGTGCGCCTGGCGGCCGACATCACCGGGCAGGCGCGCAACGCGCTCTATGAGCAGGCCCTTCGCTTGCGTGAGCAGCCCGACACCCCCGCAGCCGACTGAGGCGTTTGACTGAAGCGCAGGCAACGATGCCTTGACTGCCTGCGCGCCCTCAGCAATGGATGGTGATGGCGTCAACCACGTGATAGGCCTCGTCCACCACCGGCATCCAGCGCCATTTGTCAAACGTGGTGCAGGGGTGCGAGATGCCGCTGCCCACGATCTGTCCGACGCGCGGATGCTCGTGCGCGGGACGCGAGGCATCAAACCGCAGGTGCGCATGCTGGTCGTTGAGTGCCACCACGCGCCAGTGCGAGGGCACCGGTTGGGTCCGTGTGTCACCGCGCTCGGCGCGCCACAGCGGCACGGGCAGGTCGAGGTCATACGACACATCACGCTTGCCCATGCTCAGGTGCGCCAGCCCGGGTTCGGCGCACGACTGCACCACGCTCAACACCTCGAGCGCCGGCTCGAGCGTCTGGGCGAGATGCAAACGCTCGCCCACGCAACGCAGCAGCTTGCGGTATTGCACATGGTCATGGGTCAGGTAGCAGCCCGAGCGCAGCACACCCCGGGCGGGGCGTGACAGCCGGGGCCGAAGGTCACGCGCCACCAGATCGAACAATGCCGACCCGCCGGCCGAGATCAACACCTCGTCACACTCGAACCAGCCCGCGTCATCGCAAACCTGGGCCAGCACCTGCAACCGCTGCATCAGCGCGGCCACGGCCTCGGTGTCGTGCGCATGGTCACAGGTGGACAGCGACCCTTCGTACGCCTCGATGCCCACCAATCGCAGGGCGGGACTCGCCTGGATGCGTTGCGCCACCGCCAGCGCCTGCTCGTGTGTGCGACAACCCGTTCGCTGACCCTCGAGGCCGAGTTCGAGCAGCACCGGAAACACCACATCCGAGGCTCTCTCGTCCTGCCAGCGTTCAATGTGCTCCATCTGCGCCAGCGAGTCGACCAGGAAGAACACCTGCAGATCGGGATGCGCCGTGAGCAGATGCGCCAAGCCATCGAGGTCTGCCGGCTGCAACACCTGATTGGCAATGAGTGCACGCCGCACGCCATGCGCAACACCGATGCCCGCCTGGTACACGGTGGCAAAACTGATTGCCCAGGCACCGGCCTCGAGTTGACGCCGGTACAGTTCGGGCGACATGGTGGTTTTGCCGTGCGGGGCCAGGGAAATATCGCGCTCGCGGCAAAACTCGCGCATCCAGTTCAGGTTGTGATCCAGTGCCTGTTGACGCAGCACCGCCAGCGGAAACGGCAGGTCCCCCCGCAACAGCTGCCAACCCTGGCTCGCCACCGCCTCGACAGGAATCGGCGGTGCGTGGACGGGATACCCCTTCAATCGGGGATGCAGCAGCGGGCGGTTCACGTCACAGACCTTGCACGGCCACCAGACGGGCACGGCTGCAGGCGTCCCGAATGCTCTTGAGGCCTTGGTAAACCGACCCGTTGTAAAAACGCTCCCAGGCGGCCAGGTCCGGAAACTCCAGAATCACGATTCGCCGCGGTTGCCAATCGCCCTCGTACACCCGGTGCTCACCGGCGCGGGCGAGGTACCTGGCCCCTGCGGCCTCCAAGGCGGGTTTCACCCCGTTCATGAATTCCTGGTACCGGGGCAGGTCAAAAATTTCAACATCAAAAATCACATACGCACTCATGACACAACTCGATAGGGTGATACCGCGATGCTAGGTCAACGCCCCACTGCCCGGGGCTGGTGTAAGTACGCATCCGCGTCACCCGGGCATCAGGATCATGCGCGAGGCCATAATCCGTGCGACCTCAGGAGACCTTTGATGCGTGCCCACCCTTCCCTCACCCGTCGCCATCTCATTGCCAGCGCCGTGCTGGCCCCAGCGGTGCAACCGCTGTCGTCACTGGCACAGGCCTGGCCCGCCAAGCCCGTGCGCTTCATCGTGCCCTTTCCGCCCGGGGGACCCGTGGACACCACGGCCCGCGCCTTCAGTCAAAAGCTCGCCGAGATCTGGAAAAGCCCGACCGTGATTGACAACCGCGCGGGCGCGGGTGGGGTGGTCGGTGCCACCGCCGCCTCCAAGGAGGCTCCCGATGGCTACACCTTGTTCGTCGGCTCCATTCACCACTCGGTCAACCCGACCCTCATGGGCAAGCTGCCCTATGACATCGAGCGCGATTTTGCCCCGGTGAGTTTTGCAGCCATGTTCCCCGTGTTCGTGGTGGCGCACCCGTCGGTGCCCGCCAACAACTTGCGTGAACTCGTGGCGCTGGCCAGGAAGGACAGCAGCTCGCTCAGCTACGGCTCATCGGGCAACGGGGGTGGCACGCACCTGGCCGGCGAGCTGTTCAACCTGGAAGCCGGCACCCGTTTGCAGCACGTCCCTTACAAAGGCAGCGCACCCGCCATGAACGACTTGTTGGGCGGCCAGGTGCAACTGATGTTCAGCGATGCGCCAACCGCGCTACCGCAGATCAAGGCCGGGCGCGTCAAGGTGCTGGGCGTGGCCAGCCGCCAGCGCTCGCCCATGTTGCCCGATGTCGCCAGCGCCACCGAGATGGGCTTGCCGGGTTACGAGGCCTACTCGTGGGCGGCGCTCTTCGCCCCAGCCAAAACACCGCAGCCCCTGCTGGACAAGATCAATGCCGACTTCAATGCCGCCATGGGGGACGCGGAGGTGCGCAAGCGTCTGCTCGAGGCCGGCGCCGAAGCCGACCCGGGAACCCAGG
This sequence comes from Comamonadaceae bacterium, assembly GCA_947448375.1. GTDB lineage: Bacteria > Pseudomonadota > Gammaproteobacteria > Burkholderiales > Burkholderiaceae_C > Limnohabitans. The sequence goes on along the minus strand of CANFMY010000036.1, from coordinate 14,348 downwards.
AACAGATGCGCCAGCGTCTGAAAGCCGAGCTGACCAAATGGGAAAAAGTGATCAAGACAGCCGGCATTCAGGTGAGTTGAGGGCGGACAGGCCGCTGGGACTGCCGGTGCCGCAGAGAAGCGATCTGCACCAGGCAAAACGCCACCGTCAGCGGTGGCGTTGTCACATCTGGCGCGGCTGGCGGGGATCGAACCCACGACCCTTGGCTTCGGAGGCCAATACTCTATCCACTGAGCTACAGCCGCGCGTGAAGACACTCATTGTAGGGCTTTGCCCGAAGCGTCTGTTCCAGGGTCAGGCTGGCGAAAGCCGCGCCAGCCCGGCCTCGCTATAATCTCTGGCTGTTTCAAGCCCCCCAGCACCCTCGAGGATTCCATGAGCGAGCACCACGAAGAAGCCCACACCGGCCCGATCAAGACGCCCCGTCAACTCCTGTTGGCCGTCTTCTACTCATTTGTGGTGCCGGTGTTCATCATCATCGGTCTCGTGTACTACGTCACCTCGGCCAACAAAGAGGCGCCCGGCTCTTCCAACACCCCGGAAGCGGTGGCAGCCCGGATCCAGAAGGTCGGCATGATCGAGGTGCGCGACGCCAATCGGGAACTCAAATCGGGCGAAGAGGTCTACAAAGCCCAATGCTCGGCCTGTCACGCTGTTGGGGCAGCCGGTGCACCCAAGTTCGGCGATGCCGGTGCCTGGGGTGCCCGCATCAAGAACGGCTATGAGGCCCTGTTGAACTCCGCGCTCAAAGGCAAGGGCGCCATGGGCGCGCAAGGCGGTGGCGACTTTGACGATCTCGAAATCGGTCGCGCCGTGGTCTACATGGCCAACAATGCAGGTGGCAAGCTGGCCGAACCCAAGAAGCCCGAAGCAGCCAAATAATCGCTGCCTGCTCGCCGCCCAAGCCGGTCTGTTGACCGGCTTTTTTCATGGTCGGGGCCTGTTCATCCGGCCCGCCCTGCGGACCCCGCTCAGATCGGGCACACCTGTGGGCTGCGACAAAACCCGAACCGCGACTCGAGCTCCTGGTGCTGCAAGGTGTTCAAGTCCCAATGGCCTTGCTCGATCTGCTCGGCCGCGTGGATGACGTCCTGGCTGTGCACCAACCCCACCCCCATCGGCGACTGCAGGTACACATGGCCGAACTCGTCGGTCCAGACCCCCAACACCGGCAGCGTTTGTCCTGTGTGCGCACTGACCTCCCCCGCCGCCGACACGCGGCAAATCAGCGGTGTGTCCTCCAGCTCCACAAACACGCGCTGCGGCCCGTTTTGAAAATACCAGCAGCCGCGCGCATCGGGCTCGTAGTTGCGTTGAATGAAGCTGATGAGCTTGTCGTGCCGCAGCAGTGAGCCCTTGTGTTGCGCGAAGGGGCCGGCCGATTGCACCTGGTCGTCGCGCATGAACCACTGTCCGCGCGCATCCAGCCCGAGCCAGCCGTAGCAGTCGGGCACGTTCGGCCACTTGGCCAGTGCTTGTCGAACAATCTCATCCATGGTGCATACAGGCAGGACTTGACCAAGCCCCTCAACAACCAACGACCATCATAGTGCCCGGAACCAGTTGCCAATGGCCTGGGGCAATCCACGCACATCGCCAGGAAATGCGCCGGCCGCAAATCCGACATGCCCGCCCTGTGCAGGACGCCACAGCGTGACGCAGTCGCTGACCTGGGGCTGCCCCGGCAAGGACGAGGCGGGCACAAATGGATCGTTCAAGGCATTGATGACCAGCGCCGGCAGTCGCACACGTCCGAAGTGTGGTGCCGACGACGCCCGCCGCCAATAATCCTGCACATCGGCGAATCCATGCAAGGGCGCAGTGAACAGATTGTCGAACTCGTAAAGGTCCCGCGCCCGCAGCAAGGCCTCACGGTCAAACAGCCCGGGGAACTGCTCCAGTTTGGTCATCGCGCGCGGTTTCATCGTGCGCAGAAACATGCGCGTGTACACCTGCCGGTTGAATCCACGCCCAATCGCGTGGCCACTGGCTGTCAGGTCGAGCGGCGAGCCCACCGATACCACCGCATTCACGGTGTGACGGGCTATCTCCCCGGCCTCCTGGGCCCAGCGCATCAGGGCATTGCCCCCGAGCGAAATCCCCACCGCCAGCACACGGCCTGCGTGCAGGCTGCGCATGCGCTGCAGGATCCAGCCCACCTCTTCGAAGTCACCCGAGTGGTAGGCGCGCGGTGCCCGATTCATCTCGCCACTGCAACCCCGAAAATGCGGCACCGCCAGACGCCACCCCCACCGTCTGGCCTGGTCTGCCCAGGCCTTGGCGTAGTGGCTGCTCGACGATCCCTCCAGACCATGAAAAAGGACACACAGCACCTCCTCGCGCCCAGTTGCCTGCGCGCTCACCTCATCGCCGTGAAGCGGGGGTCGCGCAGTGGCAGGTTTCGATGATGTGGTCAACGCAGGGTCCTGCAACCAATCGACGTCTATGAAGTCCTGATCCGGCGTGTCCCACCGCTCGCGTCGCCACTGCGGAGCGGGTTGTGTGTGCGTGCGCGCCCAGAGCGCCGAATAAATGGTTTGCGCCTGACCGCCTGGCAACCACCAGGGGGCCCGGTAGGGCCAGCTCAATGCAACACCTGCGGCGCGCTCGGGTCCTCTTGCAATTCCTGCGGGGTGCCGGGGCTGGCATGGTGGGCTACCATGCGCCAGCCTTGGGGCGTACGGTGATACACATTGGTGGCCAGCACACTGGCGTGCTTGGGTCCATCCGGCAGCAAGAGTTCGACACGTTCCACCACGTTGTGAACCACACTGGTGAGCGACTCGATCTTGCGCACGCTGTGCTCGTGCACCTGGATCGTGCCATTGGCAAACATCGATTCGAAGGCTGCGCGAATGGCCCCCGTGCCCACCAGTCTGGGACCACCGGGATGCACGCACACCACCTCGTCCTCATCGGCCCAGCAGGCCATGAGTTTGTCAATGTCGCCTTGTCGCAAGGCTTGGTAGAAAGCGGTTTCGATCTCGTCGGCCGTGCCACCTACCGTGGCCGCGCGAAGTTTGGCTTTAGGCATGGACTGATTGTGCCTTGTGGTCTGCCGAATAGCCAGAGGCGGCAACGCCCAGCATCGACAGGATCGACCTGGGCGTTGGATCGGTCACACAGCGCAGGCGCGCTGCATGGCGATTATTTCTTGCCGCGGAATCTGCGCAGCGCCGAAAGCTGAGCCGCCATGATGGCGAGTTCGGACTGGGCACGGGCCAGGTCGATGTCGCTCTTGGCGTTTTTGACGGCTTCTTCAGCGGCCTGCTTGGCTTCGTTGGCCTTTTCTTCATCCAGGTCCTTGCCGCGCACGGCGGTGTCGGACAACACTGTGACGCAGTCCGGCTGGATTTCGAGAATGCCACCGGCCACGAAGACGAACTCCTCACCACCATCAGGCGTCTGGATCCGCACCGAACCGGGGCGGATGCGCGTGATCAGCGGCGTGTGGCGTGGGTAAACGCCGAGTTCGCCCGATTCGCCTGGCAAGGCCACAAAGGTGGCTTCGCCAGAAAAGATGGACTCTTCCGCGCTGACAACATCGACGTGGATGGTGGTGGTCATACGGCCTCTCAGAGCTTCTTGGCTTTTTCGATTGCTTCGTCGATGGTCCCGACCATGTAGAACGCCTGCTCGGGCAGGTGATCACATTCGCCATTGACGATCATCTTGAAGCCCCGAATGGTCTCGGCCAGCGACACGTACTTGCCCGCCGTGCCGGTGAACACTTCAGCCACGTGGAAGGGCTGTGACAGGAAACGCTGGATCTTGCGAGCGCGGGCCACCACCAGCTTGTCTTCCGGTGCGAGTTCGTCCATGCCCAGAATGGCGATGATGTCACGCAGCTCCTTGTAGCGCTGCAGCGTGCCTTGCACGGCTCGGGCCGTGGCGTAGTGCTCTTCGCCCACCACGTGGGGGTCGAGCTGGCGGCTGGTGGAATCCAGGGGATCCACGGCGGGGTAGATACCCAGAGCGGCGATGTCACGCGACAACACCACGGTGGAGTCCAAGTGAGCAAAGGTGGTGGCAGGCGACGGGTCGGTCAAGTCGTCGGCGGGCACGTAAACGGCCTGGATGGACGTGATGGAACCAACCTTGGTGGAGGTGATGCGCTCTTGCAAGCGACCCATTTCCTCGGCCAGCGTCGGCTGGTAGCCCACGGCGGAAGGCATCCGGCCCAGCAGAGCGGACACTTCGGTACCGGCCAGGGTGTAGCGGTAAATGTTGTCCACGAAGAACAGCACGTCACGGCCTTCGTCGCGGAAGGACTCGGCGATGGTCAGCCCGGTCAGGGCCACACGCAGACGGTTGCCCGGGGGCTCGTTCATCTGGCCGTACACCATGGCCACTTTGGATTCAGGCAGGTTGTCCAACCGGACCACGCCCGACTCAGCCATCTCGTGGTAGAAGTCGTTGCCTTCACGGGTACGCTCACCCACGCCAGCAAACACGGACAGACCCGAGTGCGCTTTGGCGATGTTGTTGATGAGTTCCATCATGTTCACGGTCTTGCCCACGCCGGCGCCACCGAACAGACCCACCTTGCCGCCTTTGGCGAACGGGCAAACCAGGTCAATCACCTTGATGCCGGTTTCGAGCAACTCTTGCGAGGGGCTGAGTTCGTCATAGGCCGGGGCCTTGCGGTGGATGGACGCGGTATGGGTCTGGTCAACCGGACCACGCTCGTCGATCGGGTTGCCCAGCACGTCCATGATGCGGCCCAGCGTGGCCTGACCCACGGGCACCGTGATGGCTGCACCGGTGTTGGTGACCATCAGACCACGACGCAGACCATCCGAGGTGCCCAGCGCAATGGTACGCACCACGCCGTCACCGAGCTGCTGCTGCACTTCGAGGGTCAGGGCCGAGCCTTCGAGCTTGAGGGCGTCGTAGACCTTGGGCATCTGGTCGCGGGAAAATTCGACGTCCACCACGGCGCCGATACATTGAACAATCTTGCCTTGCGCTTGAGCCATGTTTTGCTCCAAATATTAAAAATCAGACAGCAGCCGCACCAGCAACGATCTCGGAAAGTTCCTTGGTGATCGCTGCTTGACGCGTCTTGTTGTAAACCAGTTTGAGTTCGTTGATGACGTTGCCGGCGTTGTCAGTCGCGGCCTTCATGGCCACCATGCGGGCCGACTGCTCGGACGCCATGCTTTCGGCCACGGCCTGGTAGACCAGCGCCTCGACATAACGCAACAACAATTCTTCGATCACCGTGTGTGCGTCGGGTTCGTAGAGGTAATCCCACGAACCATGCTCGCCCTCATGCTGCAAACGGTCTGCACTCAGGGGCAGCAGTTGCTCCACGACCGGCTCTTGCTTCATCGTGTTGATGAACTTGGTGTAACACAGGTGAACCGCGCTGATCTCACCTTCGACGTAGGCGTCGAGCAGGGCTTTGACCGGCCCGATGAGCTTATCGATGTGCGGCGTATCGCCCAGTTGCACGGCTTGTGCCACCACCTGCACGCCCGAGCGACCCAGAAAACCCAGGCCCTTGTTGCCGATGGCCACGGCCTTGGCCGAATGACCTTTGGCTTGCAACTCTTTGAGCTTTTGGGTGACAGCACGCAACACGTTGGTGTTGAGGCCGCCACACAAACCCTTGTCGGTGGTCACGACGATGAAGCCTTCAGCCTTGGCATGGTTGTGCTCCATGAACGGGTGCACATACTCGGGATTGGCTTTGCCAAGGTTGTGGGCCATGCGGCGGATCTTCTCGCTGTAGGGGCGAGCCGCGTGCATGCGCTCCTGCGCCTTGCGCATTTTGGACGCGGCGACCATTTCCATGGCTTTGGTGATCTTCTTGGTGTTTTCCACCGATTTGATCTTGCCGCGAATTTCCTTTCCTGCTGCCATTCAAGGGCTCCTTGTATTCAGGAAGGGTTTACGCAAAGGTTTTCTTGAACGCCACAATCGCGGCATTCAGTTCGTCCTCGGCAGCCTTGTCCATCGCCTTGTCGGCTTCGAGCTTGGCCAACAGCGCAGCGTGCTTGTCCTTGAGGTACGCGAACAGTTCTTGTTCGAAACCGAGAACACGGCTGACGTCGATGTCATCCAGGAAACCTTTGTTGACGGCATACAGCGTGGCGGCCATCAGGCTGATGGACAGCGGGCTGTACTGTGCCTGCTTGAGCAGTTCCGTCACACGTGCCCCGCGGTCGAGCTGCTTGCGGGTGGCCTCGTCCAGATCGGAGGCAAACTGCGCAAACGCAGCCAGTTCACGGTACTGGGCCAAGTCGGTACGGATACCGCCGGAGAGGTTCTTGATCAGCTTGGTCTGTGCTGCACCACCCACACGCGACACCGAGATACCGGCGTTGATGGCGGGGCGGATACCGGCGTTGAACAGGCTGGTTTCCAGGAAGATCTGGCCATCGGTGATCGAGATCACGTTGGTCGGCACGAAGGCGGACACGTCGCCAGCCTGGGTTTCAATGATGGGCAGCGCAGTGAGCGAACCAGTCTTGCCTTTGACGGCACCCTTGGTAAAGGCTTCGACGTAGTCGGCGTTGACGCGAGCCGCACGCTCGAGCAGACGGCTGTGGAGATAGAACACGTCGCCGGGGAAGGCTTCACGGCCCGGGGGACGGCGCAGCAGCAGCGACACCTGACGGTAGGCCACGGCCTGCTTGGACAGGTCGTCATAAATGATGAGGGCGTCTTCGCCGCGGTCGCGGAAGTACTCGCCCATGGTGCAGCCGGAGTAGGCCGACACGTATTGCATGGCTGCGGACTCGGAGGCGGAAGCGGCCACCACGATGGTGTAGGCCATGGCGCCTGCTTGCTCGAGTGAGCGCACCACGTTCTTGATCGACGACGCCTTCTGACCGATGGCGACGTAGATACAGGTCATGTTCTGACCTTTTTGGTTGATGATGGTGTCGATGGCCACCGCGGTCTTACCGGTTTGGCGGTCACCAATGATCAGCTCACGCTGACCACGGCCAATGGGCACCATGGAGTCGATGGACTTCAGACCGGACTGCATCGGCTGGCTGACGGATTGACGTGCAATCACGCCAGGCGCCACTTTTTCAATCACGTCGGTCATCTTGGCGTTGATCGGGCCTTTGCCGTCGATCGGCTGACCCAGCGCGTTGACCACGCGGCCAATCAGCTCGGGGCCGACGGGCACTTCCAGAATACGGCCCGTGCACTTGACGGTGTCGCCTTCGGAGATGTGCTCATACTCACCCAAGATCACGGCGCCGACCGAGTCACGCTCGAGGTTCAGGGCCAGACCGAAGGTGTTGTTGGGGAACTCCAGCATCTCGCCTTGCATCACATCGGACAGGCCGTGGATGCGGACGATACCGTCGGTCACCGAAATCACGGTGCCCTGATTGCGAATGTCGGCGTTGGTGCCCAGACCTTCGATACGGCTCTTGATGAGCTCGGAGATTTCTGCGGGATTGAGTTGCATGACTCTTTCCTTCTTTCCTGTTGAGGTCTGACGGCTCAAGCCGTCAGCGCCACTTTCATTTGATCCAGACGGGCTTTGATCGAAGTGTCGAGCACCTCGTCACCCACCACCACGCGAATACCACCAATCAACTCGGGTGCAAGCTTGACCGTCAAGTTGAGCTTGCGACCAAAGCGCTGCTGCAGCACATCACCCATACTCGCCAGGGAGGCTGCATCGATTTCAAAGGCGCTGTAGACCTGAGCATCGGACAGACCGCTTTGCGCATTGACATGCGCACGGTACTGAACCGCCACCTCGGGCAACACGCTCAATCGGCCGTTGTCGATCACGGTACGCAGAAAATTCTGCGCCACGGCAGAAGCCTTTTGCTTGGACACGCCCGCAATCAGGTCATAGACCTGCTGGTGCGTGGCCTTGGGGTTGTCTGCAAATTGCAGCAACTGGGCATTGGCGGCCACAGCCGCCAGTTCGTCGAGCCACTCAGCCGTGGCACTCAGCTCGGACTGCGTGGCCTTGAACAAGGCTTCAGCGTAAGGGCGGGCGATGGTGGCGAGTTCTGCCATGTCTTCCTCTTACAGCTCGGTCTTCAGACGGCCCAGCAAGTCAGCGTGCACGCTGGCATTGACTTCCTTGCGGAGAATCTGCTCGGCACCTTTGACTGCCAGCACGGCCACTTGCTCGCGCAAGCTTTCGCGGGCCTTGGCCATTTCCTGCTCGGCTTCCGCACGGGCAGCGGCCACGATTCTGTTGGCCTCTTCCACGGCACGCGCCTTGGCCTCGTCGACCAGGTGCTGAGCACGACGCTCGGCATCAGCCAGCAGCGTGGTGGACTCGTTACGAGTCTGGGCCAGACGCAGCTCGACTTCCTTGTGGGCGTTCGAGAGCTCAATCTTGGCGTGTTCGGCAGCGGCCAGACCCCGGGCAATTTTTTCAGAGCGCTCATCCAGGGCGGTAGCGATCGGCGGCCACACGAATTTCATCGTGAACCAGACCAGGATCGCAAAGACGATCGCTTGGACGAACAGGGTTGCGTTGATACTCACGACAACACCTTTCTATGGGTGGTTGCGGGAATTACTTCAGAACGAAGGGGTTCGCGAAGGCGAACATCATGGCAATACCCACGCCGATCAGGAAAGCGGCGTCGATCAGACCGGCCAGCAGGAACATCTTGGTCTGCAGTTCGTTCATGAGCTCCGGCTGGCGTGCGGCGGATTCGAGGTACTTGCTACCCATGATGCCGATACCGATACAAGCGCCAATGGCGCCCAGACCAATGATCAGGCCGGCGGCGAGTGCGACAAAACCAAGAACGTGTTCCATGTGATGCTCCTAGAGGTTGAAATGGAAGGTTGAAAGAAAACGGTTGAAAACGGCGCCTCAGTGGGCGTCGTGGGCTTGTCCGATGTAGACCAGGGTCAGCATCATGAAGATGAAGGCCTGCAGGGCGACGATCAGGATGTGGAAGATGGCCCAGATGGAGCCAGCAATGATGTGGCCCACGGGCAGCAGCACGCCCGAGAGCGAGGCCGCGGCCGCACCCCCCATCAGGGCGATGAGCATGAAAATGAGTTCGCCAGCGTACATGTTGCCAAACAGTCGCATGCCGTGCGACACCGTCTTGGCGACGAATTCGATCATCTGGAAGATGAAGTTGAACGGCCACAGGATGGGGTGCGCACCAAAGGGAGCCGTGGTCAGTTCGTGGAACCAGCCGCCCAGGCCTTTGATCTTGATGTTGTAGTAGACGCAGATCAGCAGCACGGAGACCGACAGGCCCAGGGTGCTGGAGAGATCGGCCGTGGGCACGACACGGAAATAGTGAATGGTGTGGTCCAGGCCGGTGAGGGCGAAGATGCCATGGAACAGATCGACGGGCAAAAAGTCCATGGAGTTCATCAGGAACACCCAGACAAACACGGTGAGCGCCAGGGGCGAGACCAGTTTGCGGCTGTCGGCGTTGTGGATGATGCCCTTGGCCTGGGTGTCCACCATCTCGACCAGGATTTCCACTGCCGCCTGGAAGCGACCCGGGGCACCCGAGGTGGCCGCTTTGGCAGCACGCCACAGCAGGAAACAACCGACCACACCCAGCACAATCGACCAGATCAGGGAGTCCACGTTGAACACCGAGAAGTCGACCACGCCAGACATCTTCTGGTTTTGCAGATGGGTCAGGTGGTGACCGATGTATTCACCGGCGGTAGGGGCGTTTTCAGCAGCAGACATGTTCAGTACAGCTTTAGGTTTTGACCTGAGGGTGGAACACTCGCCGCCAAGCCAGCGCCACCCAATACACCTTCATCGTTACAACCAAGCCCACCAACATGGCAGGCCAACTCAATTCTTCGATCACCCACTTGGCCAGACCCAGCATGGCCACGGTGAGGGCAATCTTGACCACTTCCCACACGAAGAATCCCAGGACGGCCGCTCCGGCATGGAGCGTGTTCAACCGACTGGTCAGACCACGGGCAAAAAGGGCCGCCGGAATCACCACCGCGAGAGCACCGTAGCCGGCTGACACGCCAACCGACGTCTTGCCCGACACGCCCCAGGCAGCGAACGCCACCAGCAAACCCACCAACATCTGGGCGGCCACCACTCTCCAAACGGACAGCAGGGGCTGGGTACGACGCAAGTCCTGGACCTGCTGCGCCGTGAGGGGTATGAACTCCTCATCAGGGGCGTCAGGGGTCTCCCACGAAGATTCGGGCTGCATTCTGGTCATGTTTGTTTACGCCCAGGTTACATACCGACGATTCCGCAAAACAGCGCATTGTACGGGATTCCCCTGAGACCCTCCAAAAGCCATGACCCGGGTCATCGCAGGGTGTCTGTTCGGGCCACCCCACGGCGATAATCCCAGCATGTTTTCCCAGCCCGACCTCTCATTTTTGCCCGACTCGCCCTGCTACCTCAATGGCGAGATAGGACCGCTGCGCGAGGCCCGCATCAGTGTGCTCGACCGCGGTTTCATTTTTGGCGACGGGGTGTATGAGGTGGTGCCGGTGTATGGCGGCAGCCCGTTCCGGCTGGAACAGCATCTGGCCCGCCTGACCCGCTCGCTCGACGAAATCCGCATTCCCAATCCGCACGATGCTGCCGGCTGGCGCACACTCATCGAGCAATTGGTGCACGCCAACGCCGCCCACCAGGGCCGAGCGGCCCGTGACATCGACCAGTTTGTTTACCTGCAGATCAGCCGCGGCGTGGCCCCGCGCGACCACGCCATGCCAGCCGGGCTGGTCCCCACGGTGTTTGCCATGGTGCAACCCCTCAAGCCCGTCCCCCCCGCCCAGCGTGTGAGCGGGGTGGCGTGCCTCAGTGCTGATGATTTCCGCTGGGAAAAGGCCCACATCAAGAGCACCAGCCTGCTGGGCGCCGTGCTGTCGCGACAGATCAGCGCCGATGTGGGCGCCACCGAAACCGTGATGTTCCGCCAGGGCTTTCTGAGCGAGGCCTCCTCCAGCAATGTCTGGGTCGTGCAGCAGGGCAAGGTGATGGGGCCACCCAAGGACCACCTGGTGCTGGAGGGCATTCGGTACGGACTGATGGCCGAACTGTGCCAGCGTCAGGACATCCCCTTCGAGTTGCGCCGCATCAGCCGTGCCGAGGTACTGGGCGCCGACGAACTGTTGCTGAGCTCGGCCACCAAGGAGGTACTGGCCATCACCACGCTGGACGGCCGCCCGGTGGGACATGGCGCCCTGGCTGGCAAGCCTGGCCCCGTCTATGCACGGCTCTACGAGGCCTATCAGCTGGCCAAGCAGTCGTCATGACATCCCCCTCCACTCCCGCCGCCAACAGCCCCGACCCCCGACGGGACTCCCTCATCGACTACCCCTGCCCCTTCCCCATCAAGGCCATGGGCCTCAAGGTGGAGGGCTTCGAGGCCGCCATGGTCGAGATTGCAAAGCGCCACGACCCGAGCTTTGACGCCACCACCCTGGAGATTCGCCACAGCAAGGGCGGTCACTACCTGGGCGTGACGCTGACGGTACTGGCCACCAGCCGAACCCAACTCGACGCCTTGTACCGGGAGTTGACGGGTCATCCCTGGGTCAAAGTGGTGCTCTGACGCAGGCCCCGATGTGAGCGGCGAATCGTCCACCTCCCCGTCGACCGCCCCCACACAGGAGGCCCCCCCGCCCCAGGTCCATCAGCTGGGCAGACAGGATTACCCCTTGCTGTACCAGGCCATGCAGGACTTCACGGCCGAGCGCGACGCCAGCACGCAAGACATCATATGGGTCTGTGAGCACCCGCCCATCTTCACGCAGGGGTTGGCGGGCAAGGACGACCACTTGCTGGCACCCGGCGACATCCCCGTGATGGCCACCAACCGTGGCGGCCAGGTCACGTACCACGGGCCGGGTCAGGTGGTGGCCTATCCGCTCATCAACCTGCAACGTGCGGGGTACTTCGTCAAAGAGTATGTGTTTCGACTGGAGGAGGCGGTGATCCGCACCTTGCGGGCGTTCAATGTCACGGGCCACCGCGTGCCGGGGGCGCCCGGCATTTATGTGCGCCTGGATGACCCTGGCCATCATGCCCGCCTGGCACTCCCGCCCACTCCCGACGCCCCGCCCGACTTCGCCGGCCTGGGCAAGATTGCCGCCCTGGGCATCAAGGTCAGTCGCCACTGCACCTACCATGGCGTGGCGCTGAATGTCGCCATGGACCTGGATCCCTTTGATCGCATCAACCCTTGCGGCTACGCAGGTTTGCGCACGGTCGACCTTTCTACAATCGGGGTATCGGTCAGCTGGCAAGAGGCCGCCGAGTTGCTTGGCGCCAAACTGGCTGCGGCGCTGACCCCCTGACCCTGACTTCCCGATACTGACACCCGGACCTGGACACCTCCCGATCCACCCCTTCGAACTGGACCTCTCCCGATGGCGACACGTGAAACCCCGGTTGTGCGCGAAGCACAGTCCACCGAGCACTACAACCCCTCGGCCAAGCACAAGGCAGCGGCCAAGCTCTCGCGCATCCCCGTCAAGGTTCAGCCCGGCGAGGTGCTCAAGAAGCCCGAGTGGATTCGCGTCAAGGCCGGGTCGGCCAGCAGCCGTTTTTACGAAATCAAAGACATCCTGCGCGCCAACAAGCTGGTCACGGTATGCGAGGAGGCGTCCTGCCCCAACATTGGCGAATGCTTCGGCAAGGGCACGGCCACCTTCATGATCATGGGCGACAAGTGCACCCGCCGCTGCCCGTTCTGCGATGTGGGACATGGCCGGCCCGACCCCCTGGACACGCAAGAGCCCGAGAACCTGGCGCGCACCATTGCCGCGCTGAAACTGCAGTACGTGGTCATCACCAGCGTGGACCGTGACGACCTGCGCGATGGCGGCAGCCAGCACTTTGTCGACTGCATCCGGCGCACGCGCGAGCTCTCGCCCGAAACGCGCATTGAAATTCTGGTGCCCGACTTCCGCGGACGCGATGACCGCGCCCTGGAGATCCTGAAGGCCGCACCGCCCGATGTGATGAACCACAACCTGGAAACCGTGCCGCGCCTGTACCGCGAAGCCCGCCCCGGCAGTGACTACACCTTCAGCCTGAATTTGCTGAAAAAATTCAAGGCCCTGTTTCCCAACGTCCCCACCAAAAGCGGCCTGATGGTGGGACTGGGCGAAACCGACGAGGAAATTCTGGACGTGATGCGCGACATGCGCGCGCACAACATCGACATGCTGACCATTGGCCAGTATCTGGCCCCCAGCACCAGCCACCTGCCCGTGCGCCGCTATGTGCACCCCGACACCTTCAAGATGTTTGAAGAAAAGGCCTACGAGATGGGGTTTGCGCATGCCGCTGTCGGTGCGATGGTGCGGTCGAGCTATCACGCGGACCAGCAGGCGCATGCGGCTGCACAAGCAGCCAGCGACACCTGATCGCCCACCACAGCCAAAAGCGGTCCCAAGAATCCAGCCCTTGATGCACAGGGCATTCATTTCTGCCTGCCGCGCAGACTGTCAGCACATCAATTGAGGGGCCGTCTGGTGCTTCAGTCTGTCGTTCAAATTAAACCGTTCACACGTCTGGCAAAAGACCTGGCAACGAGACATTAAGTCCCCGCCTTCTTCAAGGCCGAACCAGGATCTGAGCACTATAGTAGGACAAGCTGGCCGCCGCGGTCCGTCATGTCTGCAGATCCTCCCGATGTCATCTTGTTTGATGACGAATCACGCGTCAATTGATGTGAGAATGATCGCAACCCAATAGGCTCGTTGCGGTCTTTCCTCATGCAGTCCAACTTATCGTCAAGGGCCCAGGATGTCTGACAACGTTCTGGGTCTTGAGAAATACCGTTATTTCAAATGGTCGCTGGCACTGAGCCTCAGTGCCCTGGCACTTTACCTGTGGGACTCCACAGACATGCGCCCCAACGGTGGAACCTGGGTGGGTTACACGTTGGGCACGATCGGCGTGCTGCTCATCTTGTGGCTTGCCGCTTTTGGCATTCGAAAGCGCCAATACCGAAGGAATATGGGACTGCTCAGCCACTGGCTGTCGGCTCACATCTGGTTGGGCGTTTCCTTGGTGTTGATTGCCTCCTTGCATGCGGGGTTCCAGTTCGGATGGAATGTGCACACACTGGCATACGCCCTGGTGGTTGTGGTGGTTTTTTCAGGAATTGTGGGCGTCATGCTGTATCGCATCAACCCGGGCCTGATGAGTGAAATGCTGGGCGGTCAAACACTGATCGAACTCGCGCAGGGGCTTCGCGAGATTGATCAAGAAGCCTCACAGGCATTACCTCGGGTGGGCGAGTCCCATCGAGAGAGCGCCCGTGCTTGTCTTGCCAAGGTATCCGCCGAACCGATTGCCAACCGATGGCTCGATCGATTGCTCGGCGGTCAGCGGCACTCGAGCACGAACGCATCCATTGCGACCTTCGAGC
>CANFMY010000035.1 GCA_947448375.1 Comamonadaceae bacterium | reverse complement strand
TGAAGCCCCGCACCACCTGGCCCTTGCTGGTCAAAAAAGCCGAAGATACTTTGGGCAAGCGCCGCAAAGAGTACAAGGCCGCCACCGAGACGGCACAAAAACTGGAAGCCAGCCGGCAGCGTTTGCTGGATATGTTCGAGGCCTACAAGGCCAAACTCACGCAGCGCCAGCAGGAACCCCTGACCATTGCCGACACCACCAACTTTCGTGAATTCATGTCACAACTGTTGCGCCTGGTTGAGCGTGTGGAGGATGACCTGAAAATCGCACGTACTGCACAGCAACACGCCAAGCAACGTCAGACCGAAGCCGAGATGGATCTCTTCAAGATGGAAGCCATGGTCGAGAAAGACGAGAAGGCGGTCGCCCTCTATCACAAGAAGTTGGAACAGCGACAGATGGATGCCCTGGGCATCACGCTGCACAACCTCAAGAACGAACCCAGCCCAGCTCCAGCCAGTGGCAGTAGCGTGGCTTGAACGCCCACGGAATCCATTGCACCGAAGTGCCAGCAGGCAACACCACGCCGGTGCAGTGGTCCTGCCAGATGCCTTCGGCATCGACGCGCTGCAACAGACGTTGCCCCAGATCCTCTAGGGATGTGGCCTGTCGGTCCACTCGGTACTGAGGCTTGCCGTCCCGCACCTCTGCATGCTCCGCGGATTGGCACAAGGCGTCGAGCTGAAGGGGCAGATCGCTGCTGGTGGGGCCGGAATACAGGTCATGCACGCTGCCCCAGGATCGCCCCTGCAGCCAATGCTGAATTTGTCCGAGTTGCCGCTCCAGCGCATCTTCATCATCCAATCGGTAACGCAACTGCCCCAGGACGTTGTCGAACCACACAAACGATTCGGGAAATCGCTTGAGCAAGGCGGGCAAGCCGGCAATGCCATCCTGGCGATGAAACTGCCACTCGCAACCAGCTTGGTTGAGGGCTCGGCCATGACGCCGGCCAAACAGCCAGGGGGCGATCGGGTCGATGTCGATCACATCGATGCGCTTGAAACACCTGAGCCAGGCGGTGGACATCATCCAGCCGGCGCTGCCCCCGATCAGCAACAATTGGCGCTGGGTGGGCTGGATCCGGGCCAGACAACGGTCGATCTGTTGCTGGGTGCCCTGCCAACGGGCCTGCGAGCTCGCCGCGTGCAGGTGCCAGTTCAATCCGCCGGTGCCGCCGGCACGCCAGGCATCACGCAACCAGGCGTTGAGTCGCAGCACGGGGTTGCGTTCAGGAGCCACAGACTGTCCACGCCATTTTGGCCAAGACCGAATCGGACGGAATGGGCTGCCACTCCTGGATCACCCCCTCGCTGGAGAGCACATTCCCCGACCCCCGGGTGCCGGTGTAAAAGGCCAGCGACAGGGTTTTGACCTGATGGGACTTGCACTGAATGTGCTGCAGCGAACGGGTGGAACGGTAGGACTGCCCATGGGAGTTGTGTTGGGGCTGTCGGTAATCCAACATGGTCCAGACCTTGCGTGTTTCGCCCTCGCGGGCGATGGAGTCCCGGTCGATGTAGAACGTGCCTTGATCAAACAGGCCCACGGCAGCCCAGTCGGCTGCCCAGGCGGGTGGGGAGGCCACGCCCAGCAGGGCCCAGGCCAGCCCAAGGGCTGTCAGGCGCATGGTCGATAATTTCATAGAGTCAGGCTCTGGACGTGTAAGTGCAATACCCGCATTGTCCACAAGATTGGACGCAACTGGTCGCGAGGTGATGGATGACAGCAATAGATTGGCCCCGGTTCTTGCTCAGTTCGGTATTCGTGCTGGGATTGATGGCTGCCCTGTTATGGTGGCTCAGGCGGCGTCAGACCCCGTGGGCCCTGCAAGGTCAGGGCCGGCGCATCCGCTTGCTGGAAACCCAGCCGCTGGGTCTTAAGCATAAAATGATGCTTGTGCAAGTGGATCAACAGATGGTGCTGGTGGCGATCAACGCCAACGACATCCGAACCCTACACTCCTGGCCTTGCTCTGCCGACGGCCCGGATGGGCTAGCCACCCCCGCGGTGGACACGCCCAAACCCTCTTTTACCGATTTTTTCACCGGAGGGCGTTCATGACGCGTCATCTGCGCTGGCTGGGCCTGGCCCTGGCCCTGGTGTGGCTGCTTGTGCCCGAGATGTCCTGGGCCCAGGGCTTGCCCATGGTCAATGTCTCGAATGGCAAGGGCGGCCAGCAGTACAGCCTGACCCTGCAGCTGCTGGCGTTGATGACAACGCTCACGCTGCTGCCCTCGCTGTTGCTCATGATGACCTCGTTTGTGCGCATCATCATCGTGCTCTCGTTGTTGCGACAGGCACTGGGCACGGCGCAGACACCGCCCAACACGGTGCTGGTGGGCCTGGCGCTCTTTCTCACGCTGTTCATCATGTCGCCCGTGTTTGACGACATCTACCGCAACGCGGTCGCCCCCTACATGAATGGTTCGATGGGGTTTGAAAAGGCCGTGGCCCAGGCCGAAGGCCCGATCCGCTCCTTCATGCTGAACCAGACGCGGGAAGACGACATCGCCATGTTCATGCAGATTGCGCAAAAGAAGGACGTGGCCAGTGCGGACGATGTGCCCTTCACCACGCTCATGCCGGCTTTTCTGACGTCCGAACTCAAAAGCGCCTTCACCATCGGGTTCATGATCTACATCCCGTTCGTGGTGATCGACATGATTGTGGCCAGCGTGCTGATGTCCATGGGCATGATGATGTTGTCTCCCATGATCATCTCCATGCCGTTCAAGCTGATGTTGTTTGTGCTGGTGGATGGCTGGACGCTTCTCATGGGGTCGTTGGCCTCGAGTTTCATCTTCAAGTGAGGTTCTGATGGATACAGCCATGGTGGTGGATTTGGGGCGGCAGGCCTTGTGGATCACGATGCTGGTCTCGGCCCCCTTGCTGGTGGTGGGGTTGGCCGTGGGTTTGCTGATTGGTATCTTCCAGGCCGCCACCTCCATCAACGAACAGACCCTGAGCTTCATCCCGAAGTTCATTGCCCTGGGTTTGACCCTGTCAGCGGCCGGGGGCTGGATGATCAACACCATGGTGGACTACACCCGCGTGTTGTTTGGACGCATTCCCACCCTGTTTGGCTGATCCATGCTCAACCTGTCCCTGGCCTCGTTGCTGGATCAGTTTTATTCGCTGATCTGGCCGTTGCTGCGGATCACAGCGTTCATGGTGTTTTCCTCGCTTTTTTCGATTCGGGCTATCAACCTGCGCATCCGTATCGTGATCGCGCTGGTGCTGACCGTGTTTGTGGCCATGCAGATCGAGATTCCGCGCATCGACCCCATCACGGTGCAGGGCCTGGAGGTGGTGTTTCAGCAGATTTTCATCGGGTTCACCATGGGCATGATCATGCAGATTGCCACCGCGTCCACGGTGATTGCGGGTCAACTGGTGTCGGGCTCGATGGGACTGACCATGGCCAACATGATTGACCCTACCCTGGGCAACGTTCCGGTCATTGCCGGCTTGTTCACCATTTTGTCCACCCTGATTTTCATGACCACGGGAGGGCATCTGATTGTGTTTGGCATTCTGCTGGAATCGTTTCGGCAGTTCCCCATCGGGGCGTCATTCTGGTCTCAGGAACTGATGGGCAAGATGATCACCTGGAGCACCATGATGTACCTGGCGGGCCTGTTGATAGCGTTGCCGGTGGTCATCACCTTGCTGTTTGTGAACATCGGCCTGGGGTTTGTGTCCCGTTCGGCACCCAGCCTGAACATTTTTTCCGTCGGCTTTCCCGCCATGGTGTTGTCCGGGTTTGCCGTGTTGTGGCTGGCCGTACCGTCGATTGTCGAGCGCATCAATTGGACCTGGGTGCGCAGCTTCGATCAACTGCGCAGCATGATGCTGAACTGACATGGCAGAAGACGGATCCGCAGAACGGTCAGAAGAACCCACAGGCAGGCGACTGTCCAAGGCGCGGGAGGACGGCCAGGTTGCACGTTCGATCGATCTGACCAGCGCTGCCGTGCTGATGACCGCCACCTTGTTTTTCTCGGTGTTGGGCGAATGGTTCTTCCATCAAATTGGCAAGTTGTTCGTCAACCAGTTTCAGTTTGACCGCAAGATCATGGACAAGGCTGAACTCCTGCCCGCCTTGTTTGGTCAGTCAATCCTGGATGGAATGTTGTTGGCTTTGCCGATCATGGCGACGCTGATGGTGATCGCGTTGCTGGTGGGGGGACTCCCCGGGGGATTCATTTTTTCGCCCCACTTGATCCTGCCCAAATTCAGCAAACTCAATCCCATGAGTGGTTTGGCGCGCATGTTTGGCACTCGCGCTCTGATTGAATTGGCCAAGTCCGTGGGCAAATTCCTGCTGATCGGTGTGATCCTGCTGTTCACGGTGATGCACAACCTCGATGCGTTGCTGGTCATCAACCGACTCACGGTTGAAGAGGCCACCCGCCAGGCGGGCAACATGATTCTGGATGCCTGTTTCTGGATGAGCCTCGGGCTGGTGTTGATCGCGGTGATTGACGTGCCCATTCAACGACATCAAGTGCATGAACGCCTGAAGATGACCAAGCAGGAAATCCGTGACGAGATGAAGGACTCGGAAGGTCGTCCTGAAGTCAAGGCGCAAATTCGCCGGCGCCAGCGCGAGATGGCCACGCAAAAGATGATGGGTCAGGTGAAGGATGCGGATGTGGTGATCACCAACCCGCAACACTTTGCCGTCGCCTTGTCCTACGACCCGACCTCCGACGGCGCGCCTACCCTGATTGCCAAGGGCACAGACGAAGTGGCGCGTCGTATTCGCGAAATTGCCCGCGAAGAGGGGGTGGAGTTGTTCGAGTCGCCGCAACTCGCGCGCGCCTTGTTTTTCACCACCAAGCTCGACGAGACCATCCCCGAGGCGCTGTATCACGCGGTGGCGCAAGTCATCGCCTATGTGTTCAGCCTGAATGACGCCTTCGCAGGCCAACAGCGCTACGAAAAACCCAAGCCCGATATCCCCGAGAATATGCGTTTCGATGAAAACGGCTTTCTGCCATGACCAACTTCTACCAAAGCCCGAGTGACAAGGCACGCTTTGATGTGCTGCTGAAAGTGCTCAGCGAGGAGGCTCCCAACCTCGCCATCATCGGCGATGATGAGGTGGCACTGGCGCATTACGGTCGTGCCATCCACCAGCGCCTGAGTCAGTTGCCCCATGCCCAGGTGGACATGTGGGGGGCTGTCGACTCCGAACAACTGGTCAGCCGCTTCAATGAAATCCTGTCCGAGCTGACCCTGGAGCAGGCGCAAGACAAATCGCAAAGAGCGCCGATTCGGCGCTGTTTCATCATCACGGATGCGCACGCGGTGCAAACGCTGGAGTTGCAACTGCTGTCCCGCTTGATTCAGGGTTTTCCGGCCAGCCATGTACACGCGGTGTTGCTGGTTCAGCGCAGCGAACCCTATCAAAAGAAACTGGAAGTGTTCGGCAAGGGTCTGTTGCGTTGGGAGCTTGAGTCTGAAAAACCGACTCCCCCTCGCCTGCAACGCATTGAAACTCGCGATGCCGAGACCCCTGCCTCCCCCCCCGAGGCGGTGGCGAGCACCGCCAGCGTCTTGGGCGCCCGACAAGTGACGCGTCCTGCGGCGGCTCCCGTCATGGCGGCTGCAGCTGCTCCTGCCGCTGGAGGCACCACATCCACGACAACGGACCCGTGGAGCAAGACGCCCGAACTGGATGTGTCGGCCATGCCCGAGTTGAATGAGCCCGTTGGACAGGTTCAGTCGGACCCTGCACCCGAAGTGCCTGCTCGTTCTGCTCGCTCAGGACGCCTGGGCTGGGGACTCTTGCTGGCTTTATTGGTCGCCATGGCAACTCTGGGCGTGATGAACAGCGATCGGATCCTGCAGGAGTTGGAGCAACTGGAACGGTATGTATCGGGCAAGCGTCCTGCCAATACCGACGCTCAGGAGGCGACAGACACCCCGGCGCGGGTGGGCATGTCCAGCACCACGCAGTTGCCCGTCAAGCCGGATGACTCGTTGATTCCGGACAAGGAGTCCATCGTGACACCCGCTGCGGGGGAGGCTACGCCGGCGACCGCTGCACCTGCCACAGCCGGTACAGCGACCCCATCAGCGACCCCATCAGCGACCACAGCGCCCGCGGCCCCACCAGCGCCGCCAGCGGTGCAAGCACCCGCCCCCCCTGCCGCGGCCCCTGTGACCCCGGCGACCGAGGCCAATTCGATGCTGGCCGAGAGCCGGCAATGGGTTCGTGATCTTCCGGCGAACGGGTGGATATTGCAGCACGCAGCGCTGGACACACTCAACGAAGCCAAGGCGTTGAAGGCCTCATCCCCCAGCTTCCAGGAGGCGCGCATCCTGATGACCCAGCGCAAGGCCAAGGGCAACTACTACATCGTGGTCACAGGTCCTTACGCCAACCGTGCGGCGGCGCAAGAGCAAATGAAGAAGAACCCGTCCTGGTCCAAGGCCTGGCTACGTGGTCCCAAATCCATGCAACTGCAGTTTGAGGACTGAGTGTGGAGGCCGCATCAGCGGGCGGCCTTGATTCATCGGTGCTCGTCTCAGGGCGTAGGATTGTCGTTGCTGACCAGGAAACTCGGAAATTTCTGCAGGTTCATGGCCACGATGACCCGCTTGTCATTGTTTTGCGGCACGTGGTGATTCATGATGCCAGGAAAGATCACCATGGACCCCGGCACAGGTTGCACCTGAATCGTGTTCTCGAAGATGATGGGGGCGCAGTTTTCATTGGCCTCGAGGTAGGCGACCACGGCAAAATCTGACGGAAAGTGCGAGTGTGGAATGGTGTGATCAGAGTTCTCATAGATCACCCCCCAGCAGTCTGTGGCAAAGTAATCCAGGTTCAGCGCCGAAATATCCGTATTCAAATGCTGCTTGCCAGCATCCTTGGCCGCGTTGATGGCGATTTGAATCAGGGGCTGGAACTTGTCGGTCAGGCGGTGGCTCTTCCAGGGGCTCATGTAGACCGCCTGAACGTTTGAAGGTGTAGAGTCCGGGTGAGTGATTCGCACATCGTCAATGGCCTCGCGGGCCAAGCGCAGCGCTTCGACATGGTGCGCAATGCTGCACCAAAACACCGGCAGGTTGGTCGGTACTTCAAAGCGGTTGATTTGCAGAGGTGAAAGGTCGTTCATATCTAAATACCCAACAGGGGAATGAAAGCATGCACAGGGTATCGGAAGTCAGTAAAAATCCATGAGACCGACAAACCGACTGGTTGATCTGGCGCAACACTTTGGCAGACACTGGCCGGCCAGGCCGAGTTCTCACAGGATGATACCGAATCAATTTTTTCCCCTTCGGGTCGATATAGAAGGCTGAACCTATGAGCAACGACCAGATCATTCGCAGCAACAAACCCCACGAGGTCACGATTCCCGAGGGGTCGAACAATGCCCGCTCCATCCGCAACAAGGTGGGGCAGCGAGAGCTCGAGCAAGAACAGGAAGACAGGGTCACGGCGGACAAGCATTATTCCGACCGAACCGTCCACGCCGAGTCCGACGCCATCACAGACCGGCTGGTAGAGGTTGAGAACGCCTCAGGCGCTGGAGTTGACCGTGTCGCGCTGGAGCACCAGCAAAGCCTGGAGTCGGGGCGCATCCAGATCGACGATACCGACGCCACGACGGACAACCGGGCTCACCTCGACAACTCGCAGGACGCAACGCACCGGGTGACGCTCGACACGCAGGCTGACGAGTCGCCCAACCGGGTGAAGTTACCGACCTCCGGTCATGATGACGCCCGAGTCACGCTCCCATCAGAGGAGGGGCGCTCTGACAACCGCGTCTCCATCGCCGCTGACGCCCAAAGTGACAACCGCGCGCTCTTGCCGGATGAATCGCTGGCAGATCAACGCGCGAACCTGCCCTCCGAGACCCAGGTCGATCACCGCGCCACGCTGGATACCGACGCGTTTTCCGGCTCTCACGTGGCGATTGAGGCGCAGAACCCCAACCCCTATCGCGCCACCCTTCAGGACGATGCAATCGATTCGCACTCTCATGTGAAAGAGGGCGCCACTTCATCCCAACCGGTGAAGTTTCTCTCAGACTCCATTCACGACAGTTTTGTTACCACTCCAGTCATGAAGCACACCGAATCTTCTCCCGTCAAGGTGGACGGCCACGGTATCACCGACCCAGACAGCGTGATCGTGGAAAGCTCGCCTGACCCGCTGGGCAAAGTTCTGGTGCCGCACGCGCAGCCAGAGGTGTCCGACCCACTCTCGGGGCAGGACGAGGACCTCCTGGCGGTCGCCGAAGACCTGACGCCGCCGGCCGTGTCAGCCCTGCAGCACACGGTTTCGGCTCAAGTTACCGCTCACCTGGTCGATAAAAAGGCAGAGGAGTTTCGCGGTCGCGTTGTCAAACTGCGTGACGAGGTTGACCAGTTGAATCGCCGCTTAGACGAGTTTAAAAAGTAATACCAAGGAATTCAGATGGCTGAAGAGCACACCACGGCGGACGACCACGCCACGGCAGGCGCCGATGCGCCCATGGCCGAGCGCGTCGACATCCTCGAGGAAGCGGCCGAGGGAATTGCCGATCTGCAGGACCGTGCACTCGACCCCGCTGAGCTCTCACGCCAGCTCGAGGACTTGACCAGCGTGGTGCTCAATTCGGCGGAGGTGTCCACCCGCTCAGCCTCGGTGGCGGCTGACGTCAGTTCCGACATGCAGTCGGTGATGGACAAAATTGCCGAGTCGCAAAAGAGCAGTGTTCATCATTCCAAAATCATTCTGGGCGCCTTGTTGTTGTTCATCATCATCGCCGTGGGCACTTTCTTTGCCATCGCCACGCGCATGCAGCAAAACATCCGTCAACTCGATGCGCTGGCCCTGGCGGTGGGCAAGCGGGTGGTGGAACTGGACAGCACGGTCGGCGCTTTTACCGAGTCTTCGCAATCCTTGTTTGAGCTGGCCGAGAAAATGGAGGCGGTGAGCAGCTTGCCGGCCAAAATGGATCAGCGCTTCGAGGAATTCAACAAATCCGTTCAGGCGGTCCCGGGTCAGGTGACGTCACAGGTGGCTGCGCAAACCGACAAGTCACTGGACGCCAAGATGCAAAACCTGCAAAAACAGTTGCAGGCTCTGGAGGGCAAGGTGCAGACGCTGGCCTCGCGTCCGCCACCGCAAATCAAGGACAACAGCCAGGCCGTGGTGAACGAATTGCAAAAGTTGCAAAAAGAGGTCAATGGCATGCAGGCGCGTGTGGCGGCACGACCCGTCGAACCGCCTAAGCCTGTCGAGCCGCCCAAGCCCAAACCTGAGCCGAAGCCAGAACCCAAGCCGGAGCCCAAGCCGGCCGCCGCTGAGGTCAAACCGGCTGCACCTCAGGTCCCGCCCAACCGCGACCGGGTGCTGATGTACCCGCGGCCCAATACGTCTGATTGATCGGGGTACAGGCCCCCGTCAAGTCAGCCTCACCGAGCCGTTTCGGGAATGAAGCGCTGAGCGCTGGCCTGATCCCAATACGTCTGGAAAACGTCGGGCAACGCGGCGTTGGTGGCAGCGGGTGTGCTGGCGGCGTTCAATGCGCCAGCCGCAACGCTGTGGAAGAGGCTCGCCAGAGAGCGCGTCTCGTAGGCATTGATGCGACGCATGAAGTGGTGCAAGCGAAGGTCCGAGGGGCCTTGCAAGCCGGCTGCTTCCAGCAACTCCTGGAGCGACTCCAGGGTGAGGCGGTGGAAGTTGCGCACCCGTTGGGCCTTGTCGGGCACCACCAGGGCCATTTGCCGCTTGGGGTCTTGCGTGGTTACTCCGGTGGGGCAGTTGCCGCTGTGGCACGTTTGCGCCTGAATACAGCCCAATGCAAACATGAAGCCGCGCGCACTGTTGCACCAGTCCGCGCCCATCGCAAGGGTGCGCGCCATGTCAAAGCCGCTGATGATTTTGCCGCTGGCTCCCACCCGGATCTTGTCGCGCAAATTCAGT
Organism: Comamonadaceae bacterium; assembly: GCA_947448375.1. GTDB lineage: Bacteria > Pseudomonadota > Gammaproteobacteria > Burkholderiales > Burkholderiaceae_C > Limnohabitans. The sequence continues at coordinate 10,914 of CANFMY010000035.1, read as the reverse complement.
CCCACCAGGGTGTTGTGAACCAGACGCAGGCCTTCTTGCAAGGGCGTGCCGATGTGATCGGAAAACTCGAGCGGCGCGGCACCGGTTCCGCCTTCTGAACCATCCACCACAATGAAGTCGGGCAGGATCTGACTCTCCTGCATGGCTTTGGCAATGCCGAACCATTCCCAGGGGTGGCCGATACAGAGCTTGAAACCCACCGGTTTGCCTTCCGAGAGCGTGCGCAACTGCTGCACAAATTGCAGCAACTCCAGAGGTGTGGAAAAGCTGCTGTGGCTGGACGGGGACACGCAGTCCTCTCCGATTTGCACACCGCGCGCCTCGGCAATTTCGGCGGTGACCTTGGGCCCGAGCAGCACACCGCCGTGTCCGGGCTTGGCGCCCTGGCTCAGCTTGATCTCGATCATCTTGACCTGTGGACTCAAGGCGTTTTCGACAAACCGCTCGGGGCTGAAACGCCCCTCGGCATCGCGGCAACCAAAATAACCCGAGCCAATTTCCCAAATCAGATCGCCCCCGTGCACCCGGTGGTGGCGCGAGATGGAGCCTTCGCCGGTGTCATGGGCAAAGCCACCCATGTAAGCGCCTTTGTTGAGCGCCATGATGGCGTTGGCGCTCAGTGCGCCAAAGCTCATGGCCGACACGTTGAAGAGGCTGATGTCGTAAGGCTGCTGGCAGGTGGCACCGCCAATGGCAATTCGGAAATTGTGGTCGTGCAGGTGGGTGGGAGCCAGGGAGTGGGTGATCCACTCATAGCCGGCGGCCGACACATCCAGCTGGGTACCAAACGGACGCTTGTCCGACTGGCCCTTGGCCCGGGCATACACCAAGCTGCGTTGCGCACGAGAGAACGGCGCTGCTTCGGTCTCGCTTTCCAGAAAATACTGACGCAACTCGGGGCGGATGGCTTCCAGCATGAAGCGCATATGACCGATGATGGGGTAGTTGCGCAGGATGGCGTGGTGGCTTTGTTGCAAGTCGTAGATGCCCACAGCGGTCAGCGCGGCAAAGATCAGCAACAGCCACCCCCCCTGACCCGAGGCCACAAAGACCAACAAGCTCAGCGAGGTCAGGCCCAGAGCCACAAAAAAAGCGGTGTAGCGCACCGGATAAATCTGGTTGAGGCGGTCAAGCATGCAGGAAAGCTCCCTAGAGATTGGCTAGCGGCACGATAGCAGGATTTGGGCTGGCCTGCACATGGGTAAACCTGCGGTTGCTCCTGCGTCTACGTGGTATCCCCATCGTGAAAACCCCATGCGCAGACCTCACAATTTGCTTCATGCTCGCGCTCATCCGGGGCAACTGATGGTCCGGCTAATCAAGGAGGCCATGATGTACAAGAAAATTCTGCTCGCCTACAACGGCTCGGCCGCTGGTCAAAAGGCATTGCTGGACTCGGCCGAATTGGCAGCCTGGGGTCAAGCCTCCCTGCATCTGGTGGCTGTCATGCCCTTGAACCTCAACTCGGTGGTGGCCGAAGGCATTGTGTATTCCGTGCAGGAAGAGGCCATGCAGCGGCAGGTTTATCAACGCATTCTGGATGAGGGGTTGGGCGTGCTAGCCCAGCATGGTTACCAGGCCACCGGAGAGTTACTGTCGGGAGACGCCATCACCGAAATTTGCAACTGTGCGCGTCGCACCCAGGCCGATTTGATTGTGGTGGGTCACCAGCACAAAAATGGGTGGGTCGAGCGCTGGTGGAGCGGCTCGATTTCCAAGTCGCTCATCGAGGAAGCGCCGTGCAGTTTGCTGATTTCGATCGTCTGAGCCCAGCAGGGTGCTGGTGCGGTCCTGGCTCCAGCAAAGAGACCGCCCCACCACCTCGCCACGTCACTCGGCGCGTGCGCCCGAGTCTTTGACCACTTTGGCCCACTTGGCGATTTCGCTGGCCTGGTAGCGGGTCAGCTCTTCAGGGCTCGACAGCACCGCCTCCAGTCCCAGCGTTTTCAGACGCTCCTGCACTTCGGGCAGGCGATACACCCGCTGAACTTCTGCATGGAGCCGATCGATGACCGGGCGCGGTGTGTTGGCGGGCGCAAACAAGGCGAACCAGGTGGTGGCTTCAAACCCTGGCACGGTTTCGGCCACGGTGGGAATGTCGGGGGCGGCGTTGGAGCGCTTGGCCGTGGTCACGGCTATCGCCCGAATCTTGCCGTCGCGTGCCATGGGCAAGGCGGAAGGCATGTTGTCAAACATCAGCTGAATGCTGCCGCCCATGAGATCGGGAATCGCGTATTGGCGGCCCTTGTAGGGCGCGTGCGTCATCTGTGTGCCCGTCAACGACTTGAACAATTCGCCCGACACATGCACCGAGGTGCCAATGCCCGGTGAACCAAAGGACAACTTGTTGGGGTTGGCCTTCATGTAAGAGATGAGCTCGGCGACCGTTTTCACGGGCAAGTCGTTGTTCACCACCAGCAGGTTGGGGGCCGATGCGAGGAGCGAGATGGGCGTGAACTGCTTGACCATGTCGTACGGAATTTTTTCGTACAAGGAGCCATTGATGGCATGCGTGCCCACGGTGCCCAGCACCAGGGTGTATCCGTCACTGGCCGAGCGTGCCACGATGTCCGCACCGATGTTGCCACCGGCGCCAGGCTTGTTGTCCACCACGATGGGCTGGCCCAGTTGAGCTTTCTCGCTGAACAGTCGCGCCAGGATGTCGGGCGCACCGCCGGTGGGAAAGGTCACCACCAAACGCAGCGGCTTGTTGGGATAGGCGCCTTGCGCCGTGGCCAGGCCACTGGAGAGGGTGAGTCCGGCCAGGGCGGCACAGCACAGCAGGCGACGGGTGAGGGTGTGGGTAAGGGTCATGTTGCAAGTGGTCAAAAAGAAAAACGGAACAATCAGGTCGGATCGATTGAAGCGCTCCAGCGGTTGTCCCACTGGTGTTGGGCCTGATCCAGGTGACGACGATCGCGTTTGGTGGGGCGGCCGTGTTCAATGCTCATCGCCGGTTCATGTGACACGCGTCGTTGATCGGCCAGTCGTTCACGCAGGGCCAGGCTGTCGGGTGTTTCGGCATACAGGGCTTGCGCGACCCCTGCCGGACCCCGTTGCAGGCTCAAGCCGTGAACGATCACGGTGCGTGGGACACCGCTTTGCAGCATCTCCACGGTATCGCCTGCGCGCACATCGCGCGAGGGTTTGGCTTCCTGACCATTCACGCGCACCCGGCCTCGGTCAAGTTGCTCCACGGCGAGCGCGCGGGTTTTGAAAAACCGGGCGGCCCACAACCACTTGTCGATTCGCATCGTCTCCATGCACCTTATTGTGCAGGATTTGCCGGCCTGGGGGATGTTGTCCGGCGCATACTGGGGACATCAGGGGGGTGGTAGGCTCGCACGATGCACATGGACTCCTTAACCCGGCAACCGCTGTGGAATCTGGCCTGGCGCTCTTTCTGGCGCGATGCCCGATCGGCGGAGATGCGTTTGCTGCTGGTGGCGATTGCACTGGGCGTGACCGCCCTGTGTTCGGTGGCTTTTCTGGCCGATCGCTTGCAGGCGGGGTTGCAGCGCGATGCCGCGCAACTGCTGGGCGGCGACGCCGTGGTCGTGACCGACCAGCCCCCGTCCCGTGAGTGGGTGGAGCAAGCCCAATCGAGCGGACTGCAGGGCGTCACCACGCTCAGTTTTCCCACCATGGCGCGCTCGCCGCACGAGCAGGGTGGCTTGAGTCGTCTCGTGGCACTCAAAGCGGTGGAGCCCGGTTATCCCTTGCGGGGGCGCCTGCTTGTGCAGGGCGACGATGTGAATGACAACGTCGGCGTGGGCACACACGAGGTGCCGTCACCGGGACAAGCCTGGGTGGAGCCAGCCTTGCTCGAAGCCTTGAACCTGCAGGTGGGCGACGCCTTGCTGTTGGGCCAAGCGCGACTGGTCATCGCACGCGTGCTGCTGCATGAACCTGATCGGGGCGCAGGCTTCATGAACTTTGCCCCCCGCGTCATGGTCCATGCCCGTGATCTGCCGGCCACCGGCTTGGTGCAGCCCGCGAGTCGGGTGGTCTGGCGCTACGCCGTGTCCGGGTCGCCGGCTCAGGTGCAGCGTTACACCGAGTGGGTGGAGTCTCGTTTGAAAGATCCGGCGGTACGCGGCGTGCGACTGGAAACGCTGGAGGCTGGACGCCCCGAGATGCGTCAAACCTTGGACCGGGCAAGCAAGTTTTTGCACCTGGTGGCCTTGTTGGCGACTTTGCTGAGTGCGGTGGCGGTGGCCCAGGCAGCGCGAGCCTTTGCCTTGCGTCGTCTGGACGATTGCGCTGTCTATCGTGTGCTGGGCATGAGCCAGCGCAGCATGGCGGGGATGGTTGGGCTTGAATTTTTACTGGCTGGTCTGGCGGCAAGCGGTGTGGGGCTGGCGTTGGGATACGGCGTGCACCTTGGCTTGACCTGGTTGCTCAGCGGCCTGGTGGACACACAGTTGCCCCCCGCCCGTGCCTGGCCGCTGCTACAGGGCTTGGGGACGGGCCTCACCCTGTTGATGGCGTTTGGTTTGCCGCCCATCCTGCAACTGGTGCAGGTGCCGCCATTGCGCGTGATTCGGCGCGAGGTGGGAACCCCGCGTCCGGCGTCGCTCTTGGTGTTGGGGGTGGGGCTCTTGGGTTTTGCCGCCTTGCTGATCGGGTTCAGCCGTGACCTCAAACTGGGGGCCTTGGTGGCCGGTGGCTTCTTGGCGGCCAGTGCCGTGTTCGCTTTGCTGGGGTGGGGCGCCGTGCGGCTGTTGCGCTGGGGCGTGCGTGAAGGACAGGCGCCGACGTGGTTGCTGATGGCCACGCGACAGCTGGCTGCGCGCCCGGGCCTGGCCGTGGTGCAAATCAGTTCGCTGGCCCTGGGCTTGCTGGCCCTCATGCTGCTGGTGTTGCTGCGCACCGACCTGATCAGCAGCTGGCGTGCGGCAACACCCCAACAGGCGCCCAACCGCTTTGTCATCAACATTCAGCCCGATCAGGCCCATGCGTTTCAGGAAGTGCTGCAAGCCCATGGGGTGGGCGAGCGTGACTGGTTTCCCATGATCCGGGGACGCCTGGTGTCGATCAACGGCCAGACCATCACCCCGCAGTCCTACGAAGATGAGCGGGCACAGCGTCTGGTGGACCGCGAGTTCAACGTGTCTCACACGGCCGAGTTGCCGGCACACAACCAGGTGGTGGCCGGACAGTGGACGGCGCAGGAGGCCGATGGGTTGAGCGTGGAGGAGGGCATTGCCAAAACCCTGCGTCTCAAACTGGGTGATCGACTCACGTTTGACATGGCCGGCCAGTTGCACGAAGCGCGCATCACGTCACTTCGGCGTGTGGACTGGTCGTCCATGCGGGCCAACTTCTTTGTGCTGTTTCCGCTCAGTCAGATGCCGGATATGCCGACGACCTACATCACGGCGTTTCGTGCGCCCGAGCGTCGCGGTTTTGACAACGAGCTGGTGAGCCGTTTCCCCAACGTGACCGTGGTGGACATGGGCGCCACGCTGAACCAGGTGCAACGCGTGCTGGACCAGGTGGCCCGTGCCGTGGAATTTTTGTTCGCATTCACGCTGGCGGCCGGTCTGGTGGTGGTGTTTGCCACGGTGACGGGCACCCGAGAGGCCCGCACGCGCGACTACGCCGTGCTGCGCGCTTTGGGTGCCACACAACCCTTGCTGGCCCGTGTGCAGCGTGCCGAGTTGCTGGGCGTGGGCGCGCTGGCGGGGGCACTGGCTGGCGGGGTGGCCTTGGCGCTGGGCTGGGGGTTGGCGCATTGGGTGTTTGAATTTGACTGGACGGCTTCACCCTGGGTTCCGCTGGGGGCCATTGCGGGCGGTGCACTCTTGGCCTGGGCCGCGGGCTGGTGGGGGTTGCGGGGTGTGTTGCGCCGCCCGGTGGTGCAGACATTGCGCGAATCGGTGAACTGAAGGCGGGCTAGCTGCGTGGCGCAATGGCATCATGATCATGGTCTTCACGGCACAATGTGAACATGGAAACCGATGACGACACGCAGCCCACGGGCGCACCCACACCGTTCGAGTGGATCGGTGGCGAGACGGTGGTACGGGCCTTGTGCGACCGCTTTTACGACCTGATGGACCTCGAGCCCGACTACGCCGCGCTGCGTTCGGTGCACGGCACCGACTTGACGCAGGCACGCGAAAAATTGTTCTGGTTTTTGTGTGGCTGGTTGGGTGGGCCGTCACATTACACCGATCGATTTGGTCATCCTCGTCTGCGCATGCGCCACATGCCCTTTGCCATCGGCATTCGGGAGCGTGACCAGTGGTTGTCCTGCATGGACCAGGCCATGCGCGAGACCGGACTCGATGCGCAATTGCGAGAGCGTCTGAAGGCCAGCTTTTTCCAGACCGCCGACTGGATGCGCAATATCGGTGCGTGAGCAGGGCTTAACCGCCCTTGAGCAACACCAGCAAAGCCCCCGCGCCCCCTTGTACCGGCGGAGCCTGCACAAACGCCTGCACCTCGTTTTTTTGCACCAGCCAGCGTTGTACCTTGGACTTGAGGACCGGTTGCTTGCCCGGAGACCCCAGCCCTTTGCCGTGCACCACCCGCACGCAGCGCCACCCCACGCGCACCGCATCGCGCACGAACTGTGCAAGGGCATCGCGCGCCTCATCGGTGCGCAAGCCGTGTAAGTCCACCTGACCCTGGATGCTCCAGTCACCCCGGCGCAGCTTGCGGGTGATGTCGGTGCCGATGCCAGGACGCCTGAAGCTCAGTTGGTCGTCAACGTCGAGCAAGGTGGCAATGTCGAACTCGTCGCTCAGGCTGGCTTTGAGCACCTCGACATCATCACGCTGCTGCTGAAATGCCCGTGGCGGGGCGGGGGGCGATTTGAGCGCGACGCGCGGCGTGTGGCCCAGCGACTGCACCTTGCCCACCGCGCGGGTGAACAGCTCTTGCTCGGCCTGGGCCTGACGTCGGGCCTCACGCTCGCGCTCGCGTCGCGCCTGCTCCTCGGCCTCGCGCTGGCGCAAGGCTTCGCGCATGCCCGCCAGGTCCTGCAAGGAGCGTGATTTCACAGCACGCCTCGCTCGGCCAGGGAGCACGACTGCCCCGGCGCCACGATGATGTGGTCCAGCACCCGGACGTCGATGAGTTGCAACGCGCTTTGCAGGCTGAGGGTGAGTCGCTCGTCCGCGCGCGAGGGCTCCACCGAACCACTGGGGTGGTTGTGCGCCAGCACCACAGCCGCGGCGCCCAGTTCAAGGGCCAGTTTCACCACTTCACGTGGGTACACACTGGCTTGCGACAGGCTGCCCTGAAACATTTCCTCAAATTTCAACAGCCGGTGCTGCGCATCCAGAAACATGACGCCAAACACTTCCCGTGGGCAGTGCGCCAGATGCAGTTGCAAAAATTGGGTGACCGCCTGGGGCGACTCGAAGGCCTGACGCTGTTGCAGCTGCTCGCCCAGGGCGCGGCGAGCCAATTCCATGATGGCTGACAGTTGGCTGCGCTTGGCCGCACCCCCCAGTCCTCGCACGGTCTGCAAGTCCGACAGGCTGGCTCCCAAGAGGCCTGAGAGACCCCGAAACCGGGTCAGCAACTGGTGCGCCAGTTCCAGCACGCTGCAGCCGCGCAAGCCGGTGCGCAGCACCAGGGCCAGCAGCTCGGCATCGGTCAGCGCCTGGGGGCCCATGGCCAGAATTTTTTCTCGCGGGCGAAGGCCACTGGGGAGTTCTTGGAGCAGCATGATCATTCCTGGGATTGTCCAGCACCCACAATGCGGCTATGGGGTGCCGGGTTGACCCCGGGGCCGGCGGAGTTTCTACAATAGGAACCAGTTTACAAAGACCCTCATGACCGATTCCCCCACCGCCTCTTTGCCCACTGTCCAGCCAGGGTCCTTTTTGACCCTGCATTACCGCCTTGCCGGTCCACAGGGTGATGTCATCAACACGTTTGACGGACAGCCCGCCACCCTCACGCTGGGGGCCAGCGAACTGTCTCCCGCCATGGAGCAGAGCCTGGTCGGGTTGGCAGAAGGCACGCGCCAGGTATTTGAATTCCCGGCGGGTGAGGCCTTTGGTCAGCGTAACCCGGATATGCTGCAATGGGTCAGCCTGCAACTGCTGCGCGAGTTCGGTGACCCGGACGAGCGCTACGCGGTGGGAGACGTGGTGCAATTCCCGGCCCCGCAAGGCGCGGGCTCATTTGCCGGTGCCGTCCAACAAGCACGGGAGGATGCGGTGCTATTTGATTTCAACCATCCCCTGGCGGGACACCCGGTGACCTTCGAGGTGCTCGTGATCGGGGTGCTGTGATGACCCACCCCGCCTTGCAGGAGGTGTTGCTGGCCGAGCCCCGAGGATTTTGCGCTGGCGTGGATCGCGCCATCGACATCGTCGAGCACGCCCTGCACAAGTTTGGCGCCCCCATTTATGTACGGCATGAGATCGTGCACAACACCCACGTGGTGGAGGACTTGCGTCAACGCGGTGCCATTTTCATCGAGTCGCTTGATGATGTCCCTGCGGGAGCCACCCTGGTGTTCAGCGCGCATGGCGTACCCAAGTCTGTCGAACATCAGGCGCAGGTCCGTGGATTTCGCGTCTTTGACGCCACCTGCCCGCTCGTCACCAAGGTGCATGTGGAAGTGGCCAAGCTGCACCGCGAGGGCTATGACTTCATCATGGTGGGGCACAAAGGCCATCCCGAGGTGGAAGGCACCATGGGGCAACTCAGCACGGGCATTTATCTGGTGGAAGATGAAGCGGACGTCTTGGCGCTGCAATTGCCACAAACCGACAAGATTGCCGTGGTCACCCAGACCACCCTCAGCGTGGACGATGCCGCCGGCATCCTGGCGGCCATTCGCGCGCGTTTTCCCAACGTGCGCGCGCCCAAACAGCAGGATATTTGCTACGCCACACAAAACCGACAAGACGCCGTCAAGCTGCTGAGCCCGCAGGTGGATGTGGTGGTGGTGGTGGGTAGCCCCACCAGTTCCAACAGCAACCGGCTGCGCGATGTGGCGGCCAAGTTCGGCACGCCCGCGTACATGGTAGACCATGCCGCAGAGTTGCGACCCGAGTGGTTTGAGGGCAAGTCGCGCGTGGGCCTCACCGCCGGTGCTTCGGCCCCGGATGTGCTGGTGCAGCAAGTGATTACCCAACTGCGTGCTTACGGCGCCACCAGTGTGCGAACACTCGATGGCATCCGCGAAACGGTGAAATTCCCGCTGCCCAAAGGGCTGAAATTAGAATAACCCCATGCTCGATATCAACCTACTTCGCCGTGATCTGGACCTGGTCGTCTCTCGCTTGCAAGCCCGCAAGTCGCCCCAGCCCTACCTGGATGTGACCGCCTTTCAGGCCCTGGAGAACGAGCGCAAAACACTGCAGTCGCACACCGAGAGCCTGCAGGCCCGTCGCAACACCTTGTCCAAGCAGGTCGGTCAGCTCAAGGCCAAGGGCGAGAACGCCGACGCCGTCATGGCCGAAGTGGCCAGCATCAAAACCGATCTGGAGCAATCCGCGCTGCGCCTGGATGCTTTGCAATCCGAGTTGCAAACCCTGTTGCTGGCAGTGCCCAACTTGCCCCACGAGCAAGTGCCCCAGGGCTCCGATGAGCACGGCAATGTGGAGTTGCGCCGCTGGAGCCCGCAGGGTCGTGAGCCGGCTGCCTTAGGCTTCGAGCCCCGCGACCACGTCGCGCTGGGCGAGCCGATGGGACTGGACTTTGAAACGGGCACCAAGCTCTCGGGCGCCCGCTTCACCGTCATGAAAGGCGGCATGGCGCGTTTGCACCGTGCACTGGCTCAGTTCATGCTGGACACGCAAACAGAGCGTCACGGGTACACCGAGTGCTACACGCCTTACATCGTGAATGCCGACTCCTTGCGCGGCACCGGTCAGCTGCCCAAGTTTGAAGAAGACTTGTTTGCCGTCAACAAGGGCGGGCAAGGCGCCGAGCCTGACGCGACGCCGCTGTACCTGATTCCCACCAGCGAGGTGTCGCTCACCAACTTTGTGCGCGACACCGTGTTGACGGAAGCGGACCTGCCACTCAAGCTCACCGCTCACACCCCTTGCTTTCGCTCGGAGGCGGGCAGCCACGGCCGTGACACCCGCGGCATGATCCGACAGCATCAGTTCGACAAAGTCGAGATGGTGCAAATCGTTCACCCCGAGCACAGCGACCAGGCACTCGAGGAGATGACCTCTCACGCGGAAACCATTTTGCAGCTGCTGGGCTTGCCCTACCGCGTCATGTTGCTCTGCACGGGGGACATGGGCTTTGGCGCCACCCGCACCCACGACCTCGAGGTGTGGTTGCCTGGGCAAAACACCTACCGCGAAATCAGCTCGGTCTCCAACTGCGAGTCTTTCCAGGCGCGACGCCTGCAGGCGCGCTTCAAGAACGCGCAGGGCAAAAACGAATTTGTGCACACGCTCAACGGCTCAGGCCTGGCGGTTGGCCGCACCTTGGTGGCGGTTCTGGAGAACTACCAGCAGGCCGATGGCTCGGTGCGCATCCCGCAGGCGCTGTTGCCGTATATGGGGGGGCTCGAGGTGTTGAAGGCCTGAGCGCCACACGCCTCGAACCCTGGTTGGGTTCGGTTAGAATCGATGCATCGACACCAGGAAAGATGGCAGAGTGGTCGAATGCGCCGGACTCGAAATCCGGTATACGCTTTTTGGCGTATCGAGGGTTCGAATCCCTCTCTTTCCGCCAATTATTTCAATACTTCAATTTCATTTTGCAGGCGCCCCACGGGGCGCCTGTTTTGTTTGGGTCACTTCCCTCGCGACTCAAGCGGCATGAAACTTCAGCGTCTTGATGCCTGACAGTGCCTTGGAAGCCTTGACAGCTTGCCTCGCTTGCCAAAGGTCATATGCGGCCTGCTGCGCCAGCCACACCTCTGCGGAGCCTCCGTGATCTCGGCCGAGCCAGCGCTCGAGGCGGGAGAGGTCAGTGATC
>CANFMY010000034.1 GCA_947448375.1 Comamonadaceae bacterium | reverse complement strand
CGCAGCTTGCGCGCCTCGCCGCCATGGTCGGGTTGCACCCACAGGGTGTCGCCGTCACTCACGTGCAACACCTGACCCGTCCAGGGCCTGGCCATGGCAGCCGCGGGCGAACACCCCAGCGCGGCCAGGCCAACCACCCCCCAGAGCCACACGAGGTGACCAATGCTGTGCCCAACATAGGCCCAGGTCCTGCTATGAGTCCTGCTGTGAGTCCAACGTTGAATCCAGCCCGCACACGTCCGAAGTCTGAGACTGCGCATCCAGGGCCGAGGACCACACTCAAGCCCTTGTCCATTGGCATGGGCATGTCCATGGACATGTCCTGCCCCACCAACTCCGTCGTCTGTCATGGCCCCATCCTGCCGGCGAAGGCCCCATGACGGGGAACGCCACGGTCACAAGACCGACGAGTGCCACCGACTCACGCCGTGACGATCCACCCCTCGAGCGGGTCCAGATCAGGCGGCAGGCCATAGAGCGCGTCGCCCTGGGCGTGTCGTTGCGCGGCCCAGGCCGCTTGCACCATGCACAGCACGGCGTCCAGGGTGTCACCGCTGGCATCCGCCACGAGTGCATCGTGTTGGGCAGCGGTGAGGCGCAGGCGCAGGCCCAGACGGGTGCGCCCCTGCGCCAGCGCCTCCAGCAGGTCTTTGCGCGCAATCAGGCGCTCAGGGGTCTGGCGCGCACGATCGTCGCTTTTGTAGCTGCGAGTGCCAATCAACTCTCTGGCCAGCAGGCCGGGGTACGCCTCCAGCGCCACGCGTGAGCGATCGCCCTCATGCAAACCCGGCAGATGCACGCCCGCAGCCAAGAGGCGCGGCACCGTCACCTGCAGCATGAAGGCGACCGGCGGGTTGATCCACTTCATGGACGGACTGGACCCGGCCGGCTTGTCGGTCTGGCGGTGGGCAAATTTGGCGCCCGCGGGGCGCGCCTGACAAAACGCCGCGAAGGTGTCGCGAATGGTGCTTCGCTCCAGGGCGGCGTAGTGCTGCATGCACGCTGACCATTGCAAGGGCCAGCCCAAGTTTTGCACCAACTCGCGCGGCAGTCCGAAAGGGGCATCGAACCCCCCTACCCAGGGGGTCGGTTGATGCAGAAAATCAGACCAGTCCTGCAGCTGTTCAAAACGGTGAAAGGTATCGAGCTCGACCAGCAAGAGGCCGCGCTGCTCGCGCACGTGTCCCAGCGCCACCACCACCGGTTTGCGCCGCGAAGGGCTGCTGGTCACATCACATCCCAGCAGGGGCCAGGCGGATGCGCTCACAGGTTCACACCTTGCGCGGAATGAGCGAGAGGAACTCGCGGCGCAGGTTGGGATCCTTGAGGAAGGCGCCGCGCATGACCGAGTTGATCATGAGGCTGTTCATGTCCTTCACACCACGCCAGGCCATGCAATAGTGGGTGGCCTCCATCACCAGGGCCAGGCCGTCGGGTTGGGTTTTTTCCTGGATCAGATCGGCCAGTTGCACCACCGCTTCTTCCTGGATTTGCGGCCGACCCATGACCCACTCGGCCAGGCGCGCATACTTGGACAGACCAATCACGTTGGTGTGTTCGTTGGGCAATACGCCGATCCAGATCTTGCCGATCACCGGACAGAAGTGGTGGCTGCAGGCGCTTCGCACCGTGATGGGGCCGACGATCATCAACTCGTTGAGATGCTCGGCGTTGGGGAATTCGGTGATGGTGGGGGCGTGCACATAGCGGCCGCGAAACACCTCCTGCACGAACATCTTGGCCACCCGACGTGCAGTGTCGCTGGTGTTGTGGTCATGCTCGGTGTCAATCACCAGGCTGTCGAGCACGCCCTGCATCTTGTGCTCGACCTCATCCAGGATGGACTCGAGCTCGCCGGGTTGCACAAACTCGGCAATGTTGTCGTTGGAGTGAAAACGCTTGTTGGCCGCGAGCAAACGCTCGCGGATCTTCACCGAGACGGGGGTTCCCTGGTCAGCGTCACTCATGGCGGGCCTGGCTTTTTTCAACATGGGCACATCCTAACAGCCGACGGATGCACCTTGTGTCGTCAGGGTGAGCCAGACGTTCAATAACGCCGCGAGGTCAGAAATATCGCGATCCGCATGAGCGAGTAAGCGCTCCAGTCGAGCCAGCGGTGGTACCAGGCGCGGCGCTGGTAATCGCCCGCATCCACCACCCGCCCGCCTTCATCCATGGCCCGCAACAACGCCTGGCGCAGGTCATTCGCCACCACGGGGGCCTGGGCGACGATGTTGGCCTCACGCGCCAGCAGCAGGCTCAACGGGTCGAGGTTGGACGATCCCACGGTCATCCAGCGCGAGTCGATGACCGCCACCTTGGCGTGCAGGTAGCTCGGGGTGTACTCCACAATTTCCACGCCCGCGCTCAGCAGTTGCCCATACACCTGGTACGCGGCGCGGTACGGCACCAGGTACTCGTAATGCCCCTGTAGCAGCAACCGCACTTTCACCCCCCGCTGCGCGGCGCGCACCAGGGCGCGACGCAGCTTGCCGCCAGGCAAGAAGAACGCATTGGCGATCAAAATTTCATGCCTGGCTCGGCCAATGGCTTGCAGATAGCTTTTTTGAATGCTGCGTCGGTGCCGCAGGTTGTCGCGCAACACCAGTCGGTAGCGCCCCCGGGACTCGGGCAGCGGTGCCGTTTCGGGCTCACGCAACGTCTCCAGCGCTTCGCCCACCTGGCTGCGCCGCAACTGCTGCGACAGCTGCATGCGCCACCACAACTGGGCCATGGTGTCATGCACGGCCTGAACCAGCGGGCCCTGCACCTGCACCGAGAAGTCCAGGCGAGGATGCTCGATGCGGCGGCGCTGGTGCGGGTCGTAGTGGTCATCCAGCAGGTTGACGCCACCGCAGAACGCCACCAAGCGGTCCACCGTGCAGAGCTTGCGGTGCAGGCGCCGCCAGCGGGTGGGAAACCACAACCCCAAGGCGCCGATGGGGTCGTAAATCCGCCACGCCACCCCCGCCTCGGTCCAGCGTTGCGCCCACACTTTAGGCACCTGGGGCGTGCCCACCCCGTCCAGCACCACCCGCACCTGCACGCCACGCTGGGCGGCCGCTTCCAGCGCCTCGGCCACCGTCAGGCTGTCGCCGTGGAAATCAAAAATATAGGTTTCAAACAGGATTTCCTCGCGTGCTTGCGCCATCGCAGCGACCAGGGCGGGAAACAACTCGCGGCTGCCTTGGAGCAACACCAGGCCGTGGTCAGCGCGAGGCGTTGAGGGCACGTTCATGGCTGGGGTAGGGGCCAATGAAAATCGGCAATCAGGGGCAGGTGGTCCGAGAAACGCCCCCAGGCCGGGCCATGCGGCGCAAAGCTGTGGGCGTGCTCCAGACCGCGAGCGTAGATGTAGTCCAGTTGCACCAGGGGCAAGCGTGAGGGAAAGGTGGGCACGGGTGGCATGGCGCCACGGTGCAGCCCCGCCAGACCCAGCGCGGGCGCCAGGCCCGCCCCCCAGTCGTTGAAGTCACCCGCCACCAGCAGGGGCTGCGCCGGCGGCACTTCGCGGAGGATAAACCGCTTGAGTTGCTCGACCTGACGGCGACGGCTGCCGGCCAGCAGCCCCAGGTGCACCACGATGACATGCAGGGGCTGGTCCTGGCACAACACCTCCACGTGCAACAAGCCACGCTGTTCGAGACGATGGTCCGAGACGTCCTCGTGTTGGTGCGTGATCACTGGCCAGCGGGTCAGCAGCGCATTGCCGTGCTCGCCGTGACGGGTGAAGGCGTTGGTGCGGTACACCGCGTGATAGCCCGCAGGGGCCAGGTACTCGGCCTGCGGCTCCACAGGCCAGCGCTCGAAGCGGTGGGCATGGCGTTGATGAAAGCGACGCACCTCCTGCAGGCACACGATGTCGGCATCAAATTGCTCCACCGCCAGCCCCAGGTTGTGAATTTCCAGACGCTGGGACGGGCCCACACCCCGCACCCCCTTGTGGATGTTGTAGGTGGCCACGCGCAGTCTGTCCATGGGGAGATTGTGCGCCATCGAGGTGCTGGGCGAGGTGCGTCAGCGCAAAGTTCGCCCGGAAGACCTGGCAGGCAGTCCCCCCTCACGAGCCAGGCATCAGCGCCGGACTCGTCCCTGAGTCCCACCGGGGCAGCCACAGGATCGCTTCGGCATTGGACGGCGAAAACACCGTGTCAGCCGCCTCACGCCAGGGCAACCACTGGTACTCGGTGTGCTCGGCGGGGTTGAGCCGCACCGGCTGCACCGCGGGCACCCGCAAACCGAACACCCGCTCGGTGTTGCGCGTCACCCCGGGGGGGTAGCGGTGCAGAAAGCGGGGGTAGATGTCGTAATGGTTTTCCAGTCCCCAGTCCACCAGGGCATGCTCGGGGTCGCGGCAGTCGAGTCCGGTTTCCTCGGCCACCTCGCGACAGGCCGTGTCCTCCCAGGCTTCGTCTGGAAAATCCTTGCTGCCCGTCACCGATTGCCAGGTGCCCACGTCCACCCGACGGATCAACAGCACCTCCAGGGCCGGCGTGTGAATCACCACCAGCACCGAGCGTGGGATTTTGTAGGGGCGAGCGGACGCAGTCGGGGAGGAGGCATGCATGGGGAGAACTCGTCGGGGGAAGTCTTGGGACACAACCGGGCGGGTATCAGAATGAAAAGGACTGAGTGGAAAGGACTGAACGAAAAGGGCTGGGTGGGGGCGCCGAATGGGAGCACTGTGCGGGGCTGGAGCGCAGCGCAGACCTGAAGCTTACACACTGTGAGCGCGCCCTGCCCGCCCGGCTGCAGCAGGAAGCCTCGCCGGGACAGGCACATCCCCGCGCGCTGGCTGCCACCCGCGTGACCCATGTTGCAATGCAACACCCGATTGCCGCCCTATGATGCCAGGGCATGTCCTCATCCGACGCCCACCAACAGCTGCATCTTGTGTCGGTCAACCGGCGCGGCATCCTGGCCATGAGCCTGTCCATGGCCTGCTTCGTCGCCAATGACGCCCTGGTCAAGCACGTCAGCGCAACTTTGTCGTCGGGTCAACTGATCTGTGTCCGCGGCCTCATGGCCACAGCACTCATGCTGGCCGTCGCCCAGGGCATGGGGTTGCTGAAGCAACTTCCCCTGATGGCCAACCGCTGGTTGTGGTTGCGGGCCGCCCTGGATGGCATGGCCTCGCTGGTTTACCTGACAGCGGTGTTTCACCTGCCGCTGGGTCAGGCCACCGCCATCAACCTGGCTTCGCCGCTGTTTGCCATCCTGATCGCCATGTGGTGGTTCCGCGAACACGTCACCCTGTTGCGCGGGCTGGCCGTGATCACCGGCTTCATGGGTGTCCTGCTGGTGGTGCAACCCGCTGCCGATGCCTTCAACATGTACTCGCTGCTGGCGGTGTTGGGTACCTTGCTGCACGCCACCCGCGACATGCTGACCCGGCGCATTCCGGCCCACGTGCCCGCCGTGCTGATTTCGCTCTCCAGCGCCCTGTCCGTGGCCGTGCTGGCCGGGGCGCTCTCCCAGTTCCAGGTCTGGCAACCCATGCCCATGGCCAGCTTGCTGCAACTGGCGCTGGCGGCCGTGTTTCTGTGTTCGGGCTACTACACCCTGATTTTGGCCATGCGCAGCGGGGACGTGAGCGTGATCGCGCCGTTCCGCTACAGCGGTCTGCTGTTCGCCCTGGTGCTGGGCCATCTGCTGTGGGACGAAATGCCCAACGGGCTGGCCTGGTTCGGCATTGCCTTGCTGGTGGGCAGCGGTCTGACCATTTTGCAGACCGAACGGCGGCGTCAGCAGGCCGCCGAGCGACACATGGAGGAGCTGTCCCCCAAGCCCTGAAGCCTTGGGTATCCCCCACTGGTCAAGGGCCTCACCAGGCTTGAAACTGTCGGCCAGGTTCACGTTCCACCCCCTTTTCACTTCGCTTTCCACCCTCCAACACCTCAACAGGAGAAGACATGATCCAGACCCGTCACGTTTTTCAAATCGTCCTGACCGTGCCCAGCATCGTCGACGTCGGCCAGACACCGCAGGGTGGTCGCAAGATCGCGCAGGTGACCGGCGGCACCTTCCAGGGCGATCGCCTGCGCGGCACCGTGCAAGCCGCCCCGGGCGGCGACTGGCTGTTGCTGCGCCACGATGGCGTGCTGATGCTCGATGTGCGCCTGACCCTGGAGACCGATGACAAAGCGCTGATCTACATGTCCTACCGCGGCATGCGCCACGGCCCCCAAGAGGTCATGGAGCGTCTGGGCCGCGGCGAGGCCGTCGATCCGGCCAGCTACTACTTCCGTGCCCTGCCGAGTTTTGAAACGGCCTCGGACAAATACGGCTGGCTCAACCGCGCCATGTTCGTGAGCACCGGATTCCGTCAAGCCAGCGGCCCCACCTATGATGTGTACGAGGTGCTCTGATCCGTCACGTCACGGCAGGCACGCTGTCCGGGTGGTGCACAATGGTTCGTTGTGCAACCCCCTGACGGGGCGGCCCGACCCCCATCACACCGGGGTGTCATCACGACACCCCACCCCATCGAACTTTCATTCCAAGGAGACTCCATGAAACTGTTCAACACCTCGCTGACCCGTCGTCTGGTGGGCGCACTGGCCCTCGGTCTGGGCATGGGCTGTGTCGCCCAGGCCCAGCAAGCGCCTCAACTGCCCCCCGGCTACAAGGCTGAATACAAACTGTCCCTGGTGGTGGGAACCGCCTTCCCCTGGGGCAAGGGTGGCGAGATCTGGTCCAACCTGGTGAAAGAACGCACCAGCGGTCGCATCAACATCAAGCTGTACCCTGGCGTGTCGCTGGTGGGCGGCGACCAAACGCGAGAGTTCACCGCCATCCGTCAGGGCGTGATCGACATGGCCATTGGCTCCTCGATCAACTGGTCACCGCAGGTGAAGGAACTCAACCTGTTCTCGCTGCCCTTCCTGATCCAGGACTACGCCTCGCTGGACGCGATCACCGGCGGTGACGTCGGCAAGGACATGTTCGCCATTCTCGACAAGGCCGGCGTGATGCCGCTGGCCTGGGGTGAGAACGGTTTCCGCGAATTGACCAACTCCAAGCGCGATATCGCCTCGCCCGCCGACCTCAAAGGCCTGAAGATCCGCGTGGTGGGCTCTCCGCTGTTCCTCGACATGTTCACCGCCCTGGGGGCCAACCCGGTGCAGATGAGCTGGGCTGATGCGCAGCCCGCGCTGTCCTCGGGCGCCATCGACGGCCAGGAAAACCCGGTGTCCATCTTCACCGCGGCTAAGCTGCACACGGTGGGCCAGAAGCACGTCACCATGTGGGGCTACATGATCGACCCACTGGTGTTCGTGGTGAACAAGGAGATCTGGAACAGCTGGACACCGGAAGACCGCGAGATCGTGCGCAAGGCCGCCGTGGATGCGGGCAAGCAGGAAATCGCGCTGGCCCGTGCGGGTCTGGTGGAAGCCGGCCGTCCCCTGCTCAAGGACATCGAAGGACTGGGTGTGAAGGTCACCACGCTGAACGCCGCCCAGCGCGAGCAGTTCGTGGCAGCCACCCGTTCGGTCTACACCAAGTGGAAGCCGCAAGTGGGCGCGCCGCTGGTGGACAAGGCTGAAAAAGTCCTCGCGGGCGTCAAGTAAAGCGGGGCGTCATGGACGCATCCGGTTCGCCATGACCCTGCGGGGTCATGGCGTGGCCATAGCGATCATTTCGGCGGGTCGGTGGCACTCGGGCAGCGTGCACAGGCACACCGCACGCTCCGGGCCCCTGCCGGCGTTCACAGGGTGGCCAGCATCGCCTGTTTGAGTTCAGGGGTGATATCGGGCATCACGCCAAACCAGGCCTGGAAGGCCGGGCGCGCCTGATTCATCAGCATGCCCAAGCCGTTCACCGTCACATGGCCGCGTTCGCGCGCCCGCTGCAAGAGCGGTGTTTCCAGCGGCACGTAAATCACGTCGCACACCAGCGCGCTGCGCGGCAAGGCGTCGAGGCGCAAGGCCAACGGCGGCTGGTCCTGCATGCCCAGGCTGGTGGTGTTGACCAGCAGCGCACAGCCCTCGAGTGCCGCTTCGCGCTCAGCCCAGGGCAACACATCGATCAAACCGTGGGCACCCGCCCCGCCCAGTTCGGCCGCGAGTTGCTCGGCTTTGGCTTCGGTGCGGTTGAGCAGGCGCACGCGCGGGGCACCGCGCTCCAGCAAACTCAGCACCACTGCCCGGGCAGCACCGCCGGCACCCAGCACCACCACCGGTCCGGCATCGGCGCGGAACTGCGGCTGGGCGTCCATCAGGCTTTGCCAAAAGCCAAAGCCATCGGTGTTGAAACCTGTCAAGCGCCCCTGCGCCCCCACCACCACCAGGTTCATGGCGCCCATGCGGCGCGCCAACGGATCGATCTCGTCCATGTGCGCCATGGCCGCCACCTTGTGGGGAATGGTCAGGTTGCATCCGGCAAAGCCCAGGGCGGGCAGCCCGCGCAAGGCGTCAGCCAGCCGCTCGGGTTGCACGGGCAGCGGCACGTATGCGCCCGGGATACCGTGCTGCTTCAACCAGAGGTTGTGCATGAGCGGCGAGCGCGAATGCGACACAGGCCACCCCATGACCCCGGCCAGACCGAAGGGCTGCGCCATGGCGATCAGGCCGCTGCGCCCGCCGTGTTGCGCAGGCGAATGTGCAACTCGCGCAACTGCTTCTCATCAACCAGCGAAGGCGCCTGGGTCAGCAGACACTGGGCACGCTGGGTCTTGGGGAAGGCAATCACGTCGCGGATGGAGTCGGCCTTGGTCATGAGCGTCACAATGCGGTCCAGACCGAAGGCCAGGCCACCATGGGGCGGCGCACCGTATTGCAGGGCATCGAGCAGGAAGCCGAATTTGACTTGCGCTTCTTCGGGCGTGATCTTGAGGGCGTCGAACACCTTCTGCTGCACGTCAGCGCGGTGAATACGCACCGAGCCGCCGCCGATTTCCCAGCCGTTGAGCACCATGTCGTACCCCTTGGCCACGCACTTCTCGGGCGCGGTGACCATCCAGTCCTCGTGGCCGTCTTTGGGGGCCGTGAAGGGGTGGTGCACGGCGGTGTAGCGCTGCGACTCCTCGTCGAACTCGAACATCGGGAAGTCGACCACCCACAGCGGAGCCCAGCGGTCTTCGAACAGGCCGTTCTGGCGACCAAACTCGCTGTGACCGATCTTGATGCGCAGGGCCCCGATCGAATCGTTGACCACCTTGGCCTTGTCGGCGCCAAAGAAAATCAGGTCGCCGTCCTGCGCGCCGGTGCGTTTCAGCACTTCGGCAATAGCCTCGTCGTGCAGGTTCTTGACGATGGGCGACTGCAAGCCGTCGCGGCCCTTGGCCACCTCGTTGACCTTGATCCAGGCCAGGCCTTTGGCGCCATAAATCTTGACGAACTCGGTGTAGCCGTCGATCTCGCCGCGCGACATCTTGCCACCCTGGGGCACGCGCAGCGCCACCACGCGACCACCGGGGGTGGTGGCCGGGCCGGAGAAGACCTTGAAGTCCACCGTCTTCATGGCATCGGTGAGTTCGGTGAATTCGAGCATGACGCGCAGGTCGGGCTTGTCCGAGCCGAAGCGGTGCATGGCCTCGCTGTAGGGCATGGTGGGGAACTCGCCCAGGTCGATGCTCAGCACTTTCTGGAACACCTGCTTGATCATGCCCTGGAACATCGTGCGAATGTCCTCTTCCGTCAGGAACGAGGTTTCGATATCGATCTGGGTGAATTCGGGCTGGCGGTCGGCGCGCAGGTCTTCGTCGCGGAAGCACTTGGTGATCTGGTAGTAGCGGTCGTAGCCAGCCACCATCAAGAGCTGTTTGAACAACTGGGGCGACTGCGGCAGTGCAAAGAACTGGCCATCGTGCACGCGGCTGGGCACCAGGTAGTCACGCGCGCCTTCGGGCGTGCTCTTGGTGAGCATGGGCGTTTCGATGTCGATGAAGCCATTCTCGTCGAGGTACTTGCGCACTTCCATCGCCACCTTGTAGCGCAGCATCAGGTTGTTCTGCATGTAGGGGCGACGCAGGTCGAGCACGCGGTGCGTGAGACGGGTGGTCTCGGAGAGGTTCTCGTCATCGAGCAGGAAGGGCGGCGTGACCGAGGGGTTCAGCACCTTCATCTCGTGGCACAGCACCTCGATCTTGCCGCTCTTGAGGTTGTCGTTGATGGTGCCGGCGGGGCGCTCGCGCACCAGGCCCTTGATCTGCACGCAAAACTCATTGCGCAGGTCTTCGGCGATCTTGAACATTTCGGGGCGATCGGGATCGCACACCACCTGCACATAGCCTTCACGGTCGCGCAGGTCGACGAAGATCACGCCGCCATGGTCCCGCCGACGGTTGACCCAGCCGCACAGGGTGACGGTCTGGCCAAGAAGGGCTTCGGTCACAAGACCGCAGTAATGGGAGCGCATGGACATGTCGGTTTCTCGAAAAAAGCCCGGCGGGCGGGCAGGGTTCAGTGTTGGGACGGGGGCGCCGAGGTCGGGCCGGAGGAAGGGGGAGGTGCCGAGGCCTGGGCGGCCGCGGCATCGGGCGCCACGGCGCCCATGGAAATCACATAGGTCAGCGCCTGGTCCACGCTCATGTCGAGTTCGCGCACTTCCGAGCGACGCACCACCAGGAAATAGCCGCTGGTGGGGTTGGGCGTGGTGGGCACATACACGCTCATGTAGTCGGATCCCAGGTGCTCGGCCACCTCGCCAGCGGGCGACCCGGTCTGGAACGCGATGGTCCACGAACCCGGCAGCGGAAACTGCACCAGCACGGCCCTGCGAAACGCGTTGCCATTGCTGGAGAACAAGGTGTCGGACACCTTCTTGATGCTGGTGTAGATGGACTTGACGATGGGAATGTTGCTGAGCAATCGGTCCCACTGGCGCACCCACCAGCGTCCCGCCACATTGGAGACCATGGCACCGGTCAGCAACAGCACCACGACCACCAGCACCACGCCCAGGCCGTGCAGGGGACGCAGAATTTCGATGACTGCACCGGTTTGCGCGGTGGGCACCATGATGCCTACGGCTGTCAGCACCCCTGACATCACGCCATCGAGCGCGTCCACCAGCCAGATCAGAACCCAGACCGTGATGGCCAGGGGCAACCAGACCAAAAGGCCGGCGAGCAGGTATTTTTTGAAATGCATGCGGGGCGATCAGTGGCAGGCGCAGGACGTGCCACAGCCACCCGCGGCAGGCGCGGCAGACGCGTCTGACGTGGACGTTGCCGTGGCGGTGGTGTCGCTGGGCGCGGAATCCGCGGCTGGCGTGGTGCTGCTCGTCGGGCTGGCCGTGGAGCCACCCTTGAAATCGGTGGCATACCAGCCCGACCCCTTGAGCTGAAAGCCCGCGGCCGTCAGCTGTTTGCTGAAGGTGGACTTGCCGCAGGCCGGACAGTCGACGAGCGGGGTATCGGAAATTTTTTGCAGAACGTCCTTGGCATGGCCGCAGGACCCGCATTTGTAGGCGTAAATGGGCATGGCAGGAAGTGAGGGAGTAAACCCGAGATTATAAAACCCCGGGCCCGGGCTGCCCCTGAACCAGGGCGAACTGTCGGGTCTTAGCGCGAACCCACCAGGCGGTGATGGCTGCCGTGGCGGTTGGCTATGGTTTGCGGCCCCAGCGACCCCGCCAGCATGCCCAGCCCGGCCGCCAGCACGCCGGCCAATTGGGCCGGAAACTCATCTCCGGCCGGGGTGGCCAGAAACATGCCCCAGGCCAGCAAGCCCAGCACGATGGAGAACACCGCCCCCTGGGTGGTCGCGCGGGGCCAGAACAACCCTGCCAGCAGGGGCACAAAGGCCCCCACCAGCGTCACCTGGTAGGCCCCGGAGACGAGCTCATAAATCGAGGTGCCCTGCATGGCAATGGCATAGGTCAGCACCAGGGCACTGAACACCAGCACGGTCACGCGCATGGTGAAGAGGTTTTGCCGGTCGCTCTGGTGCGGGCGCATCGGGCGCCAGATGTTTTCGGTGAAGGTCACGCTGGGGGCCAACAAGGTGGCCGAGGCACACGACTTGATGGCCGACAGCAGGGCGCCAAAGAACAGCACCTGCATCACAAAGGGCATGTGCTCCATGACCAGGGTGGGCAGCACCTTTTGCGGATCCTCGGCGATCAGGGCCGCGGCCTTGTCGGGCATGATGATGAGGGCGCTCACCACCAGGAACATGGGCACAAAGGCGAACAGGATGTAGAAGACACCGCCCAGCACCGGGCCGCGCGTGGCCGCGCGCAAGTCGCGCGCCGACATCACCCGCTGGAACACGTCCTGCTGCGGGATGGAGCCCAGCATCATGGTGATGGCAGAGGCCATGAAAAACACCACGTCATGGAAATTCGGCTCGGGCCAGAAACGGAACATGTCCTGGCTGGTGGCCAGGGCGATCACCTTGTCTGCCCCACCCGCCTGATCGGCCGCAAACACCGCCAGGGTGCTCAGTCCCACCACCAGGATGATCATCTGGATGAAGTCCGTCACTGCCACCGACCACATGCCCCCAAAGAGCGTATAGGCCAGGATGGACACCACCCCGATCACCATGCCCAGCGGCACGCTGATGGCCTCCCCCGACAGCACATGGAACACCAGCCCCAGGGCGGTGACTTGCGCCGACACCCAGCCCAGGTAGCTGACCATGATCATGACGGAACACAGCAACTCCACCGTGCGGCCATAGCGCTCGCGGTAGTAGTCGCTGATGGTGAGGAGCGTCATGCTGTAGAGGCGCGCCGCGAAGAAGGCGCCCACCAGAATCAGGCAAAAGCCCGCACCAAAGGGGTCTTCCACCACCCCGCTCAAACCGTTTTGCACGAACTTGGCCGGAATGCCCAGCACCGTTTCGGAGCCAAACCAGGTGGCAAAGGTGGTGGTGACGATCATGGCCAGCGGCAGGTGCCGCCCGGCAATGGCGAAATCGGCCGTGTTGTGAACCCGTTTGGCGGCGACCAAACCGATGGCGATGGTGACCAGCAGATAGGCGAAGACAAGCGTGAGCAGCATGGTGTGTTGGGTCGAGAAGCAGCCCGACAGTCAGACGTACTGGAGATGCAGGATCACTTGCATGGCCAGCATGCCCAACACAAAGCCGAGCAAAGTCCACAAGACCCGCGACAACAGACGCTGGGTGCGGCGTTGCTCCTGAATCAGCGCCTGCACATCGGTCGAGATGGGCTGGTGGCGAGCCTTGAGAAAGTCGTGCACCAGTCGGGGCAACTCGGGCAACAGCTTGGCGTAGCGTGGGGCCTCGGCCTTGAGTTGCGTCCACAGGCGCTGGGGGCCCACCTGCTCGACCATCCAGGTCTCGAGGAAGGGCTTGGCCGTGCTCCACAAATCGAGTTCCGGGTCGAGTTGGCGGCCCAGTCCTTCGATGTTGAGCAGGGTTTTTTGCAGCAGCACCAGTTGCGGCTGAATTTCCACCTGAAAGCGGCGCGAGGTCTGAAAGAGGCGCATGAGCACCATGCCCAGCGAGATTTCCTTCAGCGGCCGGTCGAAGTAGGGTTCACACACGGCACGGATGGCGGCCTCCAGCTCGTCGATGCGGGTCTGCGGCGGGACCCAGCCCGACTCGATGTGCAACTCCGCCACGCGCTTGTAGTCGCGTCGGAAAAACGCGGTGAAGTTCTGCGCCAGATATTCCTTGTCGAACTCGGTGAGGGTGCCGACGATGCCGAAGTCGAGCGACACATAGCGCCCGAAGGTGGCCGGGTCGATGCTCACCTGGATGTTGCCGGGGTGCATGTCGGCATGAAAGAAGCCGTCACGAAACACCTGGGTGAAGAAGATGGTGACGCCGTCGCGCGCCAGTTGCGGGATGTCCACGCCAGCCTCGCGCAGCCGGTCGACCTGGCTGATCGGGATGCCCTTCATGCGCTCCATCACGATCACCTCGCGATGGCAAAAATCCCAGAACATCTCGGGCACCAGCACCAGGTTGAGGCCTTGCATGTTGCGGCGCAACTGCGCGGCGTTGGCCGCCTCGCGCACCAGGTCGAGTTCGTCGTGCAGGTACTTGTCGAACTCGGCCACCACCTCGCGCGGCTTCAGCCGCCGGCCATCCGCCGACAGGCGGTCCAGCCAGCCCGCCATCATGCGCATGAGGGCCAGGTCTTTTTCGATCACGTCGAGCATGTTGGGGCGTACCACCTTGATGGCCACCTCGCGCTCCTGGCCGTCACGGGTGCGCAGCACGCCAAAATGCACCTGCGCTATGGAGGCGCTGGCCACAGGCTCGCGCTCGAACTGGGTGAACACCTCGTCCACCGGACGGCCAAAGGCCCGCTCGATGGTCGCCACCGCCACCTCGCTGGCGAAAGGCGGCACGCGGTCTTGCAACAACGCCAGTTCCTCGGCAATGTCCGGGGGCAACAGATCGCGCCGGGTGGACAGCACCTGACCAAATTTCACGAAGATGGGGCCGAGTTGTTCCAGGGCGAGGCGCAAGCGAACGCCACGCGATTCACTGAACCGGCGACCCAGTCGCAGGACCACGGACAGGCGTTTGAGCCAGGGGTGCGGCAGGCTGTCGAGCACCAGTTGGTCCAGCCCGTGGCGCACCACGATCCAGACGATGAAAATGCTGCGCAACAATCGGCTCATGTCGTGCCATCCGGTGACGACGATGCACGCGCCCGGCGCAGGACAAAGTCACGCAGGGCTTCGGCGGTCAGCCGTCCAGTCGAGGCCAGACGGTGCGCCGGTACATCGCCCACGAGTCGTGCCAGGTCTTCTTCCGGATCCCAGCGCACATGGTCCACCAGCCAGTTGATGTCCGCCGCGAGTTGCACATCGCCCTCGATGCGCAGCGCCGATCGCTGCCCCTGCAGCACGGTGCGGGCCACCGCCACGGGAGAGGTTTCGTTCAGGATGAGCACCAGGTCCGGCGTGGCCGTCGCGTCACCGCGCTCCAGCAGACCTGCCGGGGTGATCGTGACGCGCAGATCGAGATCACGCCAGCGCCATTGCACCTGCCGGCCCTGTTGACGGCGCAAGCGCTCCAGGGCCGAGGATTCCTGCATCAGCACGTGGTTGAGAAACAGCAGCACGCGCTGCTTGATCTCGGATTCCAGCCACAAAGGCGGACGCAAGCGATCGAGCAATTGCTCGGCCCATTCGTCCAGACGGGGAAATACGCGAGAAGGCATGCGGAAGTCTCAATAAAAAAAGGCAGGTCGCCGACCTGCCATTTTCGCTCAAAGCGCCCCACCCGCTGCGACACAGTCGCCCGGGTGAGGCCACGGGTTCACTGCAGGGCCTGAACGCCCGCCACCATCCAGCCAGCCGGGCCGTCCTTGGGACGGGTCATGTTCCAGACCTCGCGGAAGGGCGTGGGACCTGCCGAGGGCTCTTCACGGATGAGGCCCGAGAACTCGACGCTGGCCATGTAGCCCTGCCCCAGGTCTTCGATGCCCAGCAGCTGGGCTTCCAGCATGACCACATCGGTCTTGTTGGGTTGACCCGCGTTGTGGGTCTCGCGCTCGCTCAGTTGCGACTTGATTTCGGTGATCATGCTGTCGGTCATCATGGCGCGCAGCGCGGGAATGTCCGAACGGTCCCAGGCATCTTGCAGAGCGATGAAGTTCTGCTTGGCTGCCTCGACGAAACCGGTCACATCAAATCCGGCAGGGATGCTCCAGTTTTGCTGACCGCCGGCAATGGCCGAACCAATCATGGAGCCAGCCCGAGAAGGAGCGGCCACGGGCTCAAAGGCGGCCGCCTGGCCCTCCCAGGGGCGAGCCGAGGCGTCATTGCCGACATTGTGCGGGTTGTAGCTGGGCGCAGAGGCCGGCTGCGAGGAGGCCCCAGCGCCCTCGAAGGCGAAGGGGCTGTGCTGGGGTTGCGCTTGAGACTGACGACGACGCAGGAACATGCCCACCACCATCATGATGACCAGCGCCAGCAAACCGAACATCAGAAATTGGCCAAACTCGGCACCCAATCCGAGCGAGTGCGCGAGCCAGGCCAAACCGAGACCCGCTGCCAGGCCGCCCAGCATGGCGCCCCAGGGTTTGCGTTGCGGGGCTGCGGCCGCGGGTGCCGGCGCAGGCGCCTGGGCGGGTGCGGCCGCGGGTGCCGCAGGCGCAGCCTGCTGGCCCGGGGTGGCGGGGCGAGCAGCTTCGCGCTGCGTGACGTTGCCCGATTGCTGGCCCACGGATTTACCGCCGCCCAAGCGCTTGGAGGCTTCGGCGTGCAAGCTGCCCAAGGACAGCACCACAGCCAGCAGCAAGGAACCCAGTCGCAATTTCATGTCATCTCCTGTTTGATCTTCTCAGCAGCGAATTCCAACATGAAGCGCCACAATGCCGGCGCTCAGGTTGTGAATATCCACATGGCGGAAGCCATTTTGTTTCATGAGGTCTTTCAAGGCCTCCTGGCCCGGGTGCATGCGGATGGACTCGGCCAGGTAGCGGTAACTGGCCTCGTCACGCGCCACCCAGCGCCCCAATTGCGGCAGGATGTTGAAGGAGTACCAGTCGTAGGCCTTCTCCAGCGGGGGGGCCACCTTGGAAAACTCCAGCACCAGCAGCTTGCCGCCGGGCTTGAGCACACGGCACATCTCGCGCAAGGCCTGGTCCTTGTGGGTCATGTTGCGCAGGCCAAAGGCCACGCTCACGCGGTCAAAATGCTGATCCGGGAAAGGCAGGCGCTCGGCATCGCAGACCACGGTGGGCAGCACCACCCCCAGATCGAGCAGGCGGTCGCGGCCGGTGCGCAGCATGGCTTCGTTGATGTCGGTGTGCACCACACAGCCGGTGGGGCCGACGCGCTTGGCAAAGGCCAGCGCCAGGTCCCCCGTGCCGCCGGCAATGTCCAGCACCCGATGACCGGGTCGTACATCGGCCACGGTGAGGGTGTAGTGTTTCCAGACCCGGTGCATGCCCAGGGACATCAGGTCATTCATGACGTCATAGCGCGAGGCCACCGAGTCAAAGACACCGCGCACGCGACGCGCCTTTTCGCGCTCGTCAACGGTCTGAAATCCGAAATGGGTGCTGCTCATGCTGGTAATGTAACGTCAGTGGCCAGGGCAGTGTGCAGTGCCCCTGGCCTGGCCAGGCGCATCAGTGGTGATGGCCACAACCGGGGCCTGACGAGGTGGGCATCGGGTCGTCGCGCTGTGCGCCGGCAGCGGCCAGGCGGCGCTCGTACTCGGCCCACAACTCGGCTTGTTGCGAGCCCAGAAAATGCAGGTAATCCCACGAGAACAAGCCCGTGTCGTGGCCATCGCTGAAGGTGGGTTGCAGGGCATAGTTGCCCACCGGTTGCAAGGCCGTGATGTCCACCTCGCGCTTGCCGGTTTGCAATACCTCCTGCCCTGGTCCATGGCCTTGCACTTCGGCCGAGGGGCTGTATACGCGCATCAACTCGAAAGGCAGGCGAAACCGTTCACCGGTTTCATAAGCCACTTCGAGCACGCGCGACTGACCGTGCAGGGTCACCTCGGTGGGCGCGGGCGCGCGCGGGGGCGTTTTCATACCAGCACCCGCTCGATGCCGCCGTGGTTGGCGGCTTCAACGTATTCACGCATCCAGTCCTCCCCGTGGAGCAGTCGGGCCATCTCGACCACGATGTAGTCGGCCTCAAGCAAGCCGTTTTGCAGGTCCTGGCCAAAGCGGCTCAAGCCCTGCAGGCAACTGGGGCAACTGGTGAGAATTTTGATGTCTTGCCCCACCTGGTCCGAGCGGGCGCGCAGTTCGGCCTCGTCACGGCGCAGTTGTTCTTCCTTGCGGAAACGCACCTGGGTGGAGATGTCGGGGCGCGTCACACCCAGGGTGCCGGACTCGCCGCAGCAGCGATCGGACTTGATCACCTGCGAACCCACCAGCGACTTGACCGTCTTCATCGGGTCTTGCTGCTTGAGCGGGGTGTGGCACGGGTCGTGGTACAGATACGCACCTTGTTGGTCTGCCGGCAAGGTGACACCCTTTTCCAGCAAGAACTCGTGGATGTCCACAATGCGGCAGCCGGGGAAGATCTTGTCGAACTCATAGCCCTGCAACTGGTCATAGCAGGTGCCACAACTCACCACCACCGTCTTGATGTCGAGGTAGTTGAGCGTGTTGGCCACCCGGTGAAACAGCACGCGGTTGTCGGTGATGATCTTCTCGGCCTTGTCGAACTGGCCGCTGCCGCGTTGAGGGTAGCCGCAGCAGAGGTAACCCGGGGGCAACACGGTCTGCACGCCGGCGTGCCACAGCATGGCCTGCGTGGCCAACCCCACCTGGGAGAACAAGCGCTCGGAGCCGCAACCGGGGAAGTAGAACACCGCCTCGCTGTCCGTGGTGGTGGTGCCCGGGTTGCGCAGAATGGGGACGTAGTTCTTGTCCTCGATGTCGAGCAGGGCGCGCGCCGTTTTCTTGGGCAGGCCGCCAGGCATCTTCTTGTTCACGAAGTGGATCACCTGCTCCTTGAGGGGAGCGGTGCCCACCGTGGCCGGGGGGGCGCTGGTCTGCTTGCGCGCCACCACGCTCAGCAAGTCGTTGGCCAGGCGCTGCACCTTCATGCCCACGCCCACCATGGCGGTTCTCACGAGCTTGATGGTCTCGGGGCGCGTGGCATTGAGCATCAGCATGGCCGCGGCGTTGCCGGGGCGGAAGCTCTTTTGTCCCATCTTGCGCAGCAGGTTGCGCATGTTCATCGACACATCGCCAAAGTCGATGTTGACCGGGCACGGGGTCAGGCACTTGTGACACACCGTGCAGTGGTCGGCCACGTCCTCAAACTCCTGCCAGTGCTGGATCGACACGCCGCGGCGGGTCTGCTCCTCGTAGAGAAAGGCCTCCACCAGCAGGGAGGTGGCCAGAATCTTGTTGCGCGGGCTGTACAGCAGGTTGGCGCGCGGCACATGGGTGGCGCACACGGGTTTGCACTTGCCGCAGCGCAGGCAGTCCTTGACGCTGTCGGCGATGGCGCCGATGTCGGACTGCTGCATGATGAGCGATTCGTGCCCCATCAAGCCAAAGCTGGGCGTGTAGGCCTGGCTCAGGTCAGCGGCGTGCACATCGGCGTCGCCTGTGCGGGCGCGCAGCAGCTTGCCTTTGTTGAACCGCCCTTCGGGGTCCACCTGCGCCTTGTAACGGGCGAACGGCGCGATTTCCTCGTCCGTCAAAAACTCGAGCTTGGTGATGCCAATGCCGTGTTCGCCCGAAATCACACCATCGAGCGAGCGCGCCAGCGTCATGATGCGCGCCACCGCCTCGTGCGCGGTTTGCAGCATGAGGTAGTCGTCGCTGTTGACGGGAATGTTGGTGTGCACGTTGCCGTCACCGGCGTGCATGTGCAGGGCCACCCACACACGGCCCTTGAGCACGCGCTGGTGAATGGCGTTGCATTCGTCCAGGATGGGGCCAAACGCAGCACCGGTGAAGAGGTTTTGCAGCGGCGCGCGCAACTGGGTTTTCCAGCTCGCGCGCAGCGTGTGGTCCTGCAGTTGCAGGAACAGGGGGTCGCACTGGTCGAGCCAGCCCTGCCACAGGGAGCGCACCTCGGCAATCAGGGCGCGCGCTTGCTGCACCCGCTCCTCGAGCACCTCGGGCACGGCCATGTCGGCGGCATCGTCGCTCTTGCCCAGGGGCAGCTGGCCCTGGGCGAAGAACGTGTCCAGCGCCTCGCACAGGGCAATCTTGTTGCGCAGCGACAACTCGATGTTGATGCGCTCGATGCCGTCGGTGTACTCGGCCATGCGCGGCAGCGGAATCACCACGTCTTCGTTGATCTTGAAGGCGTTGGTGTGGCGGCTGATGGCCGCTGTGCGCTTGCGATCGAGCCAGAATTTCTTGCGCGCCTCGGCGCTGATGGCGATGAAGCCTTCACCGCTGCGCGAATTGGCCAGGCGCACCACCTCGGAGGTGGCACGCGCCACGGCGTCGGCGTCGTCACCGGCAATGTCTCCCACCAGCACCATCTTGGGCAGGCCGCCGCGCTTGCTCTTGGTGGCGTAGCCCACCGCCTTGAGGTAGCGATCGTCCAGATGCTCCAGGCCGGCCAGCAAGGTGCCCGAGCGCTTTTGCTCGGCGAACATGAATTCCTTGATGTCGACGATGCTGGGCACCGCGTCCTTGGCGTTGCCAAAAAACTCCAGGCACACGGTGCGCGTGTGCTCGGGCATGCGGTGCAGCACCCAGCGCGCGCTCGTGATGAGGCCGTCGCACCCTTCTTTTTGCACGCCGGGCAGACCGCTCAGGAATTTGTCGGTCACGTCCTTGCCCAGGCCCGTCTTGCGAAAGCTGGCACCGGGAATGTCCAGGCGCTCGGTCCGAATGGGGGTGCGGCCATCGGCCTCGAAGTAGCGCAGCTCGAACGACGCCATCTCGGCGTCATGGATCTTGCCCAGGTTGTGCCCGACGCGGGTGACTTCCAGCCACTGCGCCTGCGGTGTGACCATGCGCCAGCTCACCAGGTTGTCCAGGGCCGTGCCCCACAGCACGGCCTTCTTGCCGCCGGCATTCATGGCGATGTTGCCGCCGATGCAAGAGGCCTCGGCCGAGGTGGGGTCCACGGCGAACACATAGCCGGCCCGCTCGGCGGCGTCGGCCACGCGCTGGGTGACCACGCCGGCCTCGGTCCAGAGGGTGGGCACGGGCCTGTCCAGGCCCGGCAGATCCATCACCTCGACCTCGGTCATGGCCTCGAGTTTTTCGGTGTTGATGACCGCGCTCTTCCAGGTCAGCGGCACGGCGCCACCGGTGTAGCCGGTCCCGCCGCCACGCGGCACGATGGTCAGGCCCAATTCGAAACAGCCGCGCACCAGGGCGGCCATCTCGGCCTCGGTGTCGGGGGTGAGCACCACAAAGGGCACCTCGACGCGCCAGTCGGTGGCGTCGGTCACATGGGACACGCGCGAGAGGCCGTCAAACTTGATGTTGTCTGCCGCGGTGAGGCGGCGCAGCAGCTTCTGGGTCTGGCGGCGCAGGGCCGCCAGCTCGTCAAACTGCTGGTTGAACTGGTGCACGGCAGCACGCGCCGCCCGCAACAACTCGACCACCAGGGCGTCGCGCTCGCCATCCGCCTGCGGGGTGCGGCGCCGCTCCACCTCGCCCAGGCGGTGATGCAGGGCATCGACCAGCAGGCGGCGGCGCTTGGGGTTGTCCAGCAAATCGTCTTGCAAGTAAGGGTTGCGCTGCACCACCCAGATGTCGCCCAGCACTTCGTACAGCATGCGTGCGGAGCGGCCGGTGCGGCGCTCGCCACGCAGCCGCTCGAGCACGTCCCAGGCGCCAGAACCCAACAGGCGCAACACGATCTCCCGATCCGAGAACGAGGTGTAGTTGTAGGGAATCTCGCGCAGACGCGGGCCGGTGTCGGTCTCGGCCAGCAACTGGGTCAGCGGTGTCGGGGCATTCATGGGGGTGTCAAAAGCGACCTCGGCCTGGCGGCCCAAGGTCTGGAAAAGCATTATCGCAGTGCAGCAATTACCACGACGGCCGTGCGCGCATAGGTCAACGCACACACAGGGTCATACGCCGT
>CANFMY010000033.1 GCA_947448375.1 Comamonadaceae bacterium | reverse complement strand
GGCGATCACGGGCTTGGGCACATCACGAATGGCGGTGTGCAGTTCTTCCATGGGCAGACCGATCGTGCCGCGACCGTCGTAGTTGCCGTCGTGTGCCGACTGATCGCCGCCCGTGCAGAAGGCGCGTTCACCGGCACCCGCCAGCACAATGGCGCCCACGCTGCGGTCGTAGCCGGCCTTGTTCAGGGCCTTGATGAGTTCGTCGCACGTGGTGCCGCGAAAGGCGTTCATCTTGTCGGGACGGTTGATCGTGATCCAGGCCACGCCGTTGCGCACTTCGTACAGGATGTCTTCAAAGTTCATGTCAGTTCCTTGGGAAAAATGAGGCGGCGCTGCGCGTCAGCCGTTCATGGTCAAACCGCCCGACACGCTCAGCACTTGTCCCGTGACATAGGCCGCATCGTCGCTGGCAAAAAACAAAATGGCGCCAGGCAAATCCTGCGGCTGGCCAATGCGGCCCAGCGGAATGGCACGGGTGAAGGCTTCCATCAGCTTCTCGGGGTTGCCAGCGCCTTCCTTGTAGTCGGCAAACAGGGCCGTGTCGGTCGGGCCCGGGCAGACCACGTTGACGGTGATGCCGTGACGCGCATGCTCGCGGGCAATCGTCTTGGAAAAGGACACCAGCCCGCCCTTGCACGCCGCGTAAACCGCCTCGCCCGATGAGCCCACACGGGCAGCATCGGAGGCGATGTTCACGATGCGTCCGCTCTTGCGCGCGGCCATGCCGGGCAACACCGCGTGATGCATGTGCAAGGCGCCAATCAGGTTGATGGCGATCAGACGTTCCCACTGGTCAGGGGTGGTTTTGGTGAACGGACGGAACACGTCCCATCCCGCGTTGTTGACCAGCACATCGATCGGTCCGAGTTGAGTCTCGGCGGCAGCGACAGCTGCATCGACTTCTGCGCGGTGGGTGATGTCGCACTTGAACGCTGCGGCCGTGCCGCCGCTGGCCTGAATCTCGCTCGCGACTTGCTGGGCAGCCTCCAGGTTCATGTCGAAAATCCCCACGCGTGCACCTTCGGCGGCGAAGCGCCGGCAGGTGGCGCCACCAATGCCACCGGCCCCGCCGGTGATGATGACAGTCTTGTTGAGCAGTCGGGCCATGCTGGGAGCTCCTGAATATGACAATGTATTTGCATATTATGCCCAAGCCTTTCAGTGCCGCAAGTGAGGAAATTTCGCTCAATCTCGGTGTTAACCCTAGTATTCGAACCAGGAAGAGTTCAAGCTCCGATTCAACCGGCACCTGCGAATACGTCAATACATTACTTAATTACCCCCTCCAACCCGCTGTTGTACAGTCACCGCACCCTTGGCCGTTGTGCCTTGTGCAACCGAACTTTTCCACCTCGCCATGACCCCTGTTTCCTCTTCCTCCCCCGTTGCTGTGGTGACCGGTGCTGCGCGCGGCATTGGACTGGCCAGTGCCCAGTGGTTTCTTGACCATGGCTACCGCGTGGTCAGACTGGACAACGACGCGCCGGCCTTGATCGCTGGCGCCAACGCTTTTCCAAACCCGGCCACGGTGCTGGACGTGGTGTGCGATGTGTCGCAACCGGCGCAGGTCGAGTCCGCGGTGGCCACCGTCGTGCAGCAGTTCGGGCGCGTTGATGCGCTGGTCAACAATGCCGGCGTGGCCGTGTTCAAACCCATCGGGCAGACCACGTTCGAGGAGTGGCGCCACGTCATGAGCACCAACCTGGATGGCGTGTTTCTGTGCACGCAAGCTTTCGCGCCTGTGATGCGACACAGCGGCGGCGGTGCCGTGGTGAACATCGCTTCCATCTCCGGCCTGCGTGCCAGCACCTTGCGCGTGGCCTACGGCACCAGCAAGGCTGCGGTGGTACACCTGACCAAACAGCAAGCGGTGGAATACGGCAACGAGGGCATTCGGGTCAATGCCATCGCCCCCGGCCCGGTGGAGACCGAAATGGCCAAGCAGGTGCACAGCCCGGCCATCCGCAAGGATTACCATGACGCGATCCCGCTCAACCGCTACGGCGCACTCGAAGAAATCGCCGCCTGCATCGGTTTTCTGTGCAGCCCGGCAGCGTCGTATGTGAATGGCCAATTGCTGGCTGTGGATGGCGGCTTTGATGCGTCAGGCATTGGCTTGCCCACCTTGCGCACTTCGGCGATTTGACGCCTCACGCCAGCTCAGGCGGTGGCGGCGTATTCACCGGTTCCCCTGATACGTCGCAGACGGCAAAACCGACCTCGATCGAGAACGACAGCCCTGCCTCTCGCCTGGCGCTGTCAGGCTGGATCAGGTATCCAGCAGGTTGGATTTTTGTGCCTTGAGCACCGCCTGCGTGCGGTTGAATACCCGCAACTCCTTGAAGATCTGACCCACGTGGATCTTCACGGTCTGCTCGCTGATATCGAGTTGATCCGCAATGACCTTGTTGGGATGCCCCACAGCAATCAGTTTGAGCACTTGGCGCTGGCGATCTGTGAGCCGGTAGCTGGCCGCCTTGTCCGCTGCGGTGCCCGCGTGCTGGGCTGGCAATTCAATGAGGTGGGCCAGCTTGCTGCAAATCAGATCGCTGGTACTGCTTTTGGACAAGAAGTAAGTGGCCCCGGCCGCAACCGTGCGCGGCTCCCACAGTTTTTCGTCCAGACCCGACAAGGCGACCACGTGCAACACCTGAGGGATGGCCTTGAACGCCTTGATACCTGCCAGACCGCTCAAGCCGGGCATCAGCACATCGATCACCACGACCCACTGGTCTTGCGGATGGCTGGAGATCGCGTCAAGCCCTTGCTGAGCGCCGTCAACGGCCAGGACCGGCACCGACTGCGCGGCAAAACACTGTCCGATTTTTTCGGACAACGCTTCCCGGTAAACCGGATGATCATCGATGATCATGATTCGCAGCACGTTCTGGATCCAGGTTGACAAACCGACCATCCTAAGGGCCTCTACCCCGTTCATGCAATCGCCTATCAGTTCTAGGGATTGACGAGGCAACTTCTGTGTTTTCCCCTGACGGTTGACGCCTCAATCCTTACTGGAATCTGACCGAGGCAGGGGCGATGCCACCCATTCATCACCGAACACCTCAGGCTCGGCAAAGGCTTGCATGCGCTCGAAGTGATGCTCGATGTCCTCCGCCCACAACAAGCCTGCCAGCGTGGTGGCCAATCGCAAAGCGCCCTCGCTGATGGCCGGGATATCGCCGGTGATCACCCCCAACGACAGCGCCGCCGGGTAGTTGAAACAGTGAATCCGGTCCAGGCCCGGGCAGTCATGCCCCGCTTTGGCCTGAAATTCAAAGTTGCCGCCCAGATCGGGACAAGCCAGCAGTTCGGCGTCCTCTTGCCCGGGTTCGACTTGCCAGCGATCGCCCCAGGTGCGTGCATGCGGTGCCAGATGGCGCAACATCGGGCGCTGTGCCCAGTCCACCACAAAGCCCGTGGCAAAGATGAGGAAGTCCAGTTCGATCGGCCCGGCCGATGTGCTGACCTGCAAGGCAGCCCCGTGCTGCTGAGCGCCCTGCACCGCGCAGCCCAGATGGAAAAAGGCATTGGGGTGCTGCGAGACCCGAAGCGTGCTGCCACGCGGTGGTGGCACCTGCTGCACATTGATGTAATGCCGTATCCGCCACTTCCAGGCATCGGGCAATCGGCCATGGCCGTGGACAAAACCAGGATTGCCCGCCCCCTTGCCTTTGTTGATGCGCGGGATGTCGGCGCGGCGGATCAGCAAGTGCACTCGCGCGGCACCTGCCTCCAGCGCCGTGGCAGCACTGTCCATGGCCGAGGCACCCGCTCCCACCACGCCCACGCGCAGCCCCTTGAGCGTGTTGTAGTCGTGGTGATCGGAGGAATGCGCCCAGTGTGCGGGGGGCAGTTGACGTGCCCAGTCAGGCACCCAGGCGCCGCCCAGACCGGCTCGCCCGGTGGCCACCACCACACGCCGCGCCCAGCGCTCGAGCACCACGCCTTGCGCATCTTCAATGCGCAGCTTCACCCGCCCATCGGGTTGCGGCCACACGTCCGTCACCCGATGCCGGTTGTGCACCTCGATGCCCAGCACACGTCGATACCAGCGCAGGTAGTCCATCCAATGCAAGCGGGGAATCTTGTCCAGCACTTCCCAGGCGGCCGCTCCCCACTGCGCTTCAAACCAGGCACGAAAACTGAGCGACGGAATGCCCAGTGCCGGGCCGGTCAGTTGCTTGGGAGAGCGCAAGGTTTCCATGCGGGCCGTGGTGGCCCATGGCCCTTCGAAACCTTCAGGGGATTCGTCATACAGATCCACTTGCAGGCCCCGGTGCTTCAAGGCAGCACCCAGGGTCAGCCCCGACATGCCCGCACCGATGATGACCACATCGGCCACCGACTGGCCCGCGTGCTGCAACTCGGGTGTCCAGCGCGCGGCCGGCAATTGCAGTGCCGCGAGCTCCCAGGCCAAACGGGCTTCCAGGGCGGTCAGCCCGGGTGCGATACCGGCAAGCGTGGATGTACCCCCTGTGTTGCTGGCAGAAGCGTCGCCCGGGTTCGTCATTTATTTCACCTCGATCTTGGCGTCGCGCACGATGCGTCCCCAACGCTCGATTTCTGCGGACAGGTGATCCGCCAATTGCCGTGGAGAGCCGCCTAACGGTGTGGCCCCCATCTCGCCAAGACGCTTGCGGACCGCCAGATCGGCCAGTGCCTCGTTCGCCGCCTGGTTGACGCGTTGTATGACAGGGGCCGGTGTGCCTTTGGGCGCCAACAGAGCAAACCAGGTGGTCGACATGAGCTGCGGCGCCCCCAACTCCACCATGGTGGGCACATCCGGCAAAGCCGGTGAGCGTTGCGGTGCCATCACGCCCACGGCCCGCACACGCCCCGCCTTCACTTGGGAGGCGATGCCCGGCACCAGTTGGAACATGAGCTGAATTTCACCGCTGATCAAATTGGTGGTGGCATTGCCGGGGTTGGAGAACGGCACATGCACCATGTCGGTGTTGAACTCGCGCTGATACAACTCACCCGCCAGGTGCATGCTGCTGCCGATACCCGTGGAGCCGTAACTGAGCTGACCCGGGTGGGCTTTGGCATGGCGAGTCAAGTCGGCCACGTTCTTCACCGGCAGATCGTTGTTGACCACCAGGATGTTGGGCACTTCGGCCAACAGGGCAATGGGAGCGAAATCGCGTTGGCTGTCATACCCCATCTGCTTGTAC
The DNA here is from genome assembly GCA_947448375.1 of Comamonadaceae bacterium. Classification (GTDB taxonomy): domain Bacteria; phylum Pseudomonadota; class Gammaproteobacteria; order Burkholderiales; family Burkholderiaceae_C; genus Limnohabitans. The sequence continues at coordinate 16,307 of CANFMY010000033.1, read as the reverse complement.
ATGGCCTGGTTGACCGCGAGTGTGCCGGCCCAGGAGAAAAGGAAATGGTAGCCATCGTGTGGCGCTTGCGCGGCCGCCGTTGCACCGATGTTGCCGTTGGCGCCTGGCTTGTTGTCCACCACGACAGGCACCTTGAGGCGTTTGGACAACTCCTCGGCAATGAGACGCCCGATGGTGTCGCCAGTGCCCGAACCCCCCGGAGAGGGCAAGATCAGACGCACGTTTCGCCCCGGTGCGGGCCAGTCGTCATGGGCTTGGGCGCACCAGCCAGTCACAGCGGCCAGTAACGCCAAGCCGATCTTGCCGGCGGCTCGCCAGCCATTGGGCGATGGGTTGAAAGTCAGAGAAATCATGGACTCCGTTCCTGGACTCACGGGGGCGTTGCGGTCACACCCTGAGCAAAGACTCAATGAACTGGACATTCTCGCGCATCTGATCCGGCATCAGCCTCAGGCCGTCATCCGTCTGGCGTGCAACGCCTTCAGCGTGGCTGGTGGGGTCGCACGGTGGGGACTGGCTCAATCGGCACAAAGCTCGATCTGGCTTCCTGCTCCAGCGACTGCGTCAAGCGCTGCAGCAAAGACACCAGCACCGATTGCTCCGCGACGCTCAAGGGCGACAACAACTCGTCGTACGCCTGCTGAACCGGTAGGCGCGCCTGTTGCAAGAGGGCATGACCTGCCGAGGTGAGTGACACGGCCATCTGCCGCCGACCTGATGCCACGGGTTCTCGCACGCACAATCCCCGCTCCTGCAATCCCTTCAACACCCGCAGCACCGTCACCTTGTCAAATGCCAGCGCTTTGGCCAGCCGCGTCTGATCGATGTGCGGCTGTGCCGCCAGCACCGCGAGCACGCCGTACTGTGCAGGGGTGAGCGACAGGCTTGAACAGGCACGCTCAAAAATCGACACCGAGATCTGGTGCGAGCGCCGCAGCAGAAAGCCCGGCCGTTCGTATAAACCGTCAGTGGCCATAGCCTAGGGATTCCCGGTAGTCCGCACAGGCGGGTTGGCTCTGATAATTGCGTTTTTGTTTTTTGATACACACACCATGCGCGGTCCTGCACTTTCCCGACGTCACATCCTGGCTTTGTTGGCCAGCAGCTCCGGCACTGGCATGGCTCTGGCGCAACCCGCTGGGGCGCCCTTGCGTCTGATGGTGCCGTTCACGCCGGGCACGGGCATTGACCTGATTGCACGCACCCTCGGACCCAAACTGTCGGAGCGACTGAACCGTCCCGTGGTGGTGGAAAACCGTGTGGGCGCCTCGGGCAACATTGGCACAGAAGCCGTGGTGCGCGCTGCGCCTGATGGCTCCACCTTGCTGGTGAGTGTCAACACGCTGGTGATGAACCGCAGCCTTTACCCGCAGTTGAGCTTTGACCCGGTGCAAGACCTCGAGCCCATCAGCCAGACCAGCTGGGGTCAGTTGCTGCTGGTCACGCACCCCAACTCGGGCTATCGCAGCGCCACCGAACTGGCACAAGCCGCGCGTCGTCAGCCCGGCAAAATCAATTACGCCTCGCCCGGCGTAGGCACGCCACACCACCTGTCGATGGAGCTGTTCAAGAACACCGCCAAGATTTTTCTCACCCACATCCCGTACCGTGGCACGGGCCCGGCGGTCACCGATTTGCTGGGCGGACAAGTCGATGCCATGTTCCTGCCGATTCATGTGGCGCTGCCGCATATTCGCTCGGGCCGCCTGACCGCGTTGGCCATTGGCAGCCACAAGCGTCACCCCCTGCTGCCCGAACTGCCCACCGTCGCCGAGCAGCAACTCGGTGACGTGAACGTCGATATGTGGTTCGGCATCTTTGCCCCCAAGGGCACGCCCGCGGACATCATCCAGTCGCTCAACCGAGAGATCAACCAGCTGCTGATGGGTGAGGACGTCAAAAAAGCCTTCCTGTCCCAGGGCATGGACCCGCGCGGCAGCACGCCCCAAGAATTCGCGCAGCTCGTTCGACGCGATGCCGAACGCTGGGCCAAGGTGGTCAAGGAGCAAGGCATCCGAGCCGAGTGACCCATCCCCCTGCGCTGCAACGGTGAGAGCGGTTGCAGCACCGGGGACACCCGCCGTCAGACCACTGGCGTCCAGCGCAGGCGTCATAACGGCACATTCAAGGGGTCATACTCGAACAGCCAGTCGTAACGACGACGCACTGACTCGGGTTGCCACTCTCGGTCCACGTAGGCCACCGCTAACGCATCGTCTGCCAGTTGCGGGTTGTGAAAGCGCTTGGCGTTGTCACGCGAACGGTTCACGATGTCGGCCGTACGTTGCCAGCGCAGCGATTCAAACCGGGCAAAGGCCTCGGCGGGAGAAGCGTCAGCAGCCAGGCAACGCCCCATCACAGCAGCGTCCTCCAGGGCCATGTTGGCCCCTTGCGCCAGAAAGGGCAAGGTGGGATGCGCAGCATCGCCCAACAGACACACGGCACCATGAGCCCAACCGCGTCGGGGCTCTCGTCCCAGCAGGGCCCACTTGAACGGCTGATCGATGTGGTTCATGAGCGTGCGCACGTCGTCGTGCCAGCGCCCGAAGTCTTGCAGCAGTTCTTCATGACTGCCGGGCTCGTTCCAGGATTCGCCTCGCCAGTCCCCCCGCTCGACAATGCCCACCACGTTCATCAACTGACCGCCGCGCACCGGGTAAGTGATGACGTGTGCCCCCGGCCCCACCCAGTTGGTCCCCACAGGACTGCGCAAGTGATCGGGCAATCTGGACATGGGCACGAGGCCACGCCAGGCCAGCAAATCCATGAACTGCGGCTTGTCCTCTCCCAGACATTGCTGACGCAACAACGAGTGGACTCCGTCCGCCGCAATCAAGGCATCCGCGTCGAACGATGGGCCATCTGCCGCTTGCAAACGAATACCCGCACCGGCAGGTTGCGCCGCGACGATGCGCGTCGAGAGCGTGATGCAACCCGGGGCACGTGACTGCACAGCGCGCGCCAGCACCTGATGCAGGTCACCCCGGTGCACCATCCAGTACGGAGCCCCAAAACGCGATCGGCAATCCTCGCCCAGATCAAACAGCTTCCATCGCTGCCCGGTGGACCACAACCGAATTTCCTTGCCCGCAGCCTCGCACACCAGGGGCTTCAACTCGGACTCGAGTCCCCAGTGCTGCAACACCCTCGCTCCATTGGGCGAAATCTGCAAGCCCGCCCCCACCTCGGCCAGTTGAGACGATTGCTCATACAGACGCACCTCGAAGCCCTGTTCGATGAGTGCCAGCGCCGTGCCCAGTCCCGCGATGCCCGCCCCGGCAATGGCGATTCGACCGCGTGAACTCATTGGGGCTTGATGTTGTTGGCCCTGGCCACTTGTTGCCAAAGGTCGATTTCCTGCGCCAGCGTGCGGCCCAATTCGGCCGAGGTGCCTCCGACCGGTCGAATATCGAGCTTGGCCAATCGCTCCTGCGTCTCGGGCAGGCGCATGATCCTGGCCACTTCCTCTTCCAGGCGTTTGACGATGGGTGCCGGGGTACCTGCTGGCGCAAACACTCCAGCCCACAGATTCACGGCCAGATCGATACCTTGCTCTTTCAGGGTGGGCACTTGCGGATAGGCAGGCATGCGCTGGTCCGAGGTGACGGCCAAGGCGCGCAGCTTGCCGGCCTTGAGCAAGGACGAGATGGGCCCGGAGTCGATGAGCGTCATCTGCACTTCCTGCGTCATCACCGCATTGATGGACGGAGCACTGCCAGGATACGGCACATTCAATGCGACCAATCCTGAACGGCTTTTGATCAACTCCATCACCAATTGGAACGACGCAGCCGGATAAGAATAGTTGCTGTTGTTGGGGTTGGCCTTGGACCACTGCACCAGATCATTGAAGTTGCGCACAGGCGAGCTGTCAATGACACCCAGAATGAGCGGAAACGACCCCACCATCGACACAGGTGCGAAGTCACTCACCGAGTTGTAAGGCGGCTTGGTCAACAACACCTGGTTGAACACCATCGGTCCGCTGGCCGCCACCAACAAGGTGTAGCCATCAGGGGCGGCTTTGGCCACCACATCGGTACCGACCACCGCACCCGCACCCGGCTTGTTTTCCACCACCACGGGCTGTCCCAAGGATGGGGTGAGTTTTTCGGCCAGCAGACGGGCCAGAATGTCGTTGGCGCCGCCCGGGGCGTAAGGCACCACCAGGCGTACCGGTTTGGTCGGCCATGCCGCCTGCGCCTGAACAGCAGCAGCCCCCCCCAGCATGAGCCCCAGCACCACACAGCTCAGCCATGCGCTCACCTTCACCCTGGATGCGTCACGATTCATCGCTTGTCCCCTCAGACGTTGTCAAATCTTGGCCACCGAGGCCACCAGCACTGCCGAGCGCCCGGCCTGCAGCGCCGCGAAGCATCGGTCCAGCGCCGACTCCATGTCGTCAGCCTTGCGCACCCATTCGCCATGCGCGCCAAACGCTTCGCCCACTTTGTCGTAGCGACGCATCTCACCGGGCCAGCGGGCGTAAAACTGGTTGGCCTTCGCAGCCGCACCATCGGGATGCACACGCAACACCGCTTCCTTGACCGCTTGCCAGCCACCGTTGTCCAACACCACGGTCAGAATGGGCAACCCATACGACTGAGACACCGCGTACACCGATGAAGGCGTCGAAAAATGAAACCCGCCATCACCCTCGATGTGCACCACACGGCTGTTCGGTCGCGCCAGCTTGACCCCCAGGGCCATGCCCGCGCTGTACCCCAGGCCACCCCCCGCGCCACCCAGGAACGACATGGGCTGGCTTCGGGGTATCTGCTGCAACACCGCTGGCGAATTGCGAATCCCTTCGTTGATGACCACATCCTCCGGTGCCAGGCGACGTCCCACAGCCGCACACACCCAGGCCGGGTTGAGTGCATCCGGGCCACCCGCCTCGGCCGCTGCTGACGCCCACTTGGCACGGCGTTGTGCCTGCTGCTGAGGCCAGTTGCGCATGCGCTCACGAACACGCGCATGAAAGGCCTCATCCGCCAGCGCCTCCACCGCCTCGTGGATGGCACGCAGTGCCACAGCGCAATCGGCGGGCCAGCGCGCATCGCTGGCAAAGCCCCACATCGGAAAATCTTTCTTGATCGGATCCACATCGATGTGCAACCACTGAGTGTCTTCACGTGGCCGGGTGACATGGGGGAGCCACGGCACATCGATATCGAGCAACAAGCCCAGATCGGTGTCAGGCAGGCAGGGCGTGGGATCAAAGCCAAAGAAACATGGCGACTCACGCGAGATGCACAGCCACGAGGGGCTGAACTCCACCACACGAATGCCGCACAGCAAGGCCAACGCTTCCAGCGCCTGCACCGCTTCGGGCTTGCGCCCCAGGTAGGAGGTGATCACCAGCGGCTGGCGCGCCTGCATCAGCGCGCGCGCCACCCGTTGCACGGCCTCTGGAGGCAAGTTGCCTTGTTGCGATGACCCGAATCGTTCAGCCGGGTAAGAGCGCACACGCTCGGCAGGCCAGGGCTCGATCAGGGTTTCGCGCGGCAGCGTCAGGTACACCGGGCCCGCGGGTTCGCTGTGCATGACCGTGTGCGCGCGGCGCAGCACCTCCTTGGTCACCACGCCCGAGGGCAAGTTGTATTCCCATTTCACATAGGGACGCACCAGCGAACCGATATCGAACGGGTCCTGCACGTAATGCACATAGTTGTCGCGCGCGCCTGGCAACTCGCCATGCAGGCTGAAGGGTGACTTGCCCGCCATCAGCAGCACCGGCAAACGAGCGCGCATGAGGTTGTGCAGACCCATGGCCGCATTGGCGGTGCCTGCGTCCACATGCACCATCACGCCCTGGCCGCGACCGGTCACGGCCGCGTAGCCACCCGCCATGTGAATGGCCACGTTTTCGTGCGGACACAGCACCACCTGGGGTGTAGCGCGCCCATCGAGCTGTGCTTGTGCGAGCTCTTCCACCAGGGTCACATGGTCGGTGCCCAGGTTGGAGAACAGGTACTCAATGCCTGATTCGGTCAGGCCCTCCACAAAATGTCGTGCGGTGGTGTGCATGAGCGGCTCAGCCGGTGGACGCCATCAGGTCGATGTGCAACGGGTCATACGGGTAGAGCCAGTTGTTGCGCGAGGCGGCGATGTTGCGATCCTTGAAGGCCTGTTTCATCTGCTGCGCATCGGCAATGTGGTAGAGCTGCCCCATCTCGGTGGACTCATTCACCACGCGTGCCGTTCGCGGGGCCCGGTGTTGTTCATAAATTTGGAGCGCCTCGGCCAGGGGTTGGTCCAGCTGCAAGGCACGGCTCAGAATGGCCGCATCCTCGATGGCCATGGCAGCGCCTTGCGCCATGTAAGGCAAGGTGGGGTGCACGGCGTCGCCCAGCAAGGTCACGTGGGGCGTGCTCCAGGTCATCACGGGCTTGCGGTTGTTGAGCGCCCAGCGAAAACATTGATCGCGATCGGCCGCATCGATCACGGCGCGCACCATCGGGTGCCAACCCGCGTAATCCTGATCCAGTTCCTCCCAGGGCTGACGCGCCGTCCAGGACTCCTCTTCCCAGGGCCGCTCCACACAGCCCACAAAGTTCAACACCTGGGCCGAGCGCATGTAGTACATCACCGCGTGGTTGTTCGGGCCGCACCAGATGGTCGATGCGATGGGCGGACGCAAGTCAGCCGGAATGCGCTCGATGGGAATGGCCAGACGCCAGGCCACCTGTCCGGTGAACACGGGCGGCTCGGCATCCACCACATGCTGGCGCACCACCGACTTGATGCCATCGGCCCCCACCACCAACTCGGCCTGCACGGTCTTGCCATCCACAAAGTGAATCGTGGCGCCCTGTGCCTGTTCGGTGACATGCGAGGCACGCGCGCCCAGCTGCAGGGCTTGCGGGTCCAGGCTTTGCACCACCGACAGCAAGGCCGCATGCAAGTCCACCCGGTGAATCTGGTAGTACGGATGACCGTGTCGCGTTTCGTGGTCAGCCCCGAGCCGGATTTCATGCAGCAACTCGCCCGAGTCATAGCGTCGAAACTCGAACGACTGCGGCTTGACCGCCTGACGCTCCAGCGTGTCGCGCAGTCCCAGGTGGTAGAGCACCTTGACCGCATTGGCGCTCATTTGCACAGCCGCACCGACTTCGTGCACATCGCCGGCCTGCTCGTAGACACGAACACGATGACCGTTTTTCAACAAACAGGCAGCGGCCGTGAGGCCTCCGATGCCGGCACCGACCAGGGCGATATCCATAGGCTTGATCCGCAAGAAAAAGAAGGATGCTATCGGCCCGCTGTTAGCATGCCATCAGGGTTACACCCTAGAGCCTGTCACCCAAGAGCAACCGTCACCTTCCGCGCGAGATGGCGGGGAGGTGGGCACGTGCTGACCCCGGGCTCAACCCTCGACCCGCTCCACCTGCCCCGACTTGGCCGAACGGATCACGGCCTCGAGTGCACTCACGTTGGCAATCATCTGCTCGCGCGGCACCGGGTACGGCGCTCGGCCCAGGGCAGCATCGGCAAACGCCTCCAGGTTGTGCAGCACGGCAGGCGCCGGGGGAATGTCTTTGACCTCCATGGGCTTGCCACGCAAGCAGGTGGTGAACGTCCAGCCTTCGGGAGCCTCGGGGTGGGTTTTGTCGCGCACCTCTGCCCAGCCCTGCGAACCGTACACCGCGAAGCGACCGGCAAAGGGTGTGGCCAGGATGGCGGAGATGAGCGCATGCCCCCCGCGCTTGAACGTCACCAGGGCGGCCAGGGTATCGCCGTTGGTGAGCGGGCTACCCAACTGCTTCACGCTGGTGAAGACCGACTGGGCCTCGCCAAACACGCCAATCGACAAGTCGAGCAAGTGAATGCCGGTGGCGGTGAGCGGTCCGGCCGGCGCTTCCTGGCCAGACAAGCGCCAGTTGTCGGGTTGCAAGGCCAGAAATTTGTCCTGGCTGAAGTTGGCCTCCAGTTGCAGCGGCGTGCCCAAGGCGCCCGACTTGAGCAACTGCATGAGCTCGAGAATGGGTGGCTCAAAACGCTTTTCATGCCCCACGGCCAGGGCCACGCCGGCACGGTCCACCGCTTCGCTGGCGCGCAGCACATCGGCACGGGTCATGGACAACGGCTTTTCACAGAAGACGTGCTTGCCCGCCTGTGCAGCTGCCACGATTTGGTCGGTGTGCAGGGTGTGCGGCGTGCACAGCACCACGCCTTGCACCTGCGGATCCGACAACGCATCCTCGAATCGCGGAGAAAACGGCAGACCGCGTTCTTGCGCAAAGGCCCGCCCTGCCGCGCCGATGTCCACCACCCGCACCACTTGAATTGTCGAGTGATGGGCCAGCACATCGACGATGATGCGCCCCCACCAGCCCAAACCAATCACGGCCACTTTCAACATGCAGAACTCCCCGATAAAAAGCGATTCCCAGTGTCATGCAACAGCTCAGTGCGGAATGCTGAGCGGACTGATGTAGGACTCCAGTTGCTGGATATTGAACTGCTGGTCCTCTATCACGGCCTTGACCAGGTCCCCAATGGAGAGCATACCCACCAACTCCCCCCGCTCCAACACCGGCAGATGGCGAATATAACGCGTGGTCATCATGTCCATGCAATCCATCACGGTCTGGCCCAGCTGCGCGGTCACGACCGAGGATGACATGATGTCCCGCACCTCGGTGACCGACGAGGTGAGTCCCTGCAAGGCCACCTTGCGAGCATAGTCGCGCTCCGACATGATGCCCACGAGCCTCTGGTTGGACACCACGGGCAAGGCGCCCACATTGCAAGTGGCCATGATTTGCAGGGCCACCAGCACGGAATCCGAGGGACGAACAGTGAAGATTTCAGCTGGCTTGGCAGCCAGGATTTGAGAGAGGGTTCTCATGGCGTCTCCTGATGAACATGGAAATCAGAAAGCACGGGAAGTCGACGAAACCATCGTAGCGATATTCACCTGGGCACACAACATCACCCGGGCACACAACACGAGACCACCAGCCCGCCCAACCAGGGCAGCGCATGTCAAAATCTTCGCCGCGACTATTTGTTCTTAAAATAGCCCTACCGGCTTGACATTTCACCCACATCGCGCTGCAGCTTTGACTGCCAGAGGCTGCCCCCATTACTGTGATCGCCCTGCTGAAGCCTCCCTCATGAAAATCTTCACTCCACTGGCCAACTTGTGCGCCATCCTGGCCGGCATCTTGATGACCGTCATCACCTTGCTCACCTGCGTCAGCCTGATCGGTCGCAACACCACGGGCTGGACCATCGTGGGTGATTTCGAATTGACCGGCATCGCCGCTGGCGCTGCCATTGCCCTCTTCATGCCACTGTGCCAGCTCAAACGGGGTCACATCATCGTGGACTTTTTCACCGCCAAAGCCAGCGACAGCACCAATGCCACCCTGGACCGCCTGGGCGCGTTTGCCGTCAGTGCAACCTTTGCGCTGATGGCCTGGCGTACGGTCCTGGGAGGACTGAATGCCTACACCACCTTCTCCGGCACCATGATGATCGGTTTTCCCGAATGGATCGTGTACGCGACCATGGTCCCGCCCTTTGTGCTCTGTAGCCTGATTGCCTTGACCCAGGCGCTGTCGGGCACCCAGGAAGGAGCAGCAGCATGAGCGCCCTCACGATCACCCTGCTCATCTTTGCCATCATGCTGGTGTTGATGGCGGTTCGTGTGCCCATTGCCATCGCCATGTTTGGCGCGGGCACCTGTGGCTATATCCTGCAAAGCGGTTGGCAGCCCTTCGCCAGTTTTATCAACACGCTGCCCTATGCGCGTTTTGCGAGCTATGACCTCTCGGTCATCCCGCTGTTCATCCTGATGGGCAATTTCGCCACGCAAGGTGGAATCAGCAAGGCCTTGTTTCAGTTTGCAGCCGGCATCATGGGGCGCTTCAAGGGTGGGTTGGCCATGGCGGCCGTGCTGGCCAGCGCAGCCTTTGGCTCCATTTGCGGGTCATCGGTGGCCACGGCGGCGACCATCACCGGGGTGGCCTTGCCGGAGATGAAGCGCCATGGGTATTCGCCCCGGTTGTCCACTGGCACCCTGGCTGCGGGGGGCACCTTGGGCATTTTGATTCCGCCCTCGGTACCCTTGGTGATCTATGCCATCCTGGCCGAGCAAAACATCGCCAAGCTGTTCGCTGCGGCCATGGTGCCCGGCATCATTGCCATGTTGGGCTACATGGTGGCCATCGGCATCTACGTGCGCCTGGTTCCGGGGCAAGCACCGGATGCAGAGAAACCGCAACCCATGAACCGCGAAGCCCTGATGGGCATCCTGCCCATTGCTGTCGTGTTTGCCATTGTGTTCGGCGGCATCTACGGGGGGTTGTTCACCCCCACCGAAGGCGCTGCCGTGGGCGCGGCCTCCACATTCGTCGCCGCCCTGTTGAAGCGAGAGATCAATTGGGCCAAGTTCAAGCATTGCTTTTATGACACCGCCACCAGCTCGGCCATGATCTTCATGATCTTCATCGGCGCCGATGTCATGAATGCCTCGCTGGCCTTGACCCAGACGCCGGCTCAGTTGGCCGAAGTGGTCGGCGGCTGGGGACTGCCGCCCTTGATGGTCGTGACCGCGATCTTGCTGTTTTACGTGGTCCTGGGGGCCGTCATGGATGAGCTGTCCATGATTCTGCTGACCATCCCCATCTTTTTCCCCCTGATCATGGGGCTGGACTTCGGCATGCCCAAGGAGTCCGTTGCCATCTGGTTTGGCATCATGGTCCTCATGACCGTGGGATTTGGTTTGCTGGCCCCACCCGTCGGCCTGAACGTCTACGTCGTCAACAGCATGGCCAAGGATGTGCCCATCGCCGAGAGTTACCGGGGCGTGATGCCCTTTCTCATCAGTGACACGATCCGCACCATCGTGCTGCTCCTGTTTCCGTCGATCTCGCTCACGCTGGTGAAGTACGTGAGTTGAGGGCCGTCTGCGGTCTGAGGCTTGCCTCAGCGCGGCCCCCCGCCCAGGTCATTGATCCGACCTTGCGGGGCGACGAGACGGCGTCAGGGCTTGTTGGCAGCGGGGCCAGCCCGCTGCCTGAGGCGAGTCTGGGCCTCAGGCCTTGAACACGCCCTCCGAGCTGATGTCGGCCAACGGCTTGCGGGCATTGGGCGCCTCGCGTGCCTGCAAAGCCTCGGGCAGCTGGGCCTTGTCGCCTTGCTTGCCCAGCACCATGATGGCATCGATGGCGAAGTCATCGGGCAAGTGAATGGCCGCACGCAATTTGTCCGAATCGAAACCGGCCAGTGCGTGGGCAACCCAGCCGCACTCCACCGCTTGCAAGGCCATGCTCATCCAGGCTGAACCCGTGTCAAACGAGTGCCAGGCATTGGGGACGGGCTCGGTCTTGCCAGGGAACATGGCTTTTTTGGCAGAGGCAATCACGACCAGCGCGCCGGCACGGTGCACCCAGCTCTGGTTACCTTCGTTGATGGCACCAAAAATGCCCTCCCAGCCTTGGCCACCGCGCAGCGCATAAATGAAGCGCCAGGGTTGGGCGTTGTAAGCGGAGGGCGACCAGCGACCGGCTTCCAGCACCGTCATCAGCACGTCGTTGGGCATTGCCTCGTTGGTCAGCGAACGGGGCGACCAACGGTTGATGAACATCGGGTGAATGGGATGGGCGGGTTGACGAGGATTGGACATGGTGTGTGATTCAAAAAGGAGTAAGACGCTGAAGTCTAGTCGAAGACGCCCAGGTTGGCTCAGAGGTCAGGCTCACCTGGCACCTCAGGCTCAGACTTCGGGCCCCATGGACACTTCAGTCTCAGCCAGCACGTGTCAGCATCCGTGTCAGCACCGCCCGCACCTCGACCAGATGGGCCGGCTCGGTTCGGTGGGCCAGGGTCACCAGACCAAACCGGGCGCGCGCTTGCAAGGCTGGATAGATCCTCAACGGCTTGAGGGTCGGGCATGCCGCCCGAACGGCCAGCAGCACGGTGTCACTGCGCAGCGCCACCTCCACCAGATGTGACACCTCGTCCGTCGTCAGTTTGACCATGCGCAGCGGATGCGCGCCCGCGCCGTAGCGCTCCACCAGCAGACGTGCCAACTCGTCGCTCAGGGGCGTGGAGGCCAGCGGGTAGGTCCACAGACGCTCGGGCGTCAGACGACGAACTTTCAGCAATGGATGTCCCGCTCGACACAGAAAGGCTCCCTCCAGTTCATGCACATCCGTCACCGCCAGATCGGGGGCAGGACGCAGCGAGCGCAAATCGACCACCACCGCATCCGCTTGGCGCTCGCGCAGCATCTGCGTGAGGACTTCGGTGTTGGCGCGCAAAATATCCAGGTGAAATTGAGGAAACTGCTGGGCAAAGTGCGTCATGAGGGGCACGGTCAGGAGCGCTCCTGGCCCTGAGCTGAGCCCGATGCGCAAACGTCCGACGTCCTGTGCGTCCATAGCTCGACCGCCACGGGCCAGATGATCGGCGTCCTCCAGCAACCCCAGCGCACGCTCGAGGGTGCTTTGCCCAAAGGGCGTGAGCTCGATACGCCGCCCCAGACGGTCAAACAGCAATTGCCCCAACTCGTCTTCCAGGGCCTTGATGCTGCGACTGAGCGCAGGTTGCGTCATGAACAGTGCCACCGAAGCCTTGGCAAACGAGCCATGACGGGCCAGGGTGATGAAGTGTTTGAGTTGCACCAGGGTCATGGCGGGCATCCCTAATCCATGCATTGAAGATCATCTATTATGAATTCATAATGCATTGGACGACATGGTTTATGCCGCCTAGTATTGCGGCCATTACCCTTAACCCGGAGACATCCCATGCATTCCTCATTTCGCTGGCTGGCCGCCGTCCTGGCCTCGGTGTGCCTGAGCAGCCCTGTCTGGGCCCAGGCATTTCCCAGCAAACCTGTCACCCTGATGGTGCCCTACCCAGCCGGTGGCGTGTCCGACGTCATTGCGCGCACGCTCAACACCACGCTGGCCAAACACCTGGGCCAGCCCGTCATCGTCGACAACCTGGGCGGAGCCAGCGGCGGCATTGCCGCACAAAAGGTGCTCAACAGCCCGGCTGATGGCCACATGATTTTTCAGGGTTCGCCCAACGAACTCATCCTGGCGCCGATGGCCAATGCCGCCATCAAATACAAACCCGAGGACTTCCGTCTGGTGCAAATGATCACCATCAATCCGCTGGTGATGTTCGCTCGCAAGGATTTTCCGGCCGACAACCCGGCCCAATTTCTGGCCTATGCCAAGCAGGCCGCGGCCGACAAAAAGCCGGTGACCTACGCCAGCGTGGGCCCGGGCTCCATGTACCACCTGCTGGGCGAGCACCTGAGCAAGATCACCGGCATCGAGATGACACACGTGCCTTACAAAGGCGGCGCACCCGCCTTGCAAGACATGATGTCGGGCCAGGTGGACATCTTCCTGTCGGTCTACAACAAAAGCATGATCCAGATGGTCGAAGAAGGCAAACTCAAGGCCCCTGCCGCACTCTCCAGCGAACGCCAGGAAGCCTTCAAAAACGCCCAACCCCTGAACGACAACCCCGCCCTCAAGGGCTTTGTGTTCGACACCTGGGCCGGCTTCTTTGTTCACAAGGACACCCCCGACGCTGTGGTGCAAGCCCTGCACAAGGCCTTGAGCGAAGTGGCCAACGATGCCGCCATCCGAAGCGCCCTGGAAGCGCAAGCGATGGTGGTGCCGCGTCCTCAACCCTTGAGCGCGATGACCAAAATTTACAGCGACAACACGGCCCGCTACCGTGCCATTGCCAAAGCCATCAACCTGCAACCGCAGTGAGCCATCTGCATGTCCGATCTCTCTGCCCCTTATCTGCGACACAGCCTGAGCGAGCGCGTGGGCGAATTCATTGCCTTGCGGCGTGACATTCATGCACACCCTGAGTTGGCGTTTCAGGAGCACCGCACTGCCGCGCTGGTGGCGCGCAAGCTGACCGATTGGGGCTACCAGGTCGCCACCGGGCTGGGCGGCACCGGCGTGGTGGGCACACTGCAACGCGGCCACGGACCCCGCAAGCTGGGCATCCGCGCTGACATGGACGCCCTGCCCATCACGGAAGCCACCGGCCATGCATGGGCCAGCCAGACAACGGGCGTCATGCACGCCTGCGGCCATGACGGGCATACGGCCACCTTGCTCGCTGCAGCGCGTCACATTGCCGAGCGGGGTGACTTTGACGGAACCCTGCATCTCATCTTCCAACCCGCCGAGGAAGGGGCGGCAGGCGCCGTGCGCATGATGGACGACGGGCTGTTCGAGCGCTTTCCGTGTGACGCCATCTTTGCCCTGCACAACATGCCGGGAGCCCCCACAGGACACTTCACCTTCCGTGCAGGCGCTGCCATGGCCTCGAGTGACAACGTCACCATCACCCTGCAAGGTGTCGGCGGACACGGGGCCATGCCGCACACCACCGCGGATCCGCTGGTGGCAGCGTCCTCCATTGTGATGGCCTTGCAAACGGTGGTCTCGCGCAACGTCGACCCCCTGCACACCGCTGTGGTGACCGTGGGTGCGTTACAAGCCGGACAGGCCAACAACGTCATCCCCGACCAGGCCACCCTGAAGCTCAGCGTGCGCGCGCTCGATCCCGAGGTTCGCAGCCTGCTCAAGGAGCGGATTCACGAATTGGTCTCGCAACAAGCGGCCAGCTACCGCGTGCGCGCCGCGATCGACTGGCAAGACGGCTACGCCGTGCTGATCAATGACAGCGCCTGCACCGCCCTGGCTGCCGAACTCGCCACCCGCATGTTTGGCGCCGAGCGTGTCACGCCGCATGGAGCGCCCATCACGGCCAGTGAAGACTTTGCCTTCATGCTGCAGCGCGTGCCAGGCTGTTACTTCTTTGTTGGCAATGGTGCCGCTGGAACGCCAGGTGCCTGCATGGTGCACAACCCCGGCTACGACTTCAATGACCACATCATTGCCGATGGCGCGGCCCTGTGGAGTGCACTGGTACACGAGTACCTGACACCGGCGCACCATTGATGCCCACTCTCAAGTCGCCGCCATCAGCACACCAATCGATTCGCGGGTGACGTCCTGCACCGGTTGGGGTTCACTCAACCGGCCGCGGTTCATCACCGCGATTCGGTCGCACAAGACAAACAGTTCGTCCAGCTCTTCCGACACGACCAACACGGCCACGCCCTGTGCGCGCAAATCCATCAAGGCCTGGTGGATCAATTGGGCGGCGCCGACATCGACACCCCAGGTCGGCTGAGACAACACCATGACACGGGGCTTGAGCAACACCTCGCGCCCGACGATGAATTTCTGCAAATTGCCGCCCGACAAGCTGGCGGCACTGGCGTCGACGCCCGAGCACATCACCTTGAATGTTTCGATCACACGCTGGGCCAGATCACGCGCGCGCGATGGCTTCACCCAACCCCACCGAACCATGCCTTGAGTTGCCCCGGTCAGCAGTGCATTCCACTTCAACGACAAGCCCGGCGCGGCCCCCCGGCCCAAGCGTTCCTCCGGCACGAAAGTCATGCCACGCAGACGCCGGTGGGCAGGCCCTGAACGCCCCACAGGCTGCCCCTCGATCTGGATAGCGCCTGCCGAGGCAGTCAGGCGCTCACCCGAGATCGCCCTCAGCAATTCAGCCTGTCCATTGCCGGATATGCCGGCAATGCCCAGAATTTCTCCGCCTCTGACTTTCAGGTTGACAGCCTGCAAGGATGTGCCAAACGGATCATCCGTGACTTGCGACAAATTCTCGATGCACAGCCGCACCTCACCCGGCTGACCCGAAAGGGTTTGAGTCTCCTGCAGATCCTGACCGATCATAAGCCGGGCCAACTCGGTGTTGGAACAACGCCTGGGATCCACCAGACCCGTGCAGCGTCCCGCTCGCAAGACCGTGGCGGCCGTGCACAGTTCGCGCACCTCATCGAGCTTGTGGCTGATGTACACAATGCTGCACCCTTCCAGAGCCAGCCGTTTCAGCGTCTCGAACAGTTTCACCACCGCCTGCGGTGTCAACACGGAAGTGGGTTCATCCATGATCAGCAGTTTGGGCGATTGCATGAGGCAGCGCACAATTTCAACGCGTTGTCGCTCACCCACGGACATGGAGTGAATCGGTCGATCCGGTTCGATGGGCAATCCATAGCGCGTGGACACTTGCACAATTTCACGGCTGATCCATCCCAGGGTCTTGGGCTCATCCATGGACAAACTGATGTTCTCCGCCACGGTCAGGGATTCGAACAAGGCAAAGTGCTGAAACACCATGCCAATGCCCAGGGACCGCGCCTGCGCAGGACTGGCGATGCGAACTTCGCGCCCTTCCCAGAGCATCAACCCCTCATCCGGCTGGGTGATGCC
>CANFMY010000032.1 GCA_947448375.1 Comamonadaceae bacterium | reverse complement strand
TTGCACAGGTGCCCCCAGGCTTTGCAATTGCGCCAGCCAGGTCGGGCTGAATCGCCCCGCTTCCACCAGGGTGGGGCCGTTGAGCGAGGCCACGTGGGGCAAGGCCACGGCCTGTTCGGGGGGGAGCTGAGCCTGAAACAGGGCCAGCAGGGTCTGGGCCACATAGGGAATGATCAGAGCTCCGCCGGGGCTGCCGATCACGGCCAGCAACCGGTCGTCCCTGGCATCAAACACCAGGGTGGGGGACATCGAGGAGCGCGGTCGCTTGCCCGGCTGCACTCGGTTGGCCACGGGTCGACCGTCGGCATCGCGCGGGGTGAAGCTGAAGTCGGTCAGCTGGTTGTTCAGCAGGAAACCGCCCACCATCAGTCGCGCGCCCATGCTGCTTTCGATGCTGCTGGTGAAGCTCACCGCCTGGCCTCGGCCATCGACGATGCTGAGATGCGTGGTGCCACGCTCCGGTTGGTCCGGCATGGGGGCCCAGGCCAGGGGTTGACCGCCGGGACGCCCTGCGGGTGCCGTGCGCAAGGAGGGGGCGCTGGGCAGGGTGGGCAACAGGCGCGATCGCTCGGCCAGGTAGTCGGGGGCTAGCAGCGTGCGCCACTCACCGCCGGGGGCGGGCACAAAGGCCGGGTCGCCCACGTAGGCGGCGCGATCGGCAAAAGCCAGACGGCTGGCTTCGGTGAACAGGTGGGTCCAGAGCACATCCGGGTCCGAGGAGAACATCGGGGAGAGGGGCAGCGCCTGAAACAGGGGCGAGCGTTCCAGCAGCCCCAGCATCTGCGCCACCGCGAGGCCGCCCGAGCTCGGTGGCGGCATGCCGCAAATGCGCAAGGCCCGACCCGCCAGGGTGTGCGACTGGCACAAGGCGGGTCGAACCACCGCGGTGTAGCGCTGCAGGTCATCAACCTGCAGACGTCCCGGGTTGACGGGGTGTTGGCGAACGCGCTGCACGAGTTCATGGGCCAGCGGGCCTTGGGTCAGCGCATCGGCACCGCGTCGGGCGATGAGCCGCAGGGTGTGCAACAAGGCCGGGTTGCGCAACCGATACCCGACCGGCCAGGCTTGCCCCCGGGAATTCAGAAAGTAGGCGGCGGCCACCGGGTCCTGTTGCAAGGTGCTGGCCTGATCCTGGATGGCCTGGTGCAGCCGGGAGCTGACCGAAAAGCCACGCTGGGCGAGTTGGATGGCCGGTTCAACCAGGCGCGGCCAGGGCAGGCGCCCGTACTGGCGATGCGCCAGCTCCAGCATGCGCAGCACGCCGGGTGTCCCCACGGCGCGTCCGCCCGTCACGGCTTGCGCCCACGGCATGGGTGTACCGTCCGGGCGCAGAAACAGGGTTTCGTCGGCTTCTTGCGGGGCGGTTTCACGACCGTCCAGCGCCACCACCTCGGTGCCTTGTGCCAGCAGCAAAAAGCCGCCTCCGCCCAGGCCACTGGATTGGGGCTCCACCAGGGTCAGCACCAGCTGGGCTGCGATGGCAGCGTCCACCGCGCTGCCACCCTGACGCAGGATGCGCCAGCCTGCGTCGGTGGCCAGCGGATGGGCCGTGACAATGGCTCGGTTGGAAAAGATCGGGGCCGGTTTGTCCTGCCAGGGGCTGGCGGGTTCGGGGGAGGCACGAGGATCAACCTGCGCCCAGGCCAGGGTCCAACCCAGGGTCAAGCCCAGCAACCCGCCCAGGAACAGGCTGCTACGCCCTGCGCAATCGAACCAGGCCTTGAGCAGGCCGGTCCGAGCCGGGCGCTCAGCGCGGGGCCAGTCGAATGGCGCCATCGAGGCGAATCACTTCGCCGTTGAGCATGTCGTTTTCGAAGATGTGACGCGCCAGGCGCGCGTAATCTTCGGGTGTGCCCAGACGGGAGGGGAAGGGAACACCTGCGGCCAGCGAGTCTTGTACCTCTTGGGGCATGGAAAACAGCATGGGAGTGCCAAAGATACCGGGGGCAATCGTCATGTTGCGAATGCCGTTGCGCGCCAGGTCGCGTGCAATCGGCAGGGTCATGCCCACCACCCCGCCCTTGGAGGCGCTGTAGGCGGCTTGACCGATCTGCCCGTCGTAGGCCGCGACCGAGGCGGTCGAGATGAGGACCCCGCGTTCACCGGTGGCCTCGGGCTCATTGCGGCTCATGGCGGTGGCTGCCAGACGGATCATGTTGAAGGTGCCCACCAGGTTGACCATGATGGTCTTGGTGTAAGTGGAGAGGGTGTGAGGCCCGTTCTTGCCTATGGTTTTTTCGGCCGGGGCGATGCCGGCGCAATTGACCAGGCCCATCAGCTTGCCGCGCGCGACGGCGGTGTCCACCACGCGCTGGCCATCGGCTTCGCTGGACACGTCGCAACGCACGAACTGGCCACCGATCTCGCGTGCCACGGCCTCGCCCTTGTCCGCCTGCATGTCGGCGATGACCACCTGCCCACCCTGCGCGGCGAGCATGCGCGCCGTGCCTTCACCCAGCCCGGAGGCGCCGCCCGTGACGATAAAAACCTTGCCTGAAATCTCCACAAAATCCTCCGTTGGGTTGATGACCTGAGCCGGGCAATTATCACAGAGCCCCTGTGCCACGCCCGAAGCGGCGACAATCCAGCACCATGACATTTGTACGACTGTTCTGCCCCTTGGCGTTGTCGGGCCTGCTGTTGCTGTCGGGGTGCAGCACGGCGCCCACCACGCCCATGGCGCCTGTGTCTGTCGGCACGCCTGGCGTGTCCTCCGCCCAGGTGCCTGCGTCCCCCGCGGGAGCGGCGGGAACATCGAGCAGTGCTGCCACCACGACGGCCGAGTCACCGGCCACACCCAAACGACCGCTCAAGCTCGGACTCGCGCTGGGCGGCGGCGCGGCGCGCGGGTTTGCCCATGTCGGGGTGATCCAGGTGCTCGAAGAGGCGGGCATTCAGCCCCAGCTGGTGGTGGGCACCTCGGCCGGCAGCTTGGTGGCGGCGCTGTACGCCAGCGGAAAAACGGGGGCGCAGTTGCAGCGCGTGGCCGAAACGATGGAGGAGGCCGCCTTGACCGACTGGACCATTCCCTGGTTGTCGCGGGGGATGATGCGAGGCGACGCGCTGGCGCGCTATGTGTCAGCCCAGACGGGTGGGCGGCGCATCGAGGATGTGCGTGTTCCCCTGGGTATCGTGGCGACGGATTTGCACAGCGGTCAAGGCATGCTCTTTCAACGGGGCGACATTGCCACGGCGGTGCGCGCCTCCAGTGCGGTGCCCTCGGTGTTCGAGCCGGTGCGCATTGGCGGGCGTGACTATGTGGATGGCGGGCTCGTCTCCCCGGTACCGGTGCGTTATGCCCGACAGATGGGGGCGGACCTGGTCCTGGCGGTCGACATCTCGAGCGCCCCGGAGGGCAACAAGGCTGCCGACATGCTGCAGATCCTGCTGCAGACCTTCACCATCATGAGCAAGAGCATCAATGGCTTTGAATTGAAGGAAGCCGATGTGGTGGTGCGGCCGGCCCTGAACAACGTGGGCAGCGCAGCTTTCGGTGAACGACGGCGTTCGATCGAGGCGGGGCGGCAAGCCATGCTGCAAGCGCTCCCGCAGTTGCGGGACATCCTGGCGCAGCGTTGAGCCCAAAAAAAAAGGGGCCCGTCGCAGGACGGGCCCTGAAGGATCCCTGAACCCGAGGGTGTCGACAGGATCCGAGGAGACAACCGGTTCGGGGCTGACGCGTTTGGCTTCACAGAGCCCGGGCGCCAACCCCTTGGCAACTCAACGCTTGCGCGAAGCCGTCTTGGCGGCGCCGGCGGTGGAGCTGGCCATGGCTTGCAGATTGGCTTGCGCGGCCTCGGTGGCTTGCTTGACCACTTTGTTCACGCTGTCCAGCGCGTTGTTGCTGGCGGCCAGCGAGCTTTTGAACAGGGCCATCACGGGCTCGGTGCCGGCCGGAGCGCTCTTGGACGCGGAATCCACATAACCCACCACCACTTGCTGCGCCTGGCTGGCTTGCTGCTCGAACGCCTTGCTGAATTCGGCGCTGGTGGCCGTGGCGATGTCGACCACGTGGCGGCTGTAAGCAGCGGCTTTCTCGGCCATGGGCTGCACAGCAGCGGTTTGCAGGGCGACCAGTTCTTGCGCGTCCTTGACGGACAGCAGGGCGTGGGCGTGCTGGGCTGACTCGTTCAGCGCAGCTTTGCCAGCGGCGAGGTTCAGCTCGACCATCTTTTCAACACCCTGGAAGGCTTTTTCGGTCAGACCGAACAGCACGTCGAAATTGGCTTTTTGGGAAGAGGCGATTTGGTCTACGGTCAACATGGAAAACTCCTGGTAAGTGATGAAAGGCCTTGCAGGGCATTCATTGGGCACCTGGTGTCAGGTGGAAATGTTGCAATGCAGCATGGGGATGAGTATAGGGTTAACACCCCTCTGGGCAAGCCTGTTTTGCTGCTGTGCAGCATTTTTAGAGGCCGCATCCTAAAACGGCAGGGCATGCGTCTGTTGTCACAATCACCCCCCTGTGAAAGTCTTTTACGCCACGCCCAACGTCCAGCAACTGCCCCCTGGACACCGTTTCCCGATGGGGAAATACGAGCTGTTGCGGGCTCGATTGGCGGCCGAGTTGCCTCAGCTGCGCACGGAGCTGGCGCCGC
Source organism: Comamonadaceae bacterium (assembly GCA_947448375.1). GTDB lineage: Bacteria > Pseudomonadota > Gammaproteobacteria > Burkholderiales > Burkholderiaceae_C > Limnohabitans. The sequence continues at coordinate 17,540 of CANFMY010000032.1, read as the reverse complement.
CGGTCACCGATGGCGAACTGGCCCTGGTGCACACACCGGCCTACATCGAGGCGGTTCTGAACGGCACGCTGAGTGCAGCGGCCTTGCGCGAGATCGGATTTCCCTGGAGCCCCGGCATGGTGGAGCGAGCCCGTCGCTCCAGCGGCGCCACCATCATGGCTTCCCGAGCCGCTGGACTGGACGGGGTGTCGGCCAATCTGGCCGGCGGTACGCACCATGCCTACCGGGACAAGGGCAGCGGGTTTTGCGTCTTCAACGACGTGGCGGTGGCCACCCGGTTGATGCAGGCCGAATGGGCCCGTGGGCTGGCACGTTCTGCGCAGGAGAGGACCCTGCGGGTGGCGGTGATCGATCTGGATGTTCACCAGGGCAATGGCACGGCCAGCATCTTCCAGGGGGACGACTCGGTGTTCACGCTGTCCCTGCATGGCGCGCGCAATTTCCCGTTTCGCAAGGAGCCCGGTGACCTGGACGTGGACTTGCCCGATGGGTGTGGCGACGACGAATACCTCCACGCACTCGAGCAGGCGCTGGACGAATTGGCGCGGCGTTTCGAGCCGCAGCGGGTGTACTACCTGGCGGGCGCGGACCCGCACGAAGGCGACCGTCTGGGTCGCCTGAAACTCAGTTTTGACGGGCTCGAGGCGCGCGATCGGCGGGTGTTTGACTGGGCCTGGCAACGGCGCGTGCCGTTGACCCTGGTGATGGCGGGGGGCTACGGCCACCGCATGGAAGACACGGTGCAGGTGCAGATGAATACCTTTGCGGTCGCCTTGAGCTACTGGCAGACCTGGCAACGCTGGCAAAATCGCTCTCCATGACTTCGTCGACCGCCACCCCACGTCCTGCGCCCGAACCGCGCGGCGCTTACAAGGTTTTTCGTGACATCACCACCCGCTGGATGGACAACGATGTGTATGGCCACGTCAACAACGTTGTGTATTACGCGTGGTTCGATGCGGCGGTCAATGCCCATCTGATCGAACAGGGCGCGCTCGACATCCACACGGGCCAGACCATCGGCCTGGTGGTGGAGACGCACTGCAACTATTTCGCACCGCTGGCTTTTCCGCAAACCGTGCAGGCCGGCATTCGCGTGGCCTCGATCGGCTCCTCCAGCGTGCGTTATGACATCGGTCTTTTTGCCCAAGGGGAAGACCTGTGCGCCGCCAAGGGTCATTTCATTCACGTGTATGTGGACCGCCAGACGCGCCGTCCGGTGTCCTTGCCGGACAACTTCCTCTCTGTGTTGAAAGCCCTCGCATGACCCTCGACCCCCGCGCCTTCGACGACCTGGTTCGGTCCCGCAACTCCGTGCGGGCGTTCACCTCGCAACCGGTCCCTCGCGAGTTGATCACCGAGATGCTGGAGATTGCCAGCCGCGCGCCCTCGGGCACCAACACGCAGCCCTGGCAGGTGTATGTGTTGCAGGGGGCATCGCGCGACGCCTTGGCTGACAAGGTGTGTGCGGCCCACGATGCGTTGGCGGCAGATCCCTCGCTTGCGTCGCACTACCAGGACTCTTACGACTACTACCCCGCCAAGTGGTTCGATCCCTACCTGGCCCGTCGGCGTGAAAACGGCTGGGGCCTCTATGGGGTTCTGGGTATTCAGCGCGGCGAAAAAGAGAAGATGCACGCCCAGCATCAACGCAACTTCCGTTTCTTCGATGCCCCGGTGGGCTTGATGTTCACCGTGGACCGAGGACTTGGGCGCGGCTCCTTGCTCGACTACGGCATGTTTTTGCAAAACGTGATGCTGGCGGCACGTTCGCGGGGACTGGACACCTGCCCGCAAGCGGCCTGGACCAACTACGCGTCCATCGTCATGCCGCACATCGGGGCGGGCGACCACGAGATGCTGATCTGCGGCATGTCCCTGGGCTGGGCAGACCCTGGCGACAAGGTCAACACCTTCATCACCCCGCGCGAGCCGGTTGAACGATTCACCCACTGGTGCGAGTGACGGAGACCCCATGATCATCACGAGCCTGCTCGACACCGACCTCTACAAGTTCACCATGATGCAGGCGGTGCTGCATCAGTTCCCGGGAGCCCAGGTCGAGTACAAGTTTCGCTGCCGCCAGCCGGGCGTTTCGCTGGCGCCGTTTGCCGACGAAATCCGAAGCGAAATACGATCACTGTGCAGCCTCACGTTTCAGGAGGGCGAACTCGCCTGGCTGCGGGGCTTGCGATTCATCAAGAGCGATTTCGTCGACTTTCTCAGCCTGTTTCGCCTGAATGAAAAATGCATTCAGGTGCGGCCCCTGCCCACCGGCGAGATCGACATCACGATCCAGGGCCCCTGGTTGCACACCATCCTGTTCGAGATCCCGGTGCTGGCGATTGTCAATGAGGTGTATTTCCGCAACACCCAGCCCGTGCCCGATTTCATCGAGGGGCGTCGTCGCCTGGATGAAAAAATCCGCTCGCTGCAGACCGACGAATTGCGAGAGCTCAAGATTGCCGACTATGGCACCCGTCGCCGCTTTTCGCGCGCCTGGCAGGAAGAGGTGCTGCGCGTGCTGGGCAATCGCCTGGGCACCGGCATCAACGGTCAACTGGCGGGCACCAGCAACGTGCTGCTGGCCATGACGCTGGGCCTCACGCCACTGGGCACCATGGCGCACGAGTACCTGCAAGCGTGTCAGGCTCTGGGGCCTCGTTTGCGCGACAGCCAGGTGTTTGGCTTCGAGTCGTGGGCGCGCGAGTACCGCGGTGACCTGGGGATTGCGCTCAGCGATGTGTATGGCATCGAGCCTTTTCTGCGCGACTTCGACCTGTATTTCTGCAAGCTCTTTGACGGAGCACGACACGACAGTGGAGACCCCTTCGCCTGGGGCGAGCGCATGATTGCGCACTACCGCCATCACCGGGTGGATCCGCGCACCAAGACGCTGATCTTCAGCGACAGCCTGACCGTGCCGCGCACCATCGAGTTGTATCAGCAATTCCGTGGCCGTTGCCAGCTCGCCTTCGGCATCGGCACCAACCTGACCAACGACCTGGGCTACGAGCCGCTACAGATCGTGATCAAGATGGTGCGGTGCAACGGTCAACCCGTGGCTAAGCTCTCCGACACGCCCTCCAAAAATATGTGTGAAGACGAAAAGTACCTGGCGTATTTGCGCCAGGTCTTCGATATCGAGCAACCCAACTGAAACCCAGACCATGACCAAACCTGCCTTGCTGGTGGCGCGCGCCATCTTTCCCGAAACCTTGCAGGCCCTGCAACAGGTGTTCGAGGTGGACTACAACGCGTCCGATGAGGTGTTCACGCCCGCTCAGTTGCAGCAACGCCTGCAGGGCAAACAGGCGGCGTTCACCACCGGCAGCGAGCGCATTGACGCGGCCGTGGTGAAGGCCTGTCCCCAATTGCGCATCGTGGCCAACATGGCGGTGGGGTTCAACAACTTCGACACGGCGGCGTTGACACAGGCCGGAGTGGTGGCCACCAACACGCCGGATGTGCTCACCGAAACCACCGCCGATTTTGGGTTTGCGCTGCTCATGGCCACAGCACGCCGTGTGTGCGAGAGCGAACATTTCCTGCGCGCCGGGCAGTGGAACAAATGGAGTTTCGATTTATTTGCCGGCGCTGAAGTGCATGGCAGCACCCTGGGCATCATCGGCATGGGACGCATCGGCCAAGGCATTGCGCGCCGTGCCTCCAAAGGTTTTGGCATGCAGGTGCTGTATCACAATCGCTCGACGCTCTCTGCCGAGTTGGAAGCTGACTGCGGTGCGCGCTGGGTCGACAAGGCGGCGCTGTTGCGCGAGGCCGATCACGTGCTCTTGGTGGTGCCGTATTCCGACGCTACCCACCACACCATCGGCGCTGCCGAGTTGTCGATGATGAAGCCCACGGCCACCCTGATCAACCTGGCGCGCGGTGGCATTGTGGACGATGCCGCGTTGGCGCAAGCGTTGAAGGAGCGCCGCATTGCGGCGGCCGGACTCGATGTGTTCGAAGGCGAGCCCATGGTGCACCCCGAACTGCTGAAAGTGCCCAACGTGGTGCTCACTCCTCACATTGCGAGTTCCACCGTCAAGACGCGGCTGGCCATGGCCAACCTCGCGGCGGAGAACCTGATCCGCTATGTTCAGCAAGGCCGGGTGCTGACGCCGGTGAATCCCGAGGTGCTCGCGGCACCGCAGCGTCGCGTGTGAGCGTGTTGGTGTGAGGATGCTTCAGGGTCGGCATGTTCGGTGATCTGTTCCGTCTGATCCTGGGCCAGATCTGCCTGCACGCCTGCATGACGGGTTTTCGCATGGCAGCGCCGCTGCTGGCGCTGCGCAGTGGACAGAGCGAGGCGGCGGTGGGCGTGCTGTTGTCGTGCTTTGCGCTGACGCAAATCTTTTTATCCATTCCGGCAGGGCGCTTTGCCGACCGTCACGGGTTCAAGCGACCCATGATGCTGGGCGTGCTCGTGGCCAGCCTCGGTACCACCGCTTCGGTGTTGTTGCCCATCTTCCCCGTCCTGTGCCTGAGCGCCTTGTGCTGCGGTGGTGCGGCAGGAGTGGCCATTCTGGCCTTGCAGCGTCATGTGGGTCAGGCGGCCAGCGACCACGAAGAGCTCAAGCGCGCGTTCAGCTGGCTGGCCATTGGCCCCGCGGTGTCCAACTTCATGGGCCCGCTGGCTGCAGGTCTGATGATCGACCATGTCGGGTTCCGTGCAGCCTTTGTCTTGCTGGCAGTGTTGCCGCTGCTGTCGTGGTTTTGTGTCCGGCGCGTGCAGGAAATTCCGGTGCCCGCGGCGCTCGATGTTCCTCAGCAGCAACGGGTGTGGGATCTGCTCAATGCCCCGATGTTTCGCCGCTTGCTCATCGTCAACTGGTTTCTTTCGTCCTGTTGGGACGTGCACACCTTCATGGTGCCGGTGATTGGTCACGAGCGCGGCATCAGCGCCTCGGCCATCGGGGCGGTGCTGGGGGTGTTTGCCTTGTCGGCGGCGCTGATCCGGTTGCTGTTGCCCAGCATTGCCTCTCGATTCCCCGAGTGGAAAATTCTGGGGGTGGCGATGCTGATGACGGGCTTGCTGCTGGGGCTCTATCCCCTCATGGATCAAGCCTGGACCATGGGCGCACTGTCGGCGTGTCTGGGCCTGTTTCTGGGCGCGGTGCAACCCATGGTGATGAGCACCATGCACCAGATCACCCCGCAGCAACGTCAGGGAGAGGCCCTGGGGCTGCGCCTGATGACGATCAATGCCTCCAGCGTGGTCATGCCGATGATGTTCGGCGCCTTGGGCGCGAGCATGGGGGTGAGCGGCGTCTTCTGGCTGGTGTCATTCAGTGTGGCGTCTGCCTCACGACTGGCCTGGAAGCTCAAAGTCCGTAAGCCTGGCGGATGATGTCCCAGGCCTCGTCCACCTCGTCGACGTAACGGAACAACTGGAGATCGGCCTCTTCGATCGCGCCTTCCTCGACCAGCACGTCGAGGTTCATCAGGCGCTTCCAGTAGTCGCTGCCAAACAACACGATGGGAATAGGGCGGGCCTTGCGGCACTGCACCAGGGTGAGCGTTTCAAACAATTCGTCCAGGGTGCCGAATCCGCCGGGAAAGGCCACCAGGGCCTTGGCACGCATGACAAAGTGCATCTTGCGCAGGGCAAAGTAGTGGAATTTGAAGCTGAGCCCCGGTGTGATGTAGGGGTTGGGCACCTGCTCGTGCGGCAAGGCGATGTTGAGCCCCACGCTGATGCCCCCCGCTTCGTGGGCGCCCCGGTTGGCGGCTTCCATGATGCCGGGGCCTCCGCCGGTGCACACGTACACCCGCTTTTCGGGCGGCAGGCCGACACTGTAGTTGGTGATCAGGGCGCCGAGTTCGCGTGCGCGCTCGTAATAGCGCGCGTTACGCAGCCGGGCCTGCGCACGGCGCTTGACGGTTTCATCGGGCTGGGCCTGGGCGCGTTTCCATTCGTCCAGCGCGTCGGCTTCACTGCGGAAGCGGGCGCTGCCAAAAATCACCACGGTGTGGTCGATGCCTTTTTCCTGCTGCGCCAGGTCGGGCTTGAGGAGTTCCAGCTGGAAGCGAATGCCACGCGTTTCGCGTCGCAACAAAAACTCGGTGTCGGCAAAGGCCAACCGGTTGGAGTCAGGGGAGAGAGGTTCGATCAGGTCGTGCTGGGCACGAAGAATCTCCCAGGCCTGCGGGAGTCGGGGATCGTGGGGGTCAAGCTTGCCATCCATGACGGCATGTTAACGGCAGTTGTGCGAATCCGGCCTGATCCCCCAGGCCGGACCGTGCAAGTCAACTCAGACGCGGCGGCGGTATTCGCCTGTGCGGGTGTCGATTTCGATGCGGTCACCCTGTGCCACGAAGATGGGCACCGGCACGTCAAAGCCAGTGGCAATCTTGGCGGGCTTGAGCACCTTGCCGGAGGTGTCGCCTTTGACCGCGGGCTCGGTCCAGGTGATTTCGCGCTCTACCGAGGTGGGCAATTCGACCGAGATGGCCTTGCCGTCGTAGAACACCACTTCCACTGCCATGCCGTCCTCGAGGTAGTTCAGGGCGTCGCCCATGTTCTCGGCTTCGACTTCGTACTGGTTGAATTCGGCGTCCATGCACACGTACATGGGGTCGGCAAAGTAGGAGTAGGTGCACTCCTTCTTGTCCAGAATGATCTGGTCCATCTTGTCGTCGGCCTTGAACACGACTTCGGTGCCGAAGTTGTTGAGCAGGCTTTTCAATTTCATGCGCACCGTGGCGGCATTGCGGCCACCGCGGGCGTATTCGGTGCGCAGCACCACCATCGGGTCTTTGCCGTGCATGATGACGTTGCCGGCGCGAATTTCTTGAGCGATTTTCATAGGACTTGCAGGGAAGGGGGTGGTCAGGCCACCTGGGAGCCGCGGGGCGCGGCGGGGCGTCAACTGACGCAAAGCCTTGGATTTTAACGCTTTTTCAGCGTTTGCCCGCCACCCAGGCGATCAGCTGGGTGGTCAGGTCGGGCTGGGTCCAGAGGCGATTGCGCAAGGCCAGGGCCCAGTCCCGCCAAGACGCCAGTAAATCCCGGGTCAAGGTGGGCAGGGGCAGCGCCTGATCGGCGTTCCAGCGGCGGTGGTAGTCGGCCAGCGTCGCGGGCGCCTCGCTCATGGCCAGAAAAGCCTCCAGTTTGTCGTGGTGGGCGCCATCGGTCTGCGGGTAAATGTGCCAGATCAGTGGGCGAGCGGCCCAGATCGCCCGCACCAGCGAGTCTTCCCCTCGCACGACGTTGAGGTCACAGTGGCACAGCACGTCATCAAAGCGCTGCTGTGTGAGGGGCGGCAGGTAGCGCAGATTCAAGCAGTCGCCATGCCGATGCCCGGCGGGCAGATACTGACGCACCGCGGCCTGGGGTCGACCTGCGGCCACCCACAGATGGACGGGCAGGGGCCCTTGTCCGAGACCCTGAAGCCAGCCCCCCAGGCCGGGCGGTTCGTAGCAAAACAGGCTGACACGCAGGGCGCGGTGTCTGAGGCCTGCGTGGGGGTTCACTGGCGGGACCGGGTCGGCCTCGGGTGCGAGGGCGCCCGTCGGCCGTACCGCATGATGGGTCTGCTCGGGTGGTGACCACCGATGAGGTTCCCGAATCAGACCGCCCGTTCGGGCCGTGAAGCCCGGGTAAAAAAACCACTTGGTCAGCCCTTGAGCCGGACCCGACAGGACCGGGGAGGGCAGCCCGTGCGAACGTTCCACGTAGGCCTCGGCGGTGAGGTACTCCAGGTTGATCCAGACCGCAGGGCAACGCGCAAGCGGGGTTGTCTGGGGGCTGGCGGGGGCCGGCGTGGTCTGAGAGGTCTGAGAGGTTTGCGTGGTTTGCGTGGTCTGACTGGTCTGCGCCAGGGCCGCCTGATAACTCAAGGGCAACTCGCAGCCAAACGCTTCAATCGCCACATCCCCGGGGCCGTCCAGGCCGGCCAGCGGCAAATCGGACCACGGCAGAACCTGCACGCGGGCATGTCCGTGGGGGGCCATCCAGGCCAGGGCACTTGCGTCGTCCACCCACAGCCGAACCTGATGGCCACGCTCGGCGAGGTCAACGGACAAGCGCCAGCACACGCCCAGGTCGCCGTGGTTGTCGATGACACGGCAAAAGATGTCCCAACGCCAGGTCGGCATCTGGCGAGAGGTCGCAACCGGCGCTTCTTCAGCCGCGGCGAGAGAAGGGGGAGCAGGGGTGGCCACAGCGACTGGGACAGCGGCAGCAGATGGGTGGTGCTCGGGCATGCGCACGTTATACCCGCATGCGCCCGTTGCAGACGATTCCCCCTTGATCGCCGCGACCCCACCGCGCAGGTGGCGGTGCAGGGTGCCAGATGTAGACCCGGTGTGGGCCGAGTATCAGCCAAGAATCAGCCATGTGTCGGCCAAGTGTCGGCCAAGAGTTGGTCAAGAGTCGGCCAGGCAAGTTGGCACAATAGCGCCCATGTGTCCTGACGCTCCCCACGATTCACCCTCAGACCCTGGAGAACCCCAGGGCAGCGCAGAGCCCGTGCCGGTCAAACCCGCCGACCGTTTTACGCCTGCGTTGATCGCCGAGGTGGCGGCGTTGCCCGCGCTGCCCGGTGTGTACCGCTATTTTGACGAGCACGACCAGGTGCTGTACGTGGGCAAGGCCAACCAGCTCAAAAAGCGGGTGTCGTCTTACTTTCACCGCGACCACGGGGGCACGCGCATCGGCCACATGGTGGGCAAGATCGCGCGCATGGAGACCACTGTGGTGCGCTCCGAGGCCGAGGCGCTGCTGCTGGAAAACAACCTCATCAAGACGCTCAAGCCCAAGTACAACATCCTGTTTCGTGACGACAAGAGCTATCCGTATCTGAAGATCACCCGCCCCACGAGCAGCAAATCGGGGGCGGGCAACGAATGGGCGCAACAAGTGCCGCGGGTGGTGTACTACCGTGGCGCCGTGGACAAAACCCACCAGTACTTCGGCCCGTACCCCAGCGTGTGGGCGGTGCGCGAAGCGATCTGGATGATGCAAAAAGTGTTTCGTCTGCGCACCTGCGAGGACACCGTGTTCAACCACCGGACACGGCCTTGCCTGCTCTATCAGATCAAGCGCTGTTCGGCGCCTTGCGTGAACCAGATCAGCCCGCAAGACTACGCGCGCGATGTGGAGAGCGCCTCCAGCTTTCTGCGTGGCGACACCCAGGAGGTGATGCAGTCGCTCGAGCAACGCATGATGGCCCACGCCGAACGGCTGGAGTTCGAGCAGGCGGCCGATGTGCGCAACCAGATCAGCGCCTTGTCCAAGGTCTTGCATCAGCAGTCGGTGGAGTCGGTGGACGACCGGGATGTGGACATCCTGGCAGTGGCGATACAAGGCGGCAAGGCGTGTGTCAACCTGGCGATGGTGCGCAATGGTCGTCACCTGGGCGATCGGCCGTATTTTCCGACGCATGTGGAGGAGGCTGAACCCGCCGACATCCTCGAAGCCTTCATGGCGCAACACTACCTGGAGGTGCCAGCCCCGGCGACGCTGATCACCAGTCACAAGGTGGATGTCGATGCAGTCAAACTGTTGAGCGCCACCAGTGGACAGCGGATCACCGCGGTGCACCAACCGCGCGAGCAGCGCCGTGTGTGGCTGGACATGGCGCAGCAAAATGCCGGCCTGCAACTGGCCCGTTTGCTGGCGGAAGAGGGGTCTCAGCAAGCACGCACGCGGGCCCTGGTGGAGGCGCTGGACCTGGCACCGGAAGACCTGGAAGCCTTCCGGGTGGAGTGTTTTGACATTTCGCACACGGCGGGGGAGGCCACGCAAGCTTCCTGCGTGGTCTACCACCACCACAAGATGCAAGGCGCGGAATACCGCCGTTACCGCATTGACGACATCACACCAGGCGACGACTACGCCGCCATGCGCCAGGTGCTCACGCGCCGCTACAGCAAGCTCGCCGAGAGCGTGCGTGCGGGCGAAGGTCGCTTGCCCGATCTGGTGTTGATCGACGGCGGCAAAGGACAAGTGGCGATGGCGCGCGAGGTGTTCGAGCAACTCGGGCTGGACCTCTCGCGCATCGTCGGGGTGGAAAAGGGCGAAGGCCGCAAGGTGGGGTTGGAAGAACTCGTGTTCGCCGACGGCCGCGAGAAGGTGTACCTGGGCCGCGATTCCGCCGCCTTGATGCTGGTGGCTCAGATTCGCGACGAGGCCCACCGCTTCGCCATCACCGGCATGCGTGCGCAACGCGCACGGGTGCGCACGGGTGGCAGCAAGCTCGAAGACATTGAAGGCGTGGGGCCGCGCAAGCGGGCGCGCTTGCTGCAGCGATTCGGGGGTGTGCGCGGCGTGGCCGAGGCCAGCGTGCAAGACCTGGCCAGTGTGGACGGCATATCCCTGGCCCTGGCACAGACGATCTACCAGGCGCTGCGCTGACGGTTCAGGTCAGCCGAGCAGCGCGTCCTTCAGCCACACCTGGTACTTGTGCTCCAACTCGGCCAGCGAGGGCGCAATGCTCTCGTGCAGGTGCACGCCCTGGGCCGCTTGCTCGCGCAGCAGTCGCAGGCCTTTCTCGCCCGGCATGCGCACCGGCCGCTGGGGATCAATGGGGACGTTGTGTCGGCAGCGTTCGGCCACATGGTCCATCTGACGCAGAAAGTCTGTCGTGCCGCCAAAGGCATTCAGGTCGTAGACGGTGATGTGGACCGTGGCACCCCAACCCTCTTTGGGGTCGGCGCGTCCATGGCCCGCCATGCCGGCTGTCAAGGACTCCACCAACAGCGACAAGCCATACCCCTTGTGGCCATGGCTCAACCCCCCCACGGGCAGCAGCGTGCCCGGTGGTTGCTGGAACAGCACCGCGGGGTCGTTGGTGGGCACACCGTGGGCGTCGATGAACACCTCGTGCTCGTATTTTTCGCCCGCCTTGTGCTTGCGGTTGGTCATGCCGTTGGTGGTGATGGACGCGGAAATGTCCACCATCACGCCCGACTCGCCGCTGAGCGGAAACCCGAGGGCCAGCGGGTTGGGGGTGAACACCGCTTGCGTGCCGCCAAAGGGGGCCACACTGGCCGAGTTGGCGTCGGAGCAGGCAATCAGCATCAGCAGGTTGTCTTGCAGCGCGCGCATCAGGTACACGGCCAGACAGGCGATGTGGTGGCTGCGGCGAATGACCAAGGACGCTGTGCCCAGTTCGCGTGCACGCGGGGTGAGCGTGTCCAGGGCCTGGTGCATGAGCCAGGGGCCAGGCAGGCGCTGGCCGTCCCACAGCAGGGCGGCTGGGCGGTCGGACACCACCAGCGGGGCGCCTTGCCCCTTCATGCTGCCCGTTTCCAGCTCCTTCATGTACCCCGCCAGCAACTGCAGACCATGCGTGTCGTGGCCGAGCAGGTCGCCTTGCACCAGGGTGTGGGCCACGCAATCGGCTTGGGGCGTGCCCATGCCGGCCCGCTGCAAGAGGGTGCTGGCGAAGGTCTCCAGGGCGTCGGCCCGGTACAGAGGGGAGGGGGTGGGCATGCAGGTGTCTCCAGTGGTGGTGTGTCCCCCCTGGCGGCAGGGGGTTGGGGTGGCGTCTCCTGCCACCGCGATTGAACCCTAAAATCATACCCAAGCCAGACCCCGGCGGGGGAGCCTTGTGTCCCCACAACGCCATGCCTGCAGCACGCCCACTGTCCACATAAGGATTTACATGCCTCACGCACTTGTCATCCACGCGGCCCGCGATTTGCGCATCGAAGAGACCCCGAGCGAGCCCCTGGCTCCTCACCAGGTGCGCATTCACATGCGCGCGGGGGGCATTTGCGGATCCGACCTGCATTACTACCAGCACGGCGGTTTTGGCACGGTGCGCGTCAAGCAGCCCATGGTGCTGGGGCACGAGGTGTCGGGGCAGGTGGTGGAGGTGGGCAGCGAGGTCCAGCATCTGAAGGTGGGCACCCGCGCCTCCATCAGTCCCAGCCGTCCTTGTGGGCATTGCAGCTACTGCCAGCAAGGTCAGCACAACCATTGCCTGAACATGCATTTTTACGGCAGTGCCATGCCCTGGCCTCATATCCAGGGGGCGTTCCGTCAGGAGTTGATCGTCGAGTCGTGGCAGGTTCACCCGGTGGCGGACACCGTGACCGATGGCGAAGCCGCGATGGCCGAGCCCTTGTCGGTTGCCTTGCATGCCGTGCGTCGCGCCGGCCCCTTGCTGGGCAAACGGGTGCTGGTGACAGGGTGCGGTCCCATCGGCGCGCTCATTGTGCTGGCAGCGCGCCACGCCGGCGCCAGCGAGATTGTGGCCACCGACATCACCGATCAGACCCTGGCGCGTGCCCGTGCCGTGGGTGCCGACGTCACCCTCAACATGGCCACGCACCCCGAGATGCTGGACCCGTACAAGGCCGACAAGGGTTCTGTCGATGTGTTGTTCGAGGCCAGTGGCAATGCGCAGGCCTTGCGCGCAGCGTTTGAGGTGCTCAAGCCGCGCGGCATCATTGCGCAGGTGGGCACGGGTGGCGAGGTCAGCATTCCACTCAACGTCCTGGTGGCCAAGGAATTCGAATTGCGCGGATGTTTCCGCTTCCACGAGGAGTTTGCCTGGGCGGTGGACTTGATGAACCGTGGCATTCTGGATGTGAAGCCGCTCATCAGCCACTCGTTGCCCTACACCGAATTCGCCCAGGCGTTCGAACTCGCGGCGGACCGCCACCAGTCGATGAAGGTGCAGTTGACGTTTGCGTGACGGGGTGATGTCAGGGGTTGACCAGCTCCAGCAAGCGGTCGAGCCCACCGCTCTCGATCGAGATGCGCGCCTGCGCCCGCACCGCCGGCTTGGCGTGGTAGGCCACCGACAGACCGCCTGCGTCGGCGCACCAATGCATCATCGGCAGGTCATTGGCACCGTCCCCCATGGCGATGGCCTGTCGCCCCGTGATGCCCAGTTGCTCACAGGTGTGTTGCAGCATGCGACGCTTTTCCTGGCCGTCGCAAATATCGCCCCAGGACTGATCGACCATGCGACCGGTGAGATGGCCGTTCTCGATTTCAAACACGTTGCTGCGCGTGAAGTCCAGTCGCAGGGTGTCGCGCACACGGTCGGTGAAGTAGGTGAAGCCGCCACTCACCAGCAGCGTGCGCAAGCCGGCCGCCTGGCAGGCTTTCACCAGTTCGCGCGCTCCGGGGTTGAGGCGCAACCGCTCCTGATAAACCTTCTCCAGCGCATCGGCGGGCACCCCCGCCAGCAATGACACGCGACGGCGCAGGCTTTCCTTGTAGTCGGCGATCTCGCCGCGCATGGCCGCCTCGGTGATGGCGGCCACCTCAGCCTTGCGCCCCGCCGCATCGGCCACCTCGTCGATGCACTCGATGTTGATCAGCGTCGAGTCCATGTCAAATGCAATCAGGCGGTAATCGGACAAGCGCTGCGGCACCTCGATGCCGCGGTAGTTGAGGCCGGGGGCGAAGGGTTGTTCGGGCAGGGTGTTCGGGTTCATGGCTCTGGGGTCGGGGGCTTGTTGTGTGGAGCTGACGTCGTGCATTCAGGAAGCGGCGGCAACGGTGGTGGGTTGCCCCAGATGGCGCAGCACGTCGCGCACCATTTGCACGCGCGCGACCACCTCGGGCAATTCGCGCTCGATGCGCAGCTTGTCGTTGCCCGCCAGGCGGATGTGGCGATTCTTTTGCACCAGCTCCAGAATGCGCGAGGCGTCGATGGGCGGGTTGGGTCGGAAGCTGATGATGATCACACCGGGCGCGGCATCGATCTTGGACACGCCGTAGGGACGCGCCAGCACCCGCAGCCGATGCACATCGATGAGCGACTGGGCCTGGTGCGGCAGCTTGCCAAAACGGTCCACCAGCTCTTCGTGCAAGCGATCGATCTGGTCGTTGTTGTGCGCGGTGGCCAGCTTCTTGTAGAACGACAGGCGCAGGTGGATATCGCCGCAGTAGTCGTCAGGCAGCAGGGCGGGGTGGTGCAGATTGATTTCGGTGGTGATGGACAGGGGGCTGAGCAGGTCGGGCTCCTTGCCTTCCTTGAGCGACCGAACCGCCAGCGCCAGCATTTCGTTGTACAGCTGAAAGCCCACCTCCATCATATTGCCGCTCTGGTTGTCACCCAGCACCTCGCCCGCACCGCGAATTTCCAGGTCGTGCATGGCCAGATAAAAGCCCGAGCCAAGTTCTTCCATTTGCTGAATAGCATCCAGCCGTTGCTGTGCCTGCTTGCTCAGGCCCTCGAGTTCGGGCACCAGCAAATAGGCGTAGGCCTGGTGGTGGCTGCGACCGACGCGCCCGCGCAGTTGGTGCAACTGGGCCAGGCCAAACTTGTCGGCACGGCTCATCAGGATGGTGTTGGCCGTGGGCACGTCAATGCCGGTTTCGATGATGGTCGAGCACAGCAGCACATTGAAACGCTGGGCCACAAAGTCGCGCATCACGCGCTCGAGTTCGCGCTCGGGCATCTGCCCGTGGGCAATGGCAATGCGCGCTTCGGGCAGGAAAGTCTCGAGCTGGGCCTTGCGGTTCTCGATGGTGTCGACCTCGTTGTGCAAAAAGTAGCATTGCCCGCCGCGCTTGAGTTCGCGCAGCACGGCTTCGCGAATCACGCCGTTGCCCTCGTTGCGCACAAAGGTCTTGATGGCCAGACGGCGTTGTGGCGCAGTGGCAATCACGCTCAGGTCACGCAGCCCTTCCAGCGCCATGCCCAGCGTGCGGGGAATGGGGGTGGCGGTGAGGGTGAGCACATCCACCTCGGCGCGCAGGGCCTTCATCGCTTCCTTGTGCTTGACACCAAAGCGGTGCTCCTCGTCGATGATGAGCAGGCCCAGGTCCTTGAACTGGATGGACGGGCTCAGCAGCTTGTGCGTGCCCACGACGATGTCCACCTGGCCTTTGATCAAACCCTCGGCGGCTGCCTGGATTTCCTTGGCCGTGCGAAAGCGGCTCATCTCGGCAATCTTCACTGGCCACTTGGCAAAGCGGTCCACCAGCGTCTGGTAGTGCTGCTCGGCGAGCAAGGTGGTGGGCGCCAGAAAGGCCACCTGCTTGCCGGCCGTGACGGCCACGAAAGCCGCGCGCAGCGCCACTTCGGTTTTGCCAAAGCCCACGTCGCCGCACACCAGCCGGTCCATGGGGCGCGGGCTGATCATGTCCTGGATGACGGCGTGGATCGCCGCATTCTGGTCGGCGGTTTCTTCGAAACCAAAGTCGCGTGCAAAAGTTTCGTAATCCTGCGCCATGAATCGGAACGCGTGACCTTCACGCGCGGCGCGGCGGGCGTAGATGTTGAGCAACTCGGCGGCAGCGTCGCGCACTTGCTCGGCGGCTTTGCGACGCGCCTTGTCCCACTGGGCTGAGCCCAACTTGTGCAAGGGGGCTTCGTCCGCGCTCACGCCGGTGTAACGGCTGATCAGGTGCAGCTGGCTGACGGGCACGTACAGCACCGCCTGGTCGGCGTACTCGAGATGCAAAAACTCCTGCTTCTCGGGTGTGCCGTCGTCCGCCACCTGGCCCATGTCCAGGTGCACCAGCCCGCGGTAGCGGCCGATGCCGTGCGCCGTGTGCACCACGGGGTCGCCGAGTTGCAGCTCGGACAAATCCTTGATGAGCGCTTCGACATCGCTGACCTGTTCTTGCTTCTTGCGCCGGCGTGCGGTGGCCGGTGTGGCAAAGAGCTCGGTCTCGGTGACCAGGTCCACCCCCGTCTCGATCCACGCAAAGCCTTGCGACAGGGACGAAGTGGCCAGTGCGATGGGCTCCCGGTCGTCCAGAAAGGCCTGTAGCGAATCCGCCATGGGCATGGACAGGCCGCCTGCGCGCATGAAGTCGAGCAGGCTCTCGCGTCGGCCATCGCTCTCGGCCAGAACCAGCACGCGCCGCTTGGACTGAGCCAAGTGCTGTTGCAGGCGTTGCAGCGGTTCGTCACTGCCGCGTTCCACCCGCACATCGGGCAGCGGACCGATCACCTCGGCATGGGCATCTGTGTCGGGGGGCGAGCGCAAGGCCAGCTGGGCATGCTGGTTGGCCAGCCCGTAAAACTGCTCGGCGTTCAAAAAGAGCAAGGAGGGGGGCAGGGCCGGCCGATCGGGGTCGCCTTGCACCAGGCGGTAGCGGTCTTGCGTGTCGCTCCAGAATTGCTGGAAGGCCTGTTCCACGTCACCGTGCAGCACCACCGTGGCCGAGTCACCCAGGTAGTCAAAGACCGTGGCCGTGTCATCGAAGAACAGGGGCAGGTAGTACTCGATGCCCGCCGTGGCCACGCCCAGGCCCATGTCCTTGTACAGACGGCTGCGCGTGGGGTCGCCTTCGAGCAACTCGCGCCAGCGCTGGCGAAAGCGCGCTCGCGCCGTGTCGTCCATGGGAAATTCGCGACCCGGCAGCAACCGCACCTCGGGCACCGGATACAGGCTGCGCTGAGAGTCGGGGTCGAAGGTGCGGATGGAATCAATCTCGTCGTCAAACAGATCGACCCGCAGCGGAATGGGCGAGCCCATCGGAAACAGATCGATCAGGCCACCGCGCACCGCGTACTCGCCCGGGCTTACCACCTGTGTCACATGCTGATAGCCGGCCAGGGTGAGTTGCGACTTGAGTTGCGCCTCGTCCAGCCGTTGGCCCACCTTGAATTCGAAGGTGTAGCCCGCCAGGAAGGCTGGCGGCGCCAGCCGGTACAGCGCCGTCGTGGCCGGGATGAGCACCACGTCGGCCTCGCCGCGGGAAATGCGCCACAGCGTGGCCAGCCGCTCGCTGATGAGGTCCTGGTGCGGCGAAAAGCTGTCGTAGGGCAGGGTTTCCCAGTCGGGGAACAGCACGCAGCGCAACTCGGGCGCAAAGAACGGCATTTCATCCAGCAGGCGCTGGGCATCGAGCGCATCGGCCGTGATCATGGCCACGCGTCGGCCTTGCGCACCCTCGCGCTGCGCCAGGCGGGCCAGCCACAAGGCGTCACCCGAGCCCGGCGGGCGGGGCAGGGCAAAACGCTTGCCAACGGACAGAGAGGGGAGTTGCATGAGGCTGGATCAGACGCAATGAAACACCCCCGGGGCGAGGAGCCCCGGGGGTGCGAAGGCTTGATTTTAGAATGAGGTGAATATCCCGGGGAATCACTCCACCCCATCAAGGCCTGCCATGACTGCCACTGACCACTACTTTGCCCTGTTGCCCTGTGCCGGCTCCGGCCAGCGGGCTGGCACGGCGCAACCCAAGCAGTACGAGTTGCTGGCGGGCTTGCCATTGGTCGTGCACACCTTGCGCGCCCTGGCAGGCGTGTCCGCCTTGACGCGCGGGGTGCTGGTGGTGGCGCCGGATGACACCCAGATGGCGCCCCTGTTGGCGACGTATCCTCAGCCCCGGTTCGAGCGGGTGCCCGTGGGCGGGGCCACCCGCGCCGCCAGCGTGCTGGCGGGTTTGCAACATCTGCTGGCCCACGGGGCCCAGCCCAACGACTGGGTGCTGGTGCACGATGCCGCCCGCTGCCTGATCCAGGCGTCGGACATCACGCGCCTGATCGAGGCCTGTCGTGGCGATCCGGTCGGCGGATTGCTGGCGCTGCCCCTGGCCGACACCCTCAAGATGGCCCGCCACGGACGCGTGCAAGGCACGCTGGACCGCAGCGACAAATGGCTGGCCC
>CANFMY010000031.1 GCA_947448375.1 Comamonadaceae bacterium | reverse complement strand
GGAGCGCTTGCGGGAAGCCGCCAAGCTCGGCTTTTCTGTGGCCCTGGTGCCCAAGGCCAACATGCCGAAAAAGCCGATCGAGGGGCTCACGCTGTGGCCCATCGAGCGCATCGACGAGGCCATCGCCCGGGTGCGTGAACTCGACTGAGCCCGGCCTCGAACCGGACACACCGCGCCCGTCGACCGATCCCGGCCAGGGGTGAGGGGCTGATCGGATGGCGGCCCCGCCGCCGCGCCCGCCTGCGCGACAATCACCCCATGAATGTTTCGAAATGGATGATCCCCATCGCCGCGGTGCTCGGCCTGGTCGGGGCGTATCAGGCCTATGGCTGGCCGGGGGTGGCCTTCGCCGTGACGGCGCTGGTGATGTGGGCCCTGATGCACTTCAACCGCCTGGTGCATGTCCTCAAGCGCGCGGCGAACCGCCCCGTGGGCTACGTGGGCAGTGCCGTCATGCTCAACGCCAAGCTCAAGACCGGCGTGAACCTGATGCACGTCGTGGCGCTCACCAAAAGCCTGGGCGAACAACGCTCGGCCAAGGACGAACAGCCAGAGATCTACCGCTGGACCGATGGCACACAATCCACCGTCACCTGTCATTTCGTGAATGGCCGGCTCAGCGAGTGGACCCTGGTTCGTCCCGCCGGAGACGAGACACCCCAGGACGGGTCGTAAAATCGGCTCAATACTGTCTAAATGCATGACGTGTGCCGGGCGATGAAGTCCGCACGTTTCCCTCACCTGAAAGGATTCCCATGAGCGCAGTGCCCCCGTCGATGGCTGATCGTGACGGCAAGATCTGGATGGACGGCCAGCTGGTCGACTGGCGCGACGCCAAGATCCACGTGCTGACCCACACGCTGCACTACGGCTGTGGCGCCTTCGAGGGCGTGCGGGCGTACAACACGGTCAACGGCACCGCCATCTTCCGTCTGCAAGAGCACACCGAGCGGCTCTACAACAGCGCCAAGATCCTGCGCATGAAGATTCCCTTCTCGCAAGAGCAGTTCAACGAGGCACAGAAACAAGTGGTGCGCGAAAACCAGCTCGAGAGCTGCTACCTGCGCCCGCTGGTGTGGATTGGGTCGCAAAAGCTGGGCGTGTCGCCCAAGGGCAACACCATTCATGCCATGGTGGCCGCCTGGGCCTGGGGCGCTTACCTGGGCGAAGAGGGCTTGAAGCGCGGCATTCGCGTGAAAACCTCCAGCTACACCCGACACCACGTCAACATCACCATGACGCAGGCCAAGGCGGTGAGCAACTACACCAACTCCATCCTGGCCAACATGGAAGCCACCGATGACGGCTACGACGAAGCGCTGCTGCTCGATGCCAGCGGCTTCGTGTCCGAAGGCGCGGGCGAAAACGTCTTTGTCATCAAAAACGGCGTGATCTACACCCCTGACCTGTCAGCCGGTGCCCTGAACGGCATCACCCGCAACACGGTGTTTCACATCGCCAAGGACCTGGGCCTGGAGATCGTGCAAAAGCGCATCACGCGTGACGAGGTGTACATCGCTGACGAAGCCTTCTTCACCGGCACCGCCGCTGAAGTCACGCCGATCCGCGAACTCGACCGTGTCGAGCTTGGCAGCGGTTCGCGCGGCCCCATCACCGAGAAAATCCAGAACGCCTTCTTCGATATCGTCAACGGACGCAACCCGAAGTACGCGCACTGGCTGACCAAGGTCTGAACCCGGAGCCTCGCCATGACTCAAGTCGTCGAATTGCGTGCCCAGGACCTCAACGGTCACGGCGGCACGTTCTGCCCCAACCCGCAAGCCCAGATGGCGCTGTGGAGCAGCCACCCCAAGGTGTTCCTCGATGTCGCCACCACGGGTGAGGCCCGTTGCCCCTATTGCGGCACGGTGTACCGACTCAAGGCCGGCGAACACATCGCCGCGCACTGACCGCGTTGTCCATCTCCATGGCGGGCCCCCGCTCGCTGGTGATCGCCCCCCAGTGGATTGGCGACGCCGTCATGACCGAACCCTTGCTGGCTCGGCTGAGTGCCCGTGGCGAGCGCGTCAGCGTCGCGGCTCTGCCCTGGGTGGCCCCTGTCTACCGTGCCATGGCTGGCGTGGCGGAGGTGATCGAGTTGCCGTTTCGGCACGGGGCTTTGCAATGGGCTGAGCGCCGAGCCCTGGGGAGGTCCTGGCGTGGTCACTACGACCGCGCCTATGTGTGCCCCAACTCACTTAAAAGCGCTCTGCTGCCCTGGATGGCAGGCATCCCGATGCGAATGGGCTATTGGGGCGAGGGGCGGCTGGGCTTGCTGACCCATCGCCTGCGCAACCCGTCCCGGGACCACCGCCCTTCCATGGTGGCGTTTTACGCCGACCTGGCCTCGGTGGGCGAGCCGTCGCGCGGTCCCTCGGCGGCGCCTGACGGCACTTCCCGTCCGGGCCGTTCTGGCTCGTCAGGCTTATCGGGATCTTCTGCCCGTCCAACACAAGACACGCTGCGCCCCCGCCTGCACGTGTCGGCTGACCAACAACACGCCGCGCTGCAAGCCCACGGTCTGCAGGCGCAAGGCCATGTGGTCATGGCCCCCGGCGCCGAGTACGGCCCCGCCAAGCGCTGGCCGGTTGCGCACTTTGCCGAACTGGCGGCTGCTGTGACGCAGGATGTGGTGTTGCTGGGTTCGGCCAAAGAGCGCGAGGTGTGCGCAGACATCGTCGCGCTGGCTCAAGCGGGCAAGACCCGTGGTCGCTTGTTGAACCTCGCGGGTCAGACCTCGCTGGCTCAGGCGTTCGCCTTGATTGCCAGTGCGCATCGGATGGTGAGCAACGATTCGGGTTTGATGCACGTGGCCGCTGCGCTCGACGTGCCGCAAGTGGCGGTGTTTGGCTCCTCCAGCCCCGAGCACACGCCTCCCCTGAGTCCCCAGGCACAGGTCATCTGGCTCAAATGGGACCCCCAGTACCAGCCCCCGCTCGCGTGCGCGCCGTGCTTCAAGCGTGAATGTCCCTTGGGTCACTTGCGCTGTCTGCAGGACATTTCTGCGCAGCGGGTCCTGCACGCGTTGTCCGAGCCACCCACACGGGCGGGCAGACCCGCTTCCTGAGGCGCTGCACGCACGGGTCAGCCGACTCCGGCGTTGCCGGGCTGTGTGCTGACGGGCAACTCCACCACAAAGCGGGCCCCACCGTCGGGTCGGTTTTCGCACCAGACCCGGCCCTGATGGCGCGCGGCGATGGAACGTACCAGGGCCAATCCCAGCCCCACCCCACCGTCGGCGGACCCGGGCAAGCGGAAGAAGGGGGAAAACACCTGGTCAAGGTATTGGGGCGCAATACCGGGTCCGCGGTCGTTGACGCTCAACACCACCTGGTCGGGCGAGGGCCGTTCGAGCTCTACGTCCAACTCGCCCGCGTCGGGCCCGTAATGACGGGCGTTGTCCAGCAGGTTACGCAGCAAGCGGCGAAGCAGGCGCGCATGGCCGGTGATGTGCAGCGCGTCGGGCGCGGACCGCACGTGCACCTGGGCCGACACGCGCGAGCACTCCTCAGCGGCCAGTCCGACCAGGTCCACCACCTCCAGGCTGCCCAGGTCTGCCTCGGGGGAGTCCAGCCGGCTCGCCAGCAGAATTTCCTCCAGCAACTGATCCACCTCGTTGATGCTTTTAGCAATTTGATCGCGCATCGCGGGCGTGGGTTGGGTGGCCATCAACTCCAGACCCATGCGGATGCGGGTGAGCGGAGTGCGCAACTCGTGCGAAGCGTTGGCCAACAGCGATTTGTGCGATTGCACCAAGGCCTCGATCTGGCGGGCGGTCTGGTTGAACTGCCGCGCCAGAAAAGCCACTTCGTCTTGCCCCTGCTCGGGCACCCGAACCGCCAGATTGCCCTGGCCCCAGGCGTGCACGCCTTGCTGCAAGGCTTCCAGCCGTCGCGTCAGCCGTCGCGTGATGGGGTAGGTGGCCAAGGCCATGGCCAGCGCCACCAGCGAGAGGGACCAGAGGAAACCGTTGGGGGGGCGGGTCCAGAAAGTGCGGGCCGCGCGCGGCATGTGAATGTGCAAAATTTGCCCGTCGTCCAGTTGCGCAATGAACTCGGGTCCCGGACCAAACTTGCCATAGGGCACATGCTCCAGGCCGGGCAAGGGGGGACGGACCTCGTCGGGCAGCACATCCGCCGGTCGATAGCGAGCCTGACCTGAACCGATGATGTCGCCCTGCGGGTTGCGCACGACCACGGAGCGCAAGGGGGGCTCGGTGGTCTGACGCACCACCCAACTCACCAGCAAGGTGAAGATGGCGAAAGCCAGCACCGCGGCCAGCCACAAGCGGGTGTGCAGGCGCATGCCCAGGGGTTTGCGCATCAGAACTCCTCAGTGTTGCTGGCGTGCAAACACGTAACCGACACCGCGCACCGTGAGGATGCGCTTGGGGTCCTTGACATCGTGCTCGATGGCGGCACGGATGCGTCCCACGTGCACATCGATCGAGCGGTCAAAGGCCTCGAGTTCGCGCCCGCGCACCGCCTCCATGATTTGTTCGCGGGTGAGCACGCGCCCGGCGCGTTCGGCCATCACGGCGAGCAAATCAAATTGATACGAGGTGAGCTCGCACGGTTGGCCATGGACCAACACACGGCGAGCATCCCGATCGATCTCGAGCGAGCCAAATCGCATCACGGGTGCGCTGGGAGCCCCGACGCGACCGCGCGCAATTTCCTGGCGCCGTTGAATGGCGCGGATGCGCGCCAGCAGTTCGCGCGGCTCAAAGGGTTTGGCGAGGTAGTCGTCGGCGCCGATTTCCAGGCCCAGCACCCGGTCCATCGGGTCGCCCTTGGCGGTGAGCATCAGCACGGGTGTGTGGGCTTCCTCGCCGGGTAACTGGCGGATGCGACGGCACACTTCCAGTCCATCGAGATCCGGCAACATCAGGTCGAGAATGACCAGGGCCGGGGCCGGGTCGGATTGCAAACGCTCCAATCCGTGTTGCGCGCTGCCGGCTTGTTCCACGCAATAGCCCGACTGGGTCAGGTAGTCGGCCACCATCTGCGACAGCCGGACATCGTCTTCGATCATGAGCAACGGATTCATGCCACGAGTGTAGAGCCAGCCTCCCGCCCTTGAAAGGGGGAAGTTTTGAAAACGCCACGGCTGCGCGAAAATCCGCCCATGGCTGACACATTCTGCTCGACACCCGCCCGCCCCTTGCGACTCGACGAGTGGGTGCTGCGTCATGCGCATGAGCGCCCCGCGCGCACGGCGCTCGCGCAGGCGGGTCATCGCTTGAGTTATGCCGAATTGGCCGCGAGTGTCCAGCAGGTCGTTGAGCGACTGCGTGAACGCGGCGTGCGCCCTGGCGATCGGGTGGCCTGTCTGTCCTTCAATGCCTGGGAGATGTTGGTGCTGTTGCTGGCCCTGGCCCGGCTGGGAGGAATTCTGGCACCACTGAACTATCGATTGGCGAGGGCAGAGTGGGATCAGTTGATGGCCGACTGCCAGCCCTGTCTGGTGTTGCACGATGCGGGGTGGTGCGAGCCCGCGTGTGCGCTGGCGGCACGCCATCAGGTCGCGGTTTGTTCGCTCGACACTTTGTGTGCGCCCGTTACCCGAGAGACGGGCCGGCTGGCAGCCGGGGCCACGCCGGTCGAGCCGCACGGCGATGCGGTTGATCCGGTTGATGCGCAGGCGGCGTGTGCACAAACCGCATCCCTGTCGTCAGGCTGGGCCGGCGACCTGCGCCCGCTCTTGCTGGTCTACACCTCCGGCACCACCGGCGCACCGCGCGCGGCTGTGCACACCCAGGCCAACCTGATCGCCAATCTGCAGGCTGCCGGTCAGGCCATGGCGCTCACCCCGCAAGACCATGTGCTCACGGTGTTGCCGCTCTTTCATGTGGGCGGCTTGTGCATTCAGACCCTGCCCGCCCTGGGCGTGGGGGCGCAAGTGACGCTGCAAGCCCGGTTTGATCCGCAGGCCATGTTGCAAACCATTGAGCAAGAACGCATCGGCCTGACCGTGGTGGTGCCTGCTGTGATGAAGGCCCTGCTGGAACACCCGCTGTGGTCGACCGCCGACTTGAGTTCCTTGCGGTGTGTCATGGCCGGTTCCAGCCATTTGCCTGAGACCCTGGTGCGCACCTTTCTGGACCGCGGTGTGCCGCTGGGCAATGTGTATGGCGCCACCGAGACCGGGCCGTTTTCGATTGCGCTGGTGGCCGATGCGCCGCGCATGCTGCAAGGCGCCTGCGGTTGGCCGGTTCACGGCGTCGAGGCGTGTCTGGGGCCGCTCGAGGGCGCAGCACCGCACGAGGGTGAGGTGTGGCTGCGCGGGCCAGCACTGGTGCGACATTACTGGCCCGAGCAACCCGCGCTGGATGCGCAGGGCTGGTTTCACAGCGGCGATGTGGCGCAGGTGGATGAGGCGGGTTGCTGGACCATCGTGGGACGCAGCAAGGACATGATCATCTCGGGCGGCGAGAACATCTACTCGGCCGAGATCGAAACCCTGCTGGCCCAGCACCCTGCCGTGGCCGAGTGTGCGGTGGTGGGCATGCCCGACGCGCGTTGGGGCGAGCGCGTGGTGGCGGTGGTGACGCTGCGTGAAGGTCAGGAGGCCAGTGACGACGACCTCCTGGCACTGGTGCGGGAGCGGCTGGCGCGTTACAAGCACCCGCGCGATGTGGTGCGGCGTGAGGCCTTGCCCAGGACCGCGCTGGGCAAAGTGCAAAAGGGGCTGCTCAAGGAGCAGCTCAGCGCACTCGAGCAGCCAGTGCCACCAGCAGCAGCACGGGCACGCCCAGCAAGGCGGTCCCGATGAAGAACGTGGAGTAGCCCACGCTGTCCACCACCACACCCGAGAAGCCGGCCAGCCACTTGGGCAACAGCAGCATCATCGAACTGAACAAGGCGTACTGCGTGGCCGAATAGCGCACCTGGGTGAGACCCGAGAGGTAGGCAATGAACGCGCTCGAGGCCAGCCCACCCGCCAGGTTGTCGGCCGACACCACCCAGATCAAGGCCTGCAGGTCGTGCCCGCGTGTGCCCAGCCAGGCAAACAACAGGTTGCTGGCAGCGCTCAGCACGGCGCCCAGCATCAGCACGCGCATCACGCCCAGACGCACCGACAGCACACCGCCAATAAAGGCGCCCACCAGCGTCATCACCACGCCGAACACCTTGCTGACCGCGGCCACCTCGTCCTTGCTGTAACCCATGTCCACATAAAACGGATTGGCCATGATGCCCATCACCACATCGCTGATGCGGTACACGGCAATGAGGCCCAGGATGAGCACGGCCTGCCAGCGGTAGCGCCCGACAAATTCCGCAAAGGGCTCGACCAGCGCGCCTTGCAGCCACTCGCGCAGGTTGCGTGCGGCGGGCAGCTCACGCTGTTGCGGCTCGGGCGAGCACAGCACCACCAGCGGTCCCAGCAGCATGGAGGCGGCCATCATCAGGTACGAGAGCTGCCAGGCCTCTTGCTGGTAGCCACTCGCGTCGATGACTTCGGCACGCGCCGTCACCCACAAAGCCCCGGCCCCGGCCCAGATCATGGCCAGCCGGTACCCGGTCTGGTAGGTGGCGGCCAGGGCGGCTTGCGCATCGACATCGGCGGACTCGATGCGGTAGGCATCCAGCGCGATATCCTGCGTGGCCGAGCCAAAGGCCACCAGCACCGCCCAGGCCACCAGGGCTCCCAGGGCGTCGCGGGGGTCGGACCCTGCCATGCCCACCAAGCCGACGATCACCGCACCTTGCGCCACCAGCAACCAGCTGCGGCGCTGGCCCAGTCGCGGGGTGAGCCACGGCAGGGATAACCGATCCACCAGGGGTGCCCAGACCCATTTGAAGGCATACGCCAACCCGACCCAGCTGAGGAATCCGATGGTGGCGCGCTCGACCCCGGCCTCACGCAAGCGAAAACTGAGCGTGCCCAGCACCAGCAGCAAGGGCAAGCCGGCGGCAAACCCCAGGCCCAGCATGCGCAGCGCCGCAGCGGAGCGGTACACCCGCCAGGCATCGGCCCAGCTGCGACCCCCGTGGGGTGCGGGGCTGGTGAAGGCGGGCTGACTTGAGGTATCGTTCATGACCTCCATTTTGACGGCTATGAACGACACCTACCTCAGCAAGCGACGTTTTCTCCATCACTGTGCCGGGTGTGCGGCGGGTCTGGGCCTGGCGGGTTCAGGGGCCTGGGCGCGCGAGGGCGTGGAGGTGGGCAAGGAATCCGCCTTCGCCAAGCTGGTGCCCGCCACCGAGGTCGAGCAATCGGCCCTGCAGCAATACCGCCAGATGCTGCAACAGGCCTCGAGCAAAAATGCCCTGGGCCCCGACAACCATCCGCAGGTGGTGCGCTTGCGCGAGATTGCTCGGCGCATCGTCCCCCACAGCTACGACTGGAACCCGCGTGCGCGGGAGTGGAAGTGGGAGGTCAACCTGATTGGCTCCAACCAGATCAACGCGTTTTGCATGCCCGGGGGCAAGATCGCCTTCTTTTCGGGCATTCTCAAACAACTGGAACTCACCGACGACGAAGTCGCCATGGTGATGGGCCATGAAGTGGCGCACGCTTTGCGCGAGCATGCACGCGAGCGCATGGGCAAGAGTGCCGCCACCCAGGGGCTCACACGTCTGGGCGGTGCGGTGGTGGCGGGCATTTTCGGAATTGATCCGCGTGTGACCGACTTCGTGGCACGCGAGGGTGCCAACCTGCTCAGCTTGAAGTTCAGTCGCGAGGACGAGACCGAGGCCGATCTGGTCGGCATGGAGCTGGCCGCTCGCGCCGGCTTTGACCCGAGGTCAGGCGTGACCCTGTGGGAGAAGATGAGTGCTGCCAACAAGAACGCACCGCCCCAGTGGCTGAGCACGCACCCGTCGGGGACCACTCGCATTCACGAGATTGAAACGAACCTGCCCAAGGTGATGCCGCTCTTCGAGCGCGCGCGCAACTGAGCGCCGTCTCAGGTGTCGTCTCAAGTGTCGTCTCAAGTGCCGCCCACGTAGGGATTGCTGCGCCGTTCACGCCCGAACGTGCTCTCGGGTCCGTGCCCGGGAATGAACACCGTGTCATTGCCCATGGGCCACAGGCGCTGCGTGATGCTGTGAATCAGCGCATCGTGGTCGCCTTGGGGGAAATCGGTGCGACCGATGCTGCCGGCAAACAGCACATCGCCCACGAAGGCGCGCTGCATCTCGGGCGAATAAAACACCACATGACCCGGCGTGTGACCCGGGCAATGGCGCACCTGCAAGGTGTGCTCACCCAGACTCACCGTATCGCCGTCGTGCAACCAGCGGGTGGGTGTGAAAGGCCTGGCGGGGGGGAGGCCATACATCGCGGCGGCCTGGGCCAGTCCGTCGATCCAGAACTGATCGCCTTCATGCGGCCCGATGATGGGCAACTGCAAATGCTCGGCCAGCTCGGCGGTGGCGCCGGCGTGGTCGATGTGGGCGTGGGTGATCCAGATCTGCTCGAGCGTCACCCCCAGCTGATGCGCCGCATCGAGGATCACCTCGAGATCGCCGCCCGGGTCGATGACGGCCGCTTGATGGGTGACATCACACCAGACGATGGAGCAGTTTTGCTGGAAGGGGGTGACGGGGACGGTTTGGTAGTGCAGCATGGTGGTCTCGAAAAAGGTGTCGACGCGGTGGCGATGCCGGGCCTCTTGCTGACGTGGGGCGTGTTGACCCGGGGCGGGTTCAACCCCGGTAACCCATCAGCCGCTCCATATCGGACACCCACTCGGCGCGGCTTCGAAATCGGGGGCGGCTGCGGGCCAGTGCCTCCGCGGCGGCCATCACCTGCTCGTCGCTCTGGCTCAGGTCGATGGGCTCGCGCAGGGGTTGCTCGCAGTACCAGGGCATGTCCACGAAGATTTCCATGCGGTTGCCTTCGGGGTCGCGGAAGTAGATCGACACGGCGTTGCCATGGGAGGCGCACACCAGTTCGGTGACATCCGGATCGGCGCTCACGCGGTGGTGCACCTCGCGCAGCGTGGCCAGATCCGGCACGCGCAACGATATTTGATTGATGATGCTGAAGCGCAAGTCGGCGGGGCGTCCAGTGGCCAGCACGATCTGGTGATGCTCTTCGGGGTCACGGCTGAGGAAGACCAGCTTCACCGTGCCGAGATCGCCGCGGTCGGTCTCGAAAAAACACAGGACATCCTGGTAAAAGCGGGCCATGCGTTCCAGGTCGGTCACGTAAAAGCCCATGTGACTGAACACGAGCGAGTTGCGCTGGGGGAGCGGGCGGTTCATGGTGTCTCCTGGTGAGTGAAATCGGCGATGAGGCCAGATCGAGAAGCAGCCCATGCAGAGGGATTCATCATACTGGGACGCCATGCGACCTCAACCCCCATCGTCCTGCAAAAATCCCTGCTGTCGCTCGTGCTGCAGCGCCACGACCGAGCCGTGATGCCGTGTGGTTGGCTGACCCGCAGGCCCTGCTGACCTGGGTGCGACCGATCAGCCTGCGCAATCACCAGGCCATGTCGTAGCCCACCGTGACCGGCGCGTGGTCTGAAAATTTCTGATCCTTGTAGATGCTCACCTCGCGCGCGGTCTGGGCCAGTTGCGGTGTGGCGAGGTGGTAATCCAGACGCCACCCCACATTGTTGGCATACGCCTGTCCGCGGTTGCTCCACCAGGTGTAGCAGGTGTCCGTGGTGTCGGGGTGGAGGTGGCGGTACACATCGACCAGTCCCCGTTCGTTCAGCAGGGTGGTCATCCAGGCGCGCTCTTCGGGCAGAAAGCCGCTGTTTTTCTGATTGCTGCGCCAGTTCTTCAAGTCGATTTCCTGGTGCGCGATGTTGACGTCGCCACACAGAACGAATTCGCGTTCGGCCTTGAGCGACACCAGATGCGGCTCCATCAGGTCGAGAAAACGAAACTTGGCCTCCTGCCGCTCGGGGCCCGAGGAACCACTGGGGAAATAGCAGCTGATGATGGAGCGCTTGCGCCGGGCGGTGTCGAAGCGCAGTTCGATGTAGCGCCCCTCCAGGTCGAATTCGGACGAGCCAAACCCGATGATCACATCAGACGGCTCCCGTCGCGAGTAGATGCCCACCCCCGAGTAGCCTTTTTTCTCGGCGAAGTGGAAGCGTCCGGGCAGACCGGCCAGCGTCTCGAACTTGCCGGCGACGTCGGCGGCCTGCGCTTTCACCTCCTGCACGCAAATACAATCCGGGGCGCTGCGCTCGATCCAGGCCTCCACGCCTTTGGTGGCGGCGGAGCGAATGCCGTTGAGGTTGAGACTGGTGAGTTTGAACAAGGAAGAAGCCATGACACAGATCGTAAAAGCGCAGGACGCACTGGCACAGGAATTTGTGCAATTCTCGCTCGATTGCGGCGTGCTGCGCTTTGGCGAGTTCAAAACCAAGGCCGGCCGCTTGTCACCCTATTTTTTCAACGCCGGCTTGTTTGACGATGGTGCCAAGCTCGGGCGCCTGGCGCAGTGCTATGCGCAGCGCATCATCGAAAGCGGCATCGAGTTCGATATGATCTTTGGCCCGGCCTACAAAGGCATTCCCCTGGGGGCAGCCGTGGCAATTGAGCTGGCCCGTCTGGGGCGCAATGTGCCGTTTGCCTACAACCGCAAGGAAGCCAAGGACCATGGCGAGGGTGGCTCGCTGGTGGGCGCGCCGCTCCAGGGTCGGGTACTCATCGTGGACGACGTCATGAGTGCGGGCACGGCGGTGCGTGAATCCATCGAGCTCATCCGACAGGCGGGGGCCACGGCACACGCGGTGGCGATTGCCCTGGACCGCCAGGAAATGGCCACCGAGCCCCGAGGCGACCAGGTGGTCGATGTGCCCTACAGCGCGGTGCAGTATGTGCGCTCGCAACTGGGCATGCAGGTGTGCGCGATCGCCTCGCTGGCGGACTTGCTGGCCTATTTGCAACACCACCAGGGGGCGGAGATGGCACCGCACCTGGCGCGCGTGCAGGCTTACCGCGAACGCTACGGCGTGGCCTGATGTTCAGCGCGCAGCCGTGGCCACCGCGCCAGCGGGAGGCGCATTGCGCGTGGCGAGGTTCAGATGGCGGCGTACCTGCCAGTCGAGCAGCCCCAGGCGCGCGCGCGCTTGTTGGTCCAGGGTGTCAGACCACTGGCAGGTGTCTGACACCTGCCCTTGCGCATTGACGCACCCCAGGCTGTTGGGTTGCCCCACCTGCCAGATGGCTTGAGCCGTGCGCACACCGCCCAGCATGGACAAGGCCATGGCCGGT
This sequence comes from Comamonadaceae bacterium, assembly GCA_947448375.1. Taxonomy (GTDB): domain Bacteria; phylum Pseudomonadota; class Gammaproteobacteria; order Burkholderiales; family Burkholderiaceae_C; genus Limnohabitans. The sequence goes on along the minus strand of CANFMY010000031.1, from coordinate 10,597 downwards.
GGCAGGTGAGGCGACACGGAGGTGGCCTTGGAAGTGGAGATCGAACTGGCGGGAGGATGCCCGGACCATCCGCCGCCGGGCGGGTCACATTGCATCAGGTTGCGGCCGGTTTGCAAATACCCGTGCTCCACGCCGAGCAAGGGCAGCAGCGTGGGGAAGATGTCCAGGTGGCTGGCCGGCGCATCCAGCGATTCGCGGCACGCCAACGGTCCTGCACCCCACACCATGAAGGGCACTCGGTGCTGCAACACACGACGCGCCGGCGTGGTGACGGGACCCGTGGTGCGCATGGTGTGGTCACCCGTGGCGGCGATGAGGGCCTGTGTGCCCACGGGGCCCTGTTGGATCGCCTGCACAAACGCTGCGAGTTGCTCATTGGCATAGCGGTAGGTTTTCAGGCTCGGGATGAGCGATTCGTCCGAACGGTCCCCGGGCCAGTCGCGCAACTGGTAGTCCGGCGCGCGGTAGTGGGCGGGCAACTCGTACGGCGGATGGTGCGTGGTGGGCATGGCATACACAAACAACGGGCGTTTGCGTGCCGGGTCCTGCAAGCGCTCGGTGATGTAGCGAAACAAATATTCGTCCCACACGCCCCACAAGCCACCTTCGTCCGCGCCATAGTGGGCGCGCAGGGTGGCGGCATCGACCACCTCGTCAAACCCCTGGGTGGGCAAGACGCGGTTGAGCTCGCGCCACCCGGTGTGGCCGGAGGTGACAAAGAGCGTGTCATAACCGGCGCGTTTGAGCACATGCGCAATGCTCCAGTCAAACGGAATGTGCCGGTACTGGCCGGTGGTGATCGGCGTGATGGGGGTCCCCAGCAGCAAGGTTTCCAGCGCCGGGTGCGTGCCCACATGCGCCGCATCGAAGTTGCGGAAATGCCAGGCTTGCGCCATCACCGGGGCGAGCGACCCGGCCACATCCAGTTGCGGGGACTGGTACATCAAGGGTTCGGCGCTCCAGGATTCCATTTGCACGAAGACCAGGTGCTGACCGCGCGGGTGTCCTGCGCCCTCGCGCACCAGCCAGCGTGCGATCGCCGCGTCATCCGCCAACCCCGTCGCACCTAAAACCTGCGCGGCTTGGTGTGGACTCTCGAACCCCAGCGCACGCAGCCCGGTGCGGTCGTCGCCCACATCGGACGAGTCCTTGTAGGCATTCCAGGCAAAGTACAGCGACATCACTCCATTGGGGATGGTGTGGTTGAGGACCGGCTTGCTGGTGGCGGTCACGTTGTCGAGTTGCAGCGCCATGCCTTTGAGCGTGCCTTTGCCGGCCATCACCCACATCACCAGGCACAACAGCGACAGACCGACAGCCGTGAGCGGGTGTGTGCGGCTGTGCGCCGCCGGTGTCAGGTGCTGCATCAGCCAGCGAACCGGCCAGGCCATGACCAGCAGCGTGACGGCCAACAACACGGCGATGTGCAACAAGGGGAAATCCAGCAGGATGGTGAGCAGCACGGAGGTGGTGTCGTCGTCCACCAGGCCGAAGATCACGCTGTCAATCGGCGTTTTGTAGAACTGGTAGTAAAAATAATTGGTGACGGCGAGCACGCCAAAGGCGCCCACCCACAGGCCCACCACGGTGCGACGCACCAGGCCACGCACACACAGCAGCGGCCACAGCACAAAGGCCGCCACAGCGGCCGCCTTGGCATCAAAGCGCAACCCCATCAGCAGTGCGCGGGGCAACTCGGCCCACAGATCATCGCCGGGCCTGGGCCAGACACTGGCCAGCTGGTAGAGGCGAAAGACAAACAGACTCAGACACAGGACCAGTCCCACTGCGGTGGCCAGCCGCACCGCATCCCACCAGCCCAGGGCCGCGCGTCGAGTCCAGTCACGAAGCACGGTCATGGGACGGCCTGAGGGGGGTGGGCGATGCTCAGCCCAGTCGGGCTTTGAGCACAGCGTTGACCTGTTGCGGGTTGGCCTTGCCTTTGCTGGCCTTCATCACCTGGCCCACCAGCGCATTGAAGGCTTTGTCCTTGCCGGCCTTGTATTGCGCCACGTTGTCGGCGTTGGTGGCCAGCACCCCATCGACGATGGCCTCCAGGGCCGAGCTGTCGTTCATCTGCTTGAGGCCTTTGGCGTCAATCAGCGAGTCGACTTGCGCGAGTGCCGACTGGCCCGCCGCGGCTTCACCATTCCACATGGCGTCGAACACCTGCTTGCCCGCGTTGTTCGACAAGGTGCTGTCGCCAATGCGGGTGATCAGCGCGCCCAGTTGCTCGGCGCTCACCGGCAACTGCGCCAGCGCCAACTCGCCACTGTTCAGACGCCGGGAGACTTCACCCATGATCCAGTTGCTGGCCAGCTTGGGTTGCTGGCAGGCCTGCACCACGGCTTCGAAGTAGGCTGCCATGGCCTGGCTTTGGGTGAGGGTGGTGGCGTCATATTCAGGCAAGCCGTATTGCGCGACAAAGCGCGCCGCCATCACGCGCGGCAACTCGTTCATGTGCGCGCGCACGTCCTCGACCCAGTCACGGGCAATCACCAGCGGGGGCAGGTCGGGGTCAGGGAAGTAACGGTAGTCGGCCGCGTCTTCCTTGGTGCGCATGGCGCGCGTCTCGCCGGTGTCGGGGTCAAACAGCACGGTGGCCTGTTCAATCGCATGACCGTCCTCGATCTGCTCGATCTGCCAGCGCACCTCGTAGTCGATGGCCTGCTGCATGAACTTGAAACTGTTGAGGTTCTTGATCTCGCGGCGAGTGCCCAGCGGCTGACCGGGCTTGCGCACCGAGACGTTGGCGTCACAACGGAACGATCCCTCCTGCATGTTGCCATCGCAAATGCCGATCCAGGTCACGATCTTGTGCAGTTCCTTGGCGTAGGCCACAGCCTCGTCGCTGGAGCGTATGTCCGGCTCGGTGACGATTTCCAGCAGCGGGGTGCCGGCGCGGTTGAGGTCGATGCCACTCATGCCCACGAAGTCTTCGTGCAACGATTTGCCCGCGTCTTCCTCGAGGTGGGCACGCACCAGGTGCACGGTCTTGAGCTCGTCGCCCAGGTAGAACTGCACCGTGCCCCCTTGCACCACCGGGATCTCGAACTGGCTGATCTGGTAGCCCTTGGGCAGGTCGGGGTAGAAATAATTCTTGCGCGCAAACACGCTGCGTTCGGCCACGTGCGCACCGACGGCCAGACCGAAGCGGATGGCGCGCTCGACGGCGCCGCGGTTCATCACCGGCAAGGTGCCCGGCAAGGCCAGATCCACCGGGCAGGCCTGGGTGTTGGGCTCGGCACCGAAGGCGGTGGGCGCACGGCTGAAAATCTTGCTCTGGGTGGAGAGCTGGGCGTGGGTCTCGAAACCGATCACCACTTCATAGCCCTGGACGAGACGCGTGCTCATGCGGCCTCCTTCGATGCCAGTGCGGGGCGTTGTTGATGCCAGTCGGTCTGACGCTGCAACTGATGGGCAACATTCAGCAAGCGGGACTCCTGCAAGTAGTTGCCGATGAGCTGCAAGCCCACCGGCATGCCGTGCGCGCCAAATCCGCTGGGCACACTCATGCCAGGCAGCCCGGCGAGCGAGGCGGGCAACGTGTAGATGTCGGCCAGGTAACTGGACAGCGGGTCAGCGGATTTTTCACCCAGGGCCCACGCCACCGTGGGCGCCACCGGACCCGCAATGACGTCGCACTGTGTGAACGCTTGCTGGAAATCGTTGGCAATCATGCGGCGAATTTTTTGTGCCTGCAGGTAATACGCGTCGTAGTAACCGTGCGAGAGCACATAGGTGCCGACCATGATGCGGCGTTGCACTTCCTCGCCAAACCCTTCGCTGCGGGTGCGGCGGTACATGTCGAGCAAGTCCACCGGGTTGGCCGCACGGTGGCCGAACTTCACGCCATCAAAACGGCTCAGGTTGCTCGATGCTTCGGCGGGCGCCAGGATGTAGTACACCGGAATGGACAGCTCGGTGCGCGGCAGTTCCACGGGAACCACCACGGCCCCCAGTTTCTTCAACTCGGCCAGGGCCTGGTCCAGGGCCGCGCGCACATCGTCGGCCAGGCCATCGCCCCAGAACTGCGCGGGAAGTCCAATGCGCAGTCCTTGCAGCGAGTCGTTCAGACGCAGGCTGAAATCTTCGGCGGGCACATCGAGCGAGGTCGAGTCGCGGTCCGGGTCGGGCCCGCACAGCGCGGACAACAACAGGGCGCAGTCCTCGGCGCTGCGCGCCATGGGGCCGGCCTGGTCCAGGCTCGAGGCATAAGCGATCATGCCGTAGCGAGACGCACGACCATAGGTTGGCTTGATGCCGGTGATGCCGCAAAAGCTGGCCGGTTGGCGGATCGAGCCGCCGGTGTCGGTGCCGGTGGCGGCCGGCGTCAAGCCTGCCGCCACCGCGGCTGCACTGCCGCCGGAGGAGCCACCTGGCACGCGCTGCAGATCCCAGGGGTTGCGCGCGATACCGTAGGCGGAGTTCTCGTTGGCCGAGCCCATGGCGAATTCGTCGCAATTGAGTTTGCCCAGCGACACCATGCCGGCCTGCGACAGCCGGCTCACCACGGTGGCGTCAAACGGCGAGCGATACCCTTTGAGCATGCGCGACCCCGCCGTGGTGGGGAAGTCGCGGGTGACGAAGATGTCTTTGTGGGCGATGGGGACGCCTTCGAGCAGGCCGCCCTGGCCGGCATCCAGGCGAGCCTGGGCGGCCTGGGCCTGGGCCTGGGTGACCTCGGCGTCCACGGCCAGAAAGGCGCCGGTGTTGTCAGCGTCGGCATGGGGGCCGGCCAGGTGCCGGGCAGCGCGCTGTTGGAAATGGGCGGCGGTCTCGACCGCTCCCAGGCGGCGCTCGCGCAGTTGTCGGGCCATCTCGGCCAGGCTCAGGTGGTGCAAGTCGCTCATGGTTTACTCGATCACCCGGGGCACCAGGAAGAGGCCTTGCTCCACGGCCGGCGCGCTGCGCTGGTTGGCTTCGCGGTTGTTGGGTTCGCTGGCGAGGTCGTCGCGCAGCCGCAGGGCAATGTCCTGCATGGCCGCCACGGGGTGGGCCAGGGGCTCGATGCCCTGGGTGTCCACGGCGCGCATCTGCTCGACCAGGTCGAAAAATCCATTGATTTGGCCAAGCATGCGCTCACTTTGCTCGGAAGTGAGCGATAACCGGGCCAGCGAAGCGATACGGCGAATGTCGTCGGGTTGCAAAGACATGGTGATGAGGCCCCCAAAACAAGGGAGGTACCCCCTGTAGGAACGGGTTGGAGACTGGTGATCGGGTATTATCTCGCCTTTGCCTCACCCCCTTGGGGCACTGCCATTTGACGGGGCGATCGAGCGCTGTGTGCTGTCTGCCGTCGCCCCTCGACTTTGATCGATGCCGGACCCCGCTTGCCTGTCGCGTGGGGTCCTGAGAGGACTGTATGTTTGGAGCTTTTCGTCGGTATTTCTCCACCGATCTGGCCATTGACCTGGGCACCGCCAACACCCTGATTTATGTTCGGGGCAAGGGCATTTTGCTGGACGAGCCGTCCGTGGTCTCGATCCGTCATGAGGGCGGCCCGCAAGGCAAGAAAACCATCCAGGCCGTGGGCCACGAAGCCAAGGCCATGCTGGGCAAGGTGCCAGGCAACATCGAAGCGATTCGCCCCATGAAGGACGGCGTGATTGCCGACTTCACCGTGACCGAGCAAATGCTCAAGCAGTTCATCAAGATGGTGCATCCGCGCTCGGTGCTCAAGCCCAGCCCGCGCATCATCATCTGTGTGCCCTGCGGCTCCACCCAGGTCGAGCGTCGCGCCATTCGTGAATCGGCCCTGGGTGCCGGCGCCTCGGAGGTGTACCTGATCGAAGAGCCCATGGCCGCTGCCATCGGCGCTGGCCTGCCGGTCAGCGACGCCAGTGGTTCGATGGTGGTCGACATCGGTGGCGGCACCACCGAGGTGGGCGTGATTTCCCTGGGCGGCATGGTGTACAAGGGCAGCGTGCGTGTCGGTGGCGACAAGTTTGACGAGGCCATCATCAACTACATTCGCCGCAACTACGGCATGCTGATTGGCGAGCCGACCGCAGAAGCCATCAAGAAGAGCATTGGCTCAGCCTTCCCCGGCTCCGAAGTCAAGGAGATGGAAGTCAAGGGGCGCAACCTCTCCGAAGGTGTGCCGCGCTCCTTCACCATCTCGTCCAACGAGATCCTGGAAGCTTTGACGGACCCGCTCAACAACATCGTCTCCGCCGTCAAGAACGCACTCGAACAAACGCCCCCCGAACTGGGAGCCGACATTGCCGAGCGCGGCATGATGCTCACCGGGGGCGGCGCCCTGTTGCGCGACCTCGACCGCTTGCTGGCCGAGGAAACCGGCCTGCCGGTGCTGGTGGCCGAAGACCCGCTGACCTGTGTGGTGCGCGGTTGTGGCCTGGCCCTCGAGCGCATGGAGCGCCTGGGCTCGATCTTCACCAGCGAGTGACGCGGGCCGCGATGGCCCTTTCCCTGGCATGACCTCACGCCCCTGATCTGCTTGAAGCCCCATGCCACTTGGAACCCTTGATCGTTCGCCTCCGCCGTTTTTCAAGCAAGGTCCCTCGGCACTGACCAAGCTGATGGTCTTTGGCGCTCTGGGCCTGTTGCTCATGGTGGCAGACGTGCGCTGGCAGTTGACCCAGCCCTTGCGCTCGGCGCTGTCCGTGGTGCTGTACCCCGTGCAATGGCTGGCCATGCGACCGGTGGTCTGGGGCGGCCTGATGGGCGAATCCTTGCAGTTGCGCGATGCAGCGCAGCAGGAAGTGAAAGTGGTGCGCGAGCAGTTGCTGGGCCAGGCGGTACGCGCCTCGCAAGTCGAACAATTGACGCTGGAGAACCAGCGCTTGCGCGGGCTGCTGAACCTGCGCGATCGGTTGCCGGTCTCCACCCAGGCGGGCGAAGTGCTGTATGAGGCGGCCGACCCTTACTCACGCAAGCTGATCGTCAACAAAGGCTCCACACAGGGCGTGCGCTTGAGCGCGCCGGTGATGGACGAGCAAGGGGTGCTGGGTCAGGTCACCCGCGTCTATCCACTGCTGAGCGAGGTGACCTTGCTCACCGATCGCGAGCAGGCCATTTCGGTGCTCAACACACGCACTGGCGTGCGGGGCGTGGCCTATGGCGAATTTTTGGGTGCACCTCAACTCGAGTTGCGCTATCTGGCGACCAATGCCGACATTGAAGAGGGGGACGTGCTCACCACCAGTGGCATCGATGGTGTGTATCCGCCGGGCTTGCAGGTGGCCAAGGTGGCCAGGGTGGAGCGACGCGCGGGCTCCATGTTTGCCCGTGTGCTGGCAGAACCCTTGGCGCAGGCGCAAGGGGTGCGGCACGTGCTGTTGCTCGAGCCGGTGGGCGGTGACATGCCCGCGCGACCGGAGCTCGAGCGCCCGCGCCCGATCGACCGCAAGGGAGCACGCCGATGATCATGCCGCGTGGGCAACCGTTGCTGTTGCCAGCCAAAACCTCCTTCGTGGTGTTCAGTCTGTTCGTCGCGTTGTTATTCAACATGCTGCAAGGCATGGGCTGGGGTGGCAACGCTCCCTGGGTGCCGGATGTGCTGGCCCTGGTGCTGGTGTTCTGGTGCGTGCACCAACCGATGCGCATTGGCATTGGTTGGGCTTTCTTTCTGGGGCTGGTGGTGGACGTGCATCAGGCCGGACTGTTGGGACAGACCGCGCTGTCCTACACCGTGCTGGGGTTTCTCGCCACCATGATTCACCGCCGCTTGCTGTGGTTCACCGTGCCTTCGCAAGCCTTGCAAGTGCTGCCACTGTTTGCAGCCGCCCATGCCTTGTCGTTGCTGCTGCGCATCGGCTCGGGCGCCGACTTCCCTGGCTGGAGTTTGTTGCTCGCGCCGGTGTTGGAAGCGCTGCTGTGGCCGCTGGTGAGTATCGTGCTGCTGGCGCCACAGCGACGCGCACCGGACCCTGACGCCAACCGGCCGCTATGAAAGCCCTGCGTGACGTCGAGGCGGACCTGGTTCGGTTTCGCGCCCGGGTGCTGGCAGCCACGCTCCTGGTGCTCATTGCCTTTTCGTTGCTGGTGTTGCGACTGGGCTATCTGCAGTGGTGGCGATACGATGACCTGTACGAGCAGGCCGAGAGCAACCGCACGGCGGTGGTCCCCATCGTGCCCAATCGGGGCATCATCCTGGATCGCCATGGCGTGGTGCTGGCCAGCAATTACTCGGCCTACACGCTGGAGATCACGCCCTCCAAACTCGCCGAACCCCTCGAGCAGGTGATTGATCAGCTCGCCGAGGTGATCGAGGTGCAGGCGCGGGATCGTCGCCGCTTCAAGAAATTGCGCGAAGAGTCCCGCAGCTTCGAGTCGGTGCCGCTGCGCACCCGCTTGACGGATCATGAAGTGGCGCGCTTCACCGCGCAGCAGTTTCGCTTTCCCGGTGTCGAGATTCGCGCGCGACTGTTTCGCAGCTATCCGATGGGAGACCTGGCCAGCCATGTGATTGGCTACATCGGCCGCATCAACCAGGCGGAAAAGGAGCGGCTGGAAGATTCCGATGACGAGGCCAACTACCGCGGCACCGACTACATCGGCAAGCTCGGTATCGAGCAGCGCTACGAACGCGAACTGCACGGCACCACGGGCGTGCACGAAATGGAAACCTCTGCCGGGGGTCGAGCCGTGCGCCGCCTCAGCAGCATGGCCGCCGTGCCGGGGCACACGGTGGTGCTGTCCGTGGATATTCGCTTGCAAAAGCTGGTGGAGGATTTGTATGGCCAACGCCGCGGAGCGCTGGTGGCCATGGACCCCAACACGGGCGAGGTGCTGGCGTTTGTGAGCAAGCCCACTTTCGACCCCAACCTCTTTGTCGAAGGGATTGATCAGGAGAATTGGCAGGCGCTCAATGAGTCGCCCGACAAGCCACTGCTCAACCGGGCCTTGCGTGGTACGTATCCGCCGGGATCGACCTACAAGCCCTTCATGGCGCTGGCCGCGCTCTCGTCGGGCAAGCGCACGCCGCAGCAGGTGTTTGCCGATCCCGGCTATTTCATGTTTGGCAATCACCGTTTCCGTGACGACAAGGAGGGCGGGCACGGCATGGTGGACATGTACCGCTCGATTGTCGAGTCGTGCGATACCTATTACTACCTGCTGGCGCGCGACATGGGCGTCGATCTCATTTACGAGCAGATGAACCTGTTGGGCTTTGGGCGGCCCACGGGCATTGACCTGATCGGGGAGGCTCGTGGCATCCTGCCTTCCACCGAATGGAAGCGCACCGCCTACCGCAAGCCGGAGCAACAGCGCTGGTATTCGGGCGAGACCATCTCGCTGGGCATTGGGCAGGGGTACAACAACTTCACCATGTTGCAAATCGCGCAGGCCACGGCCACGCTGGTCAACCAGGGGCGGCAAATGCGACCGCACCTGGTGCGCGAAGTGGTCGATGTGGTGAGCAAGCAGCGCACGCCGGTGGCGGATCAACCGGTGACGCAGGTGTCGCTCAAGCCTGAGCATGTGCAGGAAATTCAGCGTGCTCTGGTGGGCGTGAATCTGGAGGGGACGTCCGCTTCAAGTTTTGCGGGTGCGCCGTACACAAGTGCAGGGAAAACCGGGACGGCGCAGGTGTTCACCGTGCGACAGAACGAAAAATACAACGCGTCGCGCATTGATGAGCGCATGCGCGACCATGCGTTGTTCATGGCGTATGCCCCGGCCGAGTCGCCCAAGGTGGTGCTGGCCATGGTGGTCGAGAACGCGGGCTTTGGCGCACAAAACGCGGCCCCCATTGCGCGTCGTGTGTTCGACTATCTGCTGATGGGGCAATACCCGTCCGAAGAAGACGTCGCGGCCGTGCAGCGCGGTCAGGCCACGCGACCGATCGGAACGCCGCGAGTGGCCTCGACCATTGCGTTACCAGACCGCCTCAGTCAACGCTGACGCGTGACGAACGGGCGTTGGGACTCCAACGCTCGGCCAGAGTCAACGCCCAAACCCGTCGTAGCCGGTTTTGAGGATGAGGGTGCCCACCACCACCAGAAACACGTTGCGCACAAAGCCTGAACCGTGACGCAGCGCCATGCGCGTGCCCAGCCAACTGCCCAGGATGTTGGCCACCGCCAGCGGCAAGGCCAGATGCCACCACACATGGCCGGTCCAGGTGAAGGCCAGCAAGGCCGCCGAGTTGCTGGCCGTGTTGAGCAGTTTGGCGCCTGCGGAGGCATGCAGGAAGTCGTAACCCAGCACGCGCACCAGAAAGAACACAAAGAAACTGCCGGCACCGGGACCGAAGAAGCCGTCGTAAAACCCCACCACCAGCCCCATGCCCGACATCAGCATCAGTTCCTGCCGCGCTGGCCAACGGGGCGCGTGTTCGCGCCCCAGATCCTTGCGCGCCAGGGTGTAGATCAGCAAGGCCAGTAACACGAAGGGCAGTGCTCGGCGCAACACAGCGGGCGAGACCTGGGTGACGGTCCAGGCGCCGAGACACGCGCCGATGAAGGTGAGGGCCGCGGCTACCAACACCGTGCGCCAGACCATGGTCACATGCCGGCTGTAGCGCCATGCGGAGAAGGACGAGCCCCATACCGCTGCGGACTTGTTCGTTCCCAGCAAGGTGGCCGGCGGGGCATAGGGGAAGGTGGCAAACAGCGCGGGCACCAGAATC
>CANFMY010000030.1 GCA_947448375.1 Comamonadaceae bacterium | reverse complement strand
CGGGATGATGGGGCCCAAGGTGGCCGATGCGGCGGTCCCTCCCACCGCGAACTCCGTGTCGTAACCATGGTCTTTCATGGCCTTGATTTCAATGGTGCCCAGACCCGCTGCATCGGCAATGGCCGTGCCGCTCATGCCGGCAAACACCACCGAGCCCACCACGTTCACATGGCCCAAGCCGCCTTTGAGCCAGCCCACCAACGACAGCGCGTAGTTGTAAATGCGGTTGGTGATGCCGGCGTTGTTCATCAGGTTGCCCGCCAGGATGAAGAAGGGCACTGCCAACAACGGAAAGCTGTCAATGCCGGACACCATGCGGTGAATCACCACAAAGGGCGGCGAACTCGGCACCAGCAACAGATAGAGCAGCGCCGAGCCGGCCATGGCAATGGCCACAGGAATGCCCCCGCTCATCAAAAACAAAAACAGAATCTTGAGCATGTGAAGGTCCGCAAAATTGAAAAGGGTTAGGACGTCAGTTCAAGGGAGCAAGACCCTCAATCGCGATCCTGCATGCTCGACTCGGGTCGCTCGAGCACGCTGTAGCCGCGACGCCAGTGCACCCGTGCCACCCACATCGAACGCAAGCACATGGCGGCAAAACCCGCCATGCACACCCCATACACGAGATTCATGGGTAAATCGATGATGGTCATTTTGTAACTGCCCAGCTTGTCCATCATCTGCCAGGTCAGCACGGTGGCCGCGCCGAAAAAGGCCACGCGCATCGCATCCACCAGCGTCGCCATGATGCGACTCATGGCGGCAGGCATATAGCGATAAAAAAAGTCCACCTGGATGTGGTTGTTCTTGCCCACACCGATCGCCGCCCCGGTGAACACCGTGGCAATCAACAGGTAGCGGGCAATCTCTTCCGTCCAGGCGGCCGAGTTGTTGAGGGCGTAGCGGGTGAAGAACTGGTAGAACACCGTCAGCCCCAAAGCCCAGAAGAACAACACCGCCACCCAGGCTTCAGGCGTGGTGTCAGACAAGTCGACCTCGTCATCCACCGCATGGAATTGACCGTCCTCCCCCATGACGGCAGGCATCTGGTCGATGTCGGCGGGATCGTGGCGCGTGTTGTTCATGTGCAGTCCACCGTGACGAGTTACTTGGCAGCCTGGATCTTGTCGAAGTCGGCGCGGGTGAAGCCCAGCGACTCGAGAGGCTTGTTCTTCAGCACCGTGTCCTGAAAGCTCTTGCGATCAACCTCGACCACCTGCAAACCTTTTTTCTTGAACTCGGCCACAAGTTCGACCTCACGCTTCTTGATGTCCGCCGTTGACTTGTCCGCGGCTTCGCGCGTCACATCCATGAACAGCTTGCGTTCTGCTTCGCTCAGGCGGTTCCACACGTGCGGCGCCACTTGCGTGGTCAATCCGTCGACGATGTGGCCGGTGAGCATGATGGCCTTTTGCACTTCGTAGAACTTTTTCGCCTCGATGGTGGTCAGCGGGTTTTCCTGCGCATCGACGGTACCGTTTTGCAGGGCCAGATACACCTCGGCAAAGGCAATCGGCGTTGGGTTGGCGCCGCAAGCCTGCCAGGTGGCGGTGTACGCCGGCACGTCAGGCACGCGAATCTTCAATCCCTTCACGCCCTCGCAGTTGGTGAAGGTCTTTTGTGCCGATGTGTGACGGGCACCGTAGTAGGTGTAGGCCGTGATCTGGATGCCGGTCTTGGCGCGGAACTCGTTGACCATGTCCTGGAACACGGGGCTCTTGGAGTAGGCAATCAGGTGGTCGCCATCGCGGAAGATGAACGGGTAGTAGGCAATGCCCAGGCGGGGATACGCGCGCGCGGCAAACGAGGTGCCACTGATGATCATGTCCACGGTTCCCAGGGTGAGGCCCTGGTTGATGTCGGTTTCCTTGCCCAGCGTGGAGGCCGGGAACACCTGAATATCGAATTTGCCGTTGGAGCGCTTCTTGATTTCCTCGGCGGCCCACACCGACCACTTGTGATAAGGCTCGGAGGTTTCGTACACGTGCGCCCACTTGAGTTTTTGCTGGGCGTGCACAGCAGCGCTGCCCAACAGGCCCGCGGCGGCGAGGGCCAACGCGCCGGCACTGGCCAGCAATTTGAGGCTGAGTCGTTTGGTCATGGTTGTCTCCTGGGTGGTAAGTGAGTGGTGGTTGTGGTGAAAGGATGGGCCAGCGTGTCAGCGCCAATTGGCGCTGTATCGTCTCAGTGCCAGTCGCATGTGGCGTTGCATGGCTTGACGGGCTTGCCGCGGGTCCCGGGCTTTGATGGCGGCCAGCACCGCTTCGTGCTCGGCCACGGCGATCTGCCAGGACTCCGGGCCTTCGAAATAATCGCCCAGCCGCTCGAACAAAGGACCGTGCCGGGCGTGCCAGTACCGCTGCAAGGTATCCAGCAACACCCCGTTACCACTGGCGCGGGCAATGGCGAGATGAAAGGCCTCATCGCCTTCACGGGGCACCTCACCGCGCCGTGCCTGTTGCTGCATGTGCCGCAAGCTCGCGGCGATGGCCATGACATCGGCACGCGTGGCCCGCTGGGCTGCCAGGGCCGCTGTGTCAGGTTCGATCAGCCCGCGGGCGTGAATGACTTCGAGCGGCCCCCAATCGAGCGGGGCGGCATCGTCGGCATGCGGGGTGTCGGCCAGGTGACCTGCACGGCCTTTGCCGGCATCTGCGGAGACGGCGCGGACATAAATGCCGGAGCCGGTGCGCACCTCGATGACGCCTTCCACCTCCAGCGCAATCAGCGCTTCGCGCACCGAGGGACGGCTCACCCCGAGTTGCACGGCGAGGTCACGTTCGGCCGGCAATCGGTGCCCCACCTCGAACTCCCCCGCCGCCACGAGCGAGCGCAACTGATCGGCAATTTGCCGGTACAGGCGCTGCGGCTCGACGGTTTGCAAGGGCATGGAAAAGCAGATGGGGAAGGGGTATCAGGGATAACGCGAATTGGACAAGTGGTCAGACCAGTTGCAGAATCATCCCACGCGTGCGGGCTCAGGGTCAAGGCGTGTTCGATCCGAACAAACCCCTAGGCACACCCATGAGCTGTCGCACCGTTTCACCTCATTCAACCCTTCACACACTTCACGCCCATGAGACTCCAAGGCAAAACCGTTCTTGTCACCGCCGCTGGTCAAGGTATCGGCCAGGCCGCCGCCCTGGCCATGGCCGCTGAAGGCGCCCGGGTGGTCGCCACCGACGTCAAGGCGTCGTTGCTCGAGTCCTACCAGGGCGTCCCCCGCGTCAGCACGGCCGTGCTCGACGTGCTGGACAAGGCGGCCATCGCGCGACAGATCGCCTCCATGGAGCGTATCGACGCCGTTTTCAACTGCGCCGGCTATGTGCACAACGGCACCATCCTGGAAGCCACCGATGACGACTGGAATTTCGCGTTCAATCTGAATGCGCGCTCGCAGTTCTGGATGATCCAGCAGGTCATACCGCGCATGCTCGCCCAAGGCGGCGGCAGCATCATCAACATGGCCAGTGTGTGCTCGAGCGTGCGCGGCCTGCCCAATCGCTTCATTTACGGCAGCAGCAAGGCGGCCGTCATCGGATTGACCAAGAGCGTGGCGGCCGACTATGTGGCCAAGGGCATCCGCTGCAACTGCATCTGTCCCGGCACCGTGGACACGCCCTCGCTGGGCGACCGCATCAACAGCTACGCCGACCCGGTGGAGGCCCGCAAGAACTTCGTCGCCCGTCAACCCATGGGCCGTCTGGCCCAGGCCCACGAAATTGCGCCCATCATCGTGTACCTGGCCTCGGACGAGTCACAATTCGCCACCGGCAACGCCTTCATGGTGGACGGCGGCATGACCATCTGAAAGACACGACATGAACCAACTCGACATGACAGGGCGCCACGGCGTCATCACAGGCGGCGCGACAGGCCTGGGCTTTGCCATCGCCCAGCGCATGATCGCCTCCGGCGCACGCGTCACCCTGTGGGACCGTGACATTGGCGGCATGGGCACCGCCGCCGAGAAACTCAAGCAGCAGTACCCGGGCGCTGTCGTCGCGTGCGTGCCGGTCGATGTGTCCCAACACGACTCCGTGGCCCAGGCCACACGCCAGACCATCGCCATTGCACCGGTTGACGCACTGGTGTGCTGCGCGGGCATTACGGGCCCCAACACCAAGGTGTGGGACTACCCGGTGGACGCCTGGCAGCAGGTGATGAACGTCAACATCAACGGCGTGTTCCTGTGCTGCCGCGAGTTGGCGCCGCACATGCGCGAGCGCAACTACGGCCGCATCGTCAACATCGCCTCCGTGGCCGGCAAGGACGGCAACCCCAATGCCAGCGCCTACAGCACCAGCAAGGCGGCGGTCATCGGTTTCACCAAGTCGCTCGGCAAAGAACTCGCCGACACCGAGGTTCGAGTCAACTGCGTGACGCCGGCGGCTGTGAAGACCGCAATCTTTGATCAAATGACGCCTGAGCACATCCAGTTCATGCTGAGCAAGATTCCCATGGGGCGCTTTGGCCAACCCGAGGAAGTCGCTGCCATGGTGACCTGGCTGTGCACCGAGGATTGTTCATTCTCGACCGGTGCCGTGTTTGATCTCTCGGGTGGCCGCGCCACGTATTGAGCCCACGTATCACCCGTCAGATCCCACCACTTCTTATTCGTTCCACAACACAACCAGAGGCAACTACCCATGAAACTCGTTCGCTACGGCAAACCCGGCCAGGAAAAACCCGGTCTGATCGATGCACAAGGCCAGCTGCGCGACCTCAGCAAGGTCATCCAAGACGTCAGCCCCGATCAGCTCAGCGACAAGGCCCTGGCCAAACTGCGCAAGCTCAAGACCGACAAGCTGCCGCTGGTCAAGGGCAAGCCCCGCATGGGCTGCCCGATCAGCTTCATCAGCAAGTTCGTGGCGATTGGCCTCAACTATGCGGACCACGCAGCCGAAGCCGGCATGCCGATCCCCAAAGAACCCATCGTGTTCCTGAAGGCCAACAACTGCATTCAGGGACCGGACGACAACGTCATGCTGCCCAAGGGCTCGGTCAAGAGCGACTGGGAAGTCGAGCTGGGTATCGTGATCGGCACCGAGGCCCGTTATGTGTCGCAAAAGGACGCGCTGAACTATGTCGCAGGTTACTGCGTGGTCAACGACGTGAGCGAGCGCGAATACCAGCTCGAGCGCGGCGGCAGCTGGGACAAGGGCAAGGGTTGCGACACCTTCGGTCCGATCGGTCCCTGGATGGTCACGCGCGACGAAGTGCCCAACCCGCAAAAACTGCACATGTGGCTCGACCACAATGGCCAGCGCATGCAAGACGGCAGCACCAAGACCATGATCTTTGGTGTGGCCAAGCTGGTGAGCTATGTGAGCCAGTTCATGACGCTGAACCCGGGTGACGTCATCACCACCGGCACGCCTCCTGGCGTGGGCATGGGCATCAAGAAAAACGGCAAGCCCGCCCCTGTCTTCCTCAAGGCCGGCGACACCATGGCGCTGGGCATCGAAGGCCTGGGTGTGCAACAGCAACACGTGGTGGCATTCAAGCGCTGAGTCAGTTCACCTCCACGACCACGGCGCGTCCTGGCCGTGGTGGATGCATGCGGCGTTGCCGCCTGGCCAGCTCAGCGCTGGCGGGTGGCAGCGCCGCTTCGCTTGGCGGCCGGTTTTTTGGCCGCCGTCTTGGCGGTGGAGGATGAACGCGCGGTCCGGGAGGCCGATGTCTTGGCGGCCGACTGGGTGCGAGCCTGGGGACCACCCACTTGGGTGCCAGACTTGGTCGCCGGCTTCGTGGCTGTCTTGCCGGGCGGCTTGCCGCCTGCCTTGAGTTGAGCCTCTAGCGCCGCCACACGAGCTTCGAGGGCTGCGAGTGCCTCGGCCTGCGGAACGCCCATGCGGGTCAGGGCCTTGGCCACGCGCTCTTCAAAAATGGATTCGAGACGGTCCCACTGTCCGGTGGCCTTCTGACCCAGCACGGAGGCCTGCTGGGTGAATTGCTGGGCCATCGAGGTCATTTTTTCGGTGGCCTCGGCGATCTTGGCTTCGGCCGCCTTTTGCGCGTTGCGCTGCATGGTCACGCCGTCACCGACCAGCGTCTGAAACATCTTGCCGCCTTCTTGCTGGGCCTTGGAAAAAGCACCCAACCCGGCCAGCCAGATTTCCTGGGCTTGCGCCTTGACGTTGTCGCCCATGTCGGGGGGCATTTGAAATTGAAAGGGGTTGGGCGTGGCCATGCTGTTCTCCTCGTTGGCCTGTTGATCAGGCTTTGAGCACTGACTGTAGCCCGCCTGGAACGGCTTGTTTAGAAAACCGCCCCTAAAACCCCGCTCAGGCCTTGGCCAGCCACTTCTCCACCACCTTGACCCACAAGGTGCCGCCCAGGGGGATCAGATCGTCATTGAAATCGTAGCTGGGGTTGTGCAACACACACGGCCCCTCGGCATGACCCGTCTCGCGGTGCTGCCCATCGCCATTGCCAATGAAGGCATACGCCCCCGGCACGGCTTGCAGCATGTAGGAGAAGTCTTCGGCTCCCATGGTGGGTTCCTGCGGCTTCACATTCTCGGCCCCGACCAACTCGGCCATCACGCCACGCAAGAACTCGGTCTCCGCAGCATGGTTGAAGGTGGCGGGGTAATTGCGGCGGAATTCGAATTCGCAGGTGGCGTCATGCGCGGCACACAGGTGCTCGGCAATCTGCTGCATGCGACGTTCCACCATGTCCAGCACCTCGCCGGTGAAGGTTCGCACCGTGCCCTGCAGTTCGCAGTAATCCGGTATCACGTTGGTGGCTTCACCCGCATGAATCATGGTCACCGAAATCACGCCGGCATCCACCGGCTTTTTGTTGCGGGTGATGATGGTTTGAAACGCCTGCACCATCTGGCAGGCGATGGGCACAGGATCAATCCCGTTGTGGGGCAAGGCAGCATGGCCTCCCTTGCCGCGGATGACGATGCGAAACTCGTTGCTCGAGGCCATGACCGGACCCGGGCTCACACAAAACTGTCCGACCTGCATGCCGGGCCAGTTGTGCACCCCGAACACGGCCTGCACGGGAAACTTCTCGAACAAGCCGTCCTTGATCATTTCGCGGGCACCGCCACCGCCTTCTTCTGCAGGCTGGAAGACGAAATACACCGTGCCGTCGAAGTTGCGGTGCTGCGCCAGGTGCTGGGCCGCGGCCAGAAGCATGGCCACATGGCCGTCGTGACCACAGGCGTGCATCTTGCCGGGGTGGCGACTGGCGTGCTCAAAGCTGTTGAACTCCTGCATGGGCAACGCGTCCATGTCGGCGCGCAAGGCGATGGCGCGATCGCTGGTGCCACTTTTCAAGATGCCCACCACACCCGTGGTGCCCAGGCCGCGGTGCACGGGGATGCCCCACTCGGTGAGCTTGCTGGCCACCAGATCGGCGGTGCGGTTTTCTTCGAAGCACAGCTCGGGGTGGGCATGGATGTCACGCCGCACCGCCATGATGCTGGCTGCCTGGGTCACGATGGAGTCGAGTACTTTCATGTGCCCAGTCTAGCCGCTCCCCCCCACCCTTGTCATCCTGAACCTGATGCGGCCACGCGGGGGGCGGGGTGTTGCCCGCCTGGGGAATACCCGCAGAATTAACCAACCGATCGGTCGGTTAATTGGCTATACTCTGCCTCAAATAGCGCCTTCTCGATGCCCCTGCGCGTCCTGAACGGTCCCGCATGGAGCGGCACCGGAGCGCCTTTCCAAGGAGATTGCATGTACACCCAAGCCCTGGATTTGCCGCCTTCACCGGAGGACAAAAGCGTGGTGCGCCTGGCTCACACTGCGCCCGATCAAGCCGACTTGCAGGCTGCCTTTGATCGCCGCATCGATGCCGATGGCCGCATCGAGCCGCAAGACTGGATGCCCGAGGCCTACCGCAAGACGCTGGTGCGCCAGATCAGCCAGCATGCACACTCCGAAATTGTGGGCATGCTGCCCGAGGGTAACTGGATCAGCCGCGCCCCCTCGCTCAAGCGCAAGACCATCCTGATCGCCAAGGTGCAGGATGAGGCTGGACACGGTCTCTATCTGTACAGCGCCGCCGAAACCCTGGGCACCAGCCGCGACGAGATGCTGGCCGCGCTGCACAGCGGCAAGGCCAAGTACAGCTCCATCTTCAACTACCCCACGCTCAACTGGGCCGACGTGGGCGTGATCGGCTGGCTGGTGGATGGCGCGGCCATCATGAACCAGATTCCGCTGTGCCGGTGCTCGTATGGACCCTATGCGCGCGCCATGGTGCGCGTGTGCAAGGAAGAGTCGTTCCACCAGCGCCAGGGCTACGAAGCCCTGCTCTCGATGATGAAGGGCACTGCCGAGCAGCACGCCCTGGTGCAGGATGCGGTCAACCGCTGGTGGTGGAAGTGCCTGGCCATGTTTGGACCGCCCGACGATCAAAGCCCCAACAGCGCGCAGGGCATGCGCTGGGGTATCAAGCGCATCAGCAATGATGAACTGCGGCAGAAATTTGTCGATGCCACCGTGCCGCAAGCCGAGTTGCTGGGCGTGACCCTGCCCGACCCCGATCTGAAGTGGAACGAATCGCGTCAGCACTACGACTACGGCGCCATCGACTGGGACGAGTTCTGGGCCACTGTGAACGGCAACGGTCCTTGCAACAAGGAGCGCCTGGCCACCCGGGTCAAGGCCTGGAACGACGGTCAATGGCTGCGTGATGCCGCCTTGGCCCATGCCCGCAAAGAGTCGCAACGCACACGGCAGGAGGCCGCATGAGCACCACATCCGCCACCCCCGCCCTCAAGGAATGGCCCTTGTGGGAGGTGTTTGTCCGCAGCAAGCAGGGCCTGGAGCACAAGCACTGCGGCAGCCTGCACGCCAGCGATGCGCAACACGCCTTGCAAATGGCGCGCGACGTCTACACCCGCCGGCAAGAGGGCGTGAGCATCTGGGTCGTGCCCTCGTCCACCATCACCGCGAGTGAACCCGACGACAAGGGCGAGTTGTTTGACCCGGCGGCCAGCAAGATTTACCGTCACCCAACCTTTTACGTGTTGCCCGACGAAGTGGGGCACATGTGATGGGCGCGAGCGTCACCCTGGTGAAGGCACCGGAAGACTACCTGCTGCACCTGGCCGACAACGCGGTGGTGCTGGGCCAGCGCAACGCAGAATGGTGTGGCCATGGTCCCATCCTGGAGGAAGACATTGCCATGGCCAACGTCAGCCTGGACCTGATTGGCCAGGCGCGTTTGCTGTATCAACTCGTCGCCGAGCGCCGCGGGGATGGCTGCACGGAAGATACCCTGGCGTATTTCCGTGACGTACCGCAATTCAGAAACTACACCTTGCTCGAGTTGCCTCATCACGGGCCACTGGTCGGCTATGCCGTTGCCGAGCGAGACTACGCCACCACCCTGGTGCGCAATTTTCTCTACAGCGCCTTGATGGTGGAGGTGTGGTCCGGCTTGTCGCATGCAGCGGATAGCGAACTGTCCGCCATTGCCGAGCGCTCGCTCAAAGAAACCCGCTACCACTTGCGTCATTCGCAGGACTGGCTGATTCGGTTGGGCGACGGTACCGAGGAGTCGCATCGTCGCGTGCAAGCGGCCGTCGACCATTTGTGGGCCTACACCCTGGAATTCTGGAGTGCCTCGCCAATGGAAACTGCCGCGACCGATCAAGGGCTGGACATGACCGCTATTCGCGCCGCCTGGCAGCGCACCGTGGCCGAGGGACTGTCACACGCCACGGTTCGGCAGCCCGCTGATGAGGGCTATGTACCGCAGGGCAAGAGCGGGGTGCACTCCGAACATCTGGGCTATTTGCTGGCCGAGATGCAATCGCTGGCGCGCGCGCATCCGAACGGCCAGTGGTGAACCCCGTTGCGCGCACAGAGTCCGTTGAACTTCAGTTGAACTGTGTATCGCATGATGTCCCACGTTGACAACGTCCTTGACCCGCTGGTCGTGCGTGCCTGGCAGATGCTGGACACGCTGACCGACCCGGAAATCCCGGTGGTCACCTTGCGCGACATGGGCATTGTGCGCGAGGTGGTGCATCGCGGGGATGCGTTGGAAGTGATCATCACCCCGACCTACAGCGGCTGCCCGGCCATGGGGCAGATCGAGGACGATGTGCGCAGCACGCTGCAATCGCTGGGGGTGCCCGTGCGAGTCACCACCCGCTTGTCTCCGGCGTGGACCACCGACTGGATGAACGATGCAGCACGCGACAAGCTGCGCGCCTACGGCATTGCACCGCCTGAGCGGTGTGCCTCGGCTGGCGTGAACGTGGTGCAGTTTGCGCCGCGCTCGGCCGCGCGAACTGCAGCGGATCGCCCGGCCTGCCCGCTTTGTGGCTCGGCCCACACCACCGAGGTCTCGCACTTTGGCTCAACCGCCTGCAAAGCGCTGTACAAGTGCCTGAGCTGTCTGGAGCCGTTCGACTATTTCAAACCCTACTGAATTTTCTGCACAGGTTCACCATGTCCGCATCGCCACGATTCCATGACCTGCGCGTCAGCCGCGTTGATGAAGAAGCGGCCGGCTCGGTTGCCGTCACCCTGCAGGTGCCCGACACCCTGCGCGAGACCTTCGCGTTCGAGCCTGGTCAATTCCTGACCTTGCGCACCACCATCGAAGGGCAGGACGTTCGCCGCAGCTACTCGATCTGCTCCACGCGGAGTCGGTTGCGCGCTCGTAGCGAACTGCAAGTGGGCATACGCCCGGTGGAAGGCGGGGTGTTTTCCAACTGGGCCGCGCAGCAACTCAAAGTCGGCGACACGCTGCGGGTGATGCCACCCGATGGCCGCTTTGTCATCCAGCGTCCCCGGGCTTTGCACCGGGTGGGGTTTGCGTCTGGATCGGGCATCACCCCCATTCTGTCCATCGTGGCCTCCACGCTGGAGGAGCAACCCGGCGCCAAGTTCACCTTGGTGTATGGCAATCGCCGCATGGACAGCGTGATGTTCAACGAAGCCTTGCAAGACCTGAAAGACCGGTACCCCGATCGCCTGACGCTGGTGCATGTGCTCTCACGCCAGGCGCAAGAAGTGGATTTGCTCCAAGGCCGCATCGACGGTGACAAGGTGCGCGCGCTGGTGGCCACGCTGCTGCCCGTCAAGAGCATGGACGAGGTGTTCGTCTGTGGACCCGAAGCCATGATCGAAGCCACCGAGCAGGCCTTGGTGCAAGCCGGCGTGCCAGCTGAGCGCATCCGCACCGAGCGCTTTGTCACCCCCGGCTCGGCCGCACCACGTGGCACGGCCACCGCTCGCGCCACCGAGTCTGCGCAAACCGCCCCGGTGCGGCTGACCGTCGTGCTGGATGGCAAGCAACACGAGATGGGATTGCACGACCACGAGAACATCCTGGACGTCGCCCTCAACCAGGGATTGGACCTGCCCTACTCCTGCAAAGGCGGCGTGTGCGTGACCTGCCGCTGCAAAGTGCTGGAAGGCGACGTCATCATGGACAAGAATTTTGGGCTCGACGCTGCCGAAGTTCAGCAGGGTTACGTGCTCAGCTGCCAGTCACGCCCCCTCACGCCCCGCCTGGTCGTCAGCTTTGACGAACGCTGAAATACGCGCGGTCTGATCGGCGGGGGACATCGGGGCCAGGGGAATTGGGGTCAGATTCCAATTCTTTTTGCTAGCAACTCGCGCGGCGGTTAATTGGAATCTGACCCCAATTAACCAACCCGAATTTACCCTGCGATCAAACGAGGCCCAGATTGCGGCAGATGGCCAGTGTCGCGACGCTTTGGTTCATGCTGTAGAAATGCAAAGCGGGCACGCCGGCGGTACGGAGTTGATCGCACAAATCGGTCACGACATCGAGACCGAAGGCTTTGATGGACGCGGTATCGTCGCCGAAGGATTGCAGGCGCAGGCGAATCCAGCGCGGGATTTCGGCGCCGCTGGCGTCGGAGAAGCGCAGCAGTTGGGACGAGTTGGTGATGGGCATGATGCCCGGCACCACCGGCACGTCAGCCCCGAGTTTGTAGGCCTCGTCGACAAAGCGAAAGTAGGCGTCGGAGTTGTAGAAATACTGGGTGATGGCCGAGTCGGCCCCGGCTTTCACCTTGGTGGCATAAGCGCGCACATCCGCTTCGGGGGAGCGGGCTTGCGGATGCACCTCCGGATACGCCGCCACTTCCAGATGAAAATCGCGCCCGGTTTCGGCGCGGATGAAAGCCACCAGGTCGCTGGCGTATTGGAACTCGCCACCCGCACCGTACCCGCTGGGCAAGTCGCCCCGCAAGGCCACGATGCGCTGCACCCCCATGGCGCGCAGTTCGAGCAGTTGCGCACGCACGCTCTCACGCGTGGCACCAATGCAAGACAGATGCGAGGCCGCCGGCACGCCTTCGTCCAGAATCTCCTTCACCGTGGAAAAAGTGCCAGACTGCGTGGAACCGCCCGCCCCAAAAGTCACCGAACAAAACTCGGGCTTGAGCGCGTACAGGGCTTGGCGCACTGCGCGCAGTTTGGCCACCCCCTCCTCGGTCTTGGGCGGAAAAAATTCAATGCTCAGTGCGGGTTGTGCGCTCATGGCCACTCCTGTCTGCTTCTCATGCGTGCGCGCGGTGCGCACCCAACCAAAATTCTCGATTGCCATCACCACCGGTGATGACGCTGTCCCAATAACCGTCGACGGTTAGACCCCACTGGGCGCAAGCCTCCCGCACGCGCGTCTCGACTCGCCCATACGAGGCCGGGTCTCGCACCAGGCCCCCTTTGCCAATGTCGGCCGGTTGCAATTCAAACTGCGGCTTGACCAGCAACAGCAATCGTCCCGACCCAGCCATGAATGGCATCAACACGGGCAGGATCAAGGTGAGCGAAATGAACGACAAGTCGCCCACGATCAGATCGAACCCCTGTGCTGCCCCAGGCATGCGCTCGTCACCGGGCACCAGCGTGCGCGCATTGCAATGCTCAAGACAGACCACGCGCGGATCAGCTCGCAACCGTTCGTGCAGCTGACCATGCCCGACGTCCACCCCCACCACCTGCGACGCGCCTTGTTGCAACAGGCAATCCGTGAATCCACCGGTGCTTTGCCCGACATCCAGGCAACGCAAGCCTGCCACCGGCCATCCGCTGACCTGCAACGCACCCGCCAGCTTCAGTCCGCCCCGGGAGACATAACGCGATTCGGCGTCGTCCAGCAGTTGCAGTTCCACATGGTTCGGCAACTCCTCGCCATTTTTGGCGATGCGCTGCCAGGGCGAGACAGCACCGGGCCGCCAAGCCACGCCCGAGGCGATCAGCCGCTGCGCCTGCGAGCGCGATGCGGCCAATCCACGATCCACCAACAGTTGGTCTGCACGCATGCGCGGCTTCCCCGCCTCGATGCAGACGTCATCGCGGGCATCACGGACTGCGCGACACACACGACGACGTCAAAGGCATCAATACCGGTAGGTATCCGGCTTGTACGGGCCTTGCTTGGGCACGCCGATGTAGGCGGCTTGGTCGTCCGACAACTCGGTCAGCATGGCGCCCACTTTCTTGAGGTGCAGGCGCGCCACTTTTTCGTCCAGATGCTTGGGCAGCACATACACCTTGCCCACGTCATAGCCTTCGGGATGCGAGAACAACTCGATCTGCGCGATGGTCTGGTTGGCAAACGACGAAGACATCACAAAGCTCGGATGGCCCGTGCCGCAGCCCAGGTTCACCAGGCGGCCCTTGGCCAGCAAGATGATGCGCTTGCCGTCGGGGAAGATCACATGATCGACCTGCGGCTTGATCTCTTCCCACTGGCATTTCTCTTCCAGCTTGGCGACCTGGATCTCGTTGTCAAAGTGACCAATGTTGCACACGATGGACTGATCCTTCATGGCGGCCATGTGCTCAAACGTGATGACGTCGCGGTTGCCGGTGGTGGTGACAAAAATGTCGGCCTTGTCGGCAGCGTATTCCATGGTGACGATCTTGTAACCTTCCATCGCGGCTTGCAGGGCATTGATGGGGTCGATCTCGGTCACCCACACCTGAGCGCTCAGGGCGCGCAGGGCCTGGGCAGAGCCCTTGCCAACATCGCCGTAACCAGCGACCACGGCCACCTTGCCAGCAATCATGACGTCGGTGGCACGCTTGATGCCGTCCACCAGCGATTCACGGCAACCGTACAGGTTGTCGAACTTGCTCTTGGTGACCGAGTCGTTCACGTTGATGGCGCGGAACATCAGCGAGCCCTTGGCCGACATTTCCTTCAGGCGGTGCACCCCGGTGGTGGTTTCCTCGGTGACGCCGATGATCTGGGCGCTCTTGCGGCTGTACCAGGTGCTGTCTTGCGCCAGCTTGGCCTTGATGGCGGCAAACAGAATGCGCTCTTCATCGCTGCCCGGGTTGGCCAGCACAGCCGGGTTCGTCTCGGCCTGCTTGCCCAGGTGCATCAGCAAGGTGGCGTCACCGCCATCGTCCAGGATCATGTTGGGGCCTTCGCCCGGGGTGCCCTTGGCGCCAAAGTCGAAAATGCGGTGGGTGTAGTCCCAGTAATCTTCCAGTGTCTCGCCCTTGATGGCAAAGACCGGGGTACCGTTGGCGGCAATGGCAGCGGCCGCATGGTCCTGGGTGGAAAAGATGTTGCAGGAGGCCCAGCGGACTTGCGCGCCCAGCGCTTGCAGGGTCTCGATCAGCACGGCCGTTTGAATGGTCATGTGCAGCGAGCCGGTGATGCGTGCGCCCTTGAGGGGCTGCTTGGCCGCGAATTCCTCGCGAATGGCCATCAGGCCAGGCATCTCGGTTTCGGCGATTTTGATTTCTTTGCGGCCCCAGGCAGCCAGGGACATATCAGCGACCAGATAGTCGGCATGGGTAACAGGTTTGAGTACAGCGTTCATGGTTCGGCTCCGTTGAGTGAACCACTGTGACGCAAGACCCGACTGGGTAGTCCCCGAGGAGCTCACCTCACGTCGACAGTGGGTGAGCGCAGTTGGATAAAGATCCGAGCCTCGCCTGCGTGTGAAAGGGGTGCAGGCTGCAGCGCTCCTCGGTTCCCGACATTTTACCCAGTTTGCGGTAACTACCCAAAATACAGGATTGCCGGTCGCTGCGGGGAATGGTGTCATGGCGGGTCAATTCCATTTCGGGACTTCACCATGGCCCCCTCCTTCGCCCCACGACTGCTCGTGGTCGACGACCACTCCGTGCACCGGTTGTGCGCGCGTGTGATCTTTCAATATACCTGGCCTGGCTGCGTGGTCGAAGAGGCCAACAGTCTGCGCTGGGCCCGCGCCTTCCTCGCTGAACGCCCGTACGACCTGATGCTGCTCGATTTGCAATTGCCCGACGGGCTTGGCCTCGAATTGCTCCAGGATCAGGCCCTTCCAGCACGCTTTGGAAGACCTCGGCCCCAAGTCCCCGCTGTCGCCATGAGCAGCGAACGCACCCCGGATCACCTGCTGGCTTGTCACCGCGCCGGCCTGGACGTTTTGCTGGACAAGCCCCTGCAGGCCGAGGCGCTGGTCCACGCCGTGCAACCGCTATTGGGATTTTCGACGCGGCTGTCGTCAGCCGCAGAGGCTATGATGCAAGCCTCCCCGGAAATTTCACATGACGTCTCTTCTCGAAGAAGTGCGCCGTCGGCGCACCTTTGCCATCATCTCCCACCCCGATGCGGGTAAAACCACGCTGACCGAGAAGCTGCTGCTGTTCTCGGGCGCGATCCAAATCGCCGGGTCGGTCAAGGCCCGCAAGGCCAGCCGCCACGCCACCAGCGACTGGATGGAGATCGAAAAGCAGCGCGGCATTTCCGTGGCTTCCTCGGTCATGCAGATGCTGTATCGCGACCACGTCATCAACCTGCTCGACACCCCCGGCCACAAGGACTTCTCCGAAGATACCTACCGCGTGCTCACCGCCGTCGATTCCGCCCTGATGGTGATCGATGCCGCCAACGGTGTGGAAGCGCAGACCCGCCGACTGATCGAAGTCTGCCGACAACGTGACACGCCCATCATCACCTTCGTCAACAAGATGGACCGCGAGGTGCGTGACCCGCTGGACATCCTCGACGAAGTGGAGCGCGAACTCGGCATGCCCTGCGTGCCCATGACCTGGCCCGTGGGCCAGGGCAAGTCGTTTGGCGGCATCATCAACCTGCGCACCCAGGCCATGACGGTGTTCGAGTCCGGCAGCGAGCGTCGCCCGCAAGACTTCGAAGCCATCCCCCTGACCGAGCAGACCGCCCTCGCTGCGCGTTTTGGCCACGAGTGGGCCACCGCCATGGACAGCATGGAGCTGGCCACCGGCGCCTCGCCGGCCTTCGACCCGGAGGCTTTTCTGGCTGGACGCCAGACACCGGTGTTCTTTGGCTCGGGCGTGAACAACTTCGGCGTGATGGAGGTGCTGGACTCGCTGGTCGACCTGGCGCCGTCGCCGCGCCCGCGCAAGAGCTCCCTGGTCGTCAACAAAGAAGCCGTCGAGAAGACCATTCAGCCCGAGGACGACATGTTCTCCGGGGTGGTGTTCAAGGTGCAGGCCAACATGGACCCGTCACACCGTGACCGGATCGCTTTTGTGCGCGTGGCGTCGGGCCAGTACAAGCCCGGCATGAAACTCAAGGTGCAACGCACCAGCAAGGAGCTGCGCCCCACCTCGGTCGTGACCTTCCTGAGTCAGCGTCGTGAAGCGGTGGAAGAAGCGTTTGCGGGCGACATCATTGGTTTCACCACCCACGGCGGCGTGCAGCTGGGCGACACCATCACCGATGGGGCATCGTTGCAATACACCGGCCTGCCTTTTTTCGCGCCCGAGCTGTTCATGACGGTGATCCTCAAGAACCCGCTGCGCACCAAGCAACTCCAAACCGGTTTGGCGCAGCTGGGCGAAGAAGGGGCCATCCAGGTGTTCAAGCCCGAGATGGGCGGCGCCATGCTGCTGGGGGCCATCGGTCAACTGCAGTTTGAAGTGGTGCAGCACCGCCTGAAAACCGAGTACGACTGTGACGTGCGACTGGAAAGCAGCCAGTACACCGGCGCACGCTGGATCACGGCGGACACGCCCGCGGAACTGCGCGAGTTCACCCACGCCTACCCGCAGCGGCTGGCGCTGGATGCGGCCAACACCCTGGCGTATTTGTGCACCTCGCCCTACGACGTACGGCTGGCGCAGGAGCGCTTCCCCAAGATCCACTTCCATCCGCTGCGCGAGCACGCAGGCTTGGCGCTGGGGTCGGCTGGCTGAGCCACCGATGGCCTTCTCGCCGCTGCCCTTGCACGATTGGACCGCCGCCGAGCGCCAGCGCATCGTCGGTGTCTTCACCGACATTGACGACACCCTGACCACCGAGGGCCGGATCACGCCGCCCGCGCTACAGGCGCTGGCGGATTTGAAAGCACAAGGCTTGCACGTCATCCCCATCACCGGTCGACCCGTCGGGTGGAGCGAACCCTTTGCGCAATCCTGGCCGGTCGACGCCATCGTGGCCGAAAACGGTGCGGTGGCGTTGGTGGGGCCAGGTCGCGGCTTGGCCGGGTCAGACTCCGTCGCTGCCGCCTCGAATCGCCCAGCCTCGTCTGGGACGCTGACCAAACTCTATGCGCAGGAGGCGAACACGCGCGCGGCCAACTTCCAGCGCATGCAAGCCATCCTGGCGCGCATCGAGCGAGACATCCCGGGTGCCACCCGCTCGCAAGACAGCGGTGGACGCGAAACCGACATCGCGATCGACCACAGCGAATTTGTCCACCTTCCCCCATCCGCCATCGAGACCGTGGTTCGCCTCATGCACAGCGAAGGCATGACCGCCACGGTGAGCAGCATTCACATCAATGGCTGGTTTGGACAGCACGACAAATTTTCCGGTGCCTGCTGGATCGCACGCGAACTGCTGGGCCGCGACCTCACGCAAGAACTCGATCGCTGGGTCTATGTGGGCGACTCGACCAACGACCAGGTCATGTTCCAGCGTTTTCAACACAGCGTTGGCGTGGCCAACATCCGACGCTTCGCCGATCAACTCGAACACCCGCCCCGCTACATCACCCCGAGCGAGCGCGGCGCGGGGTTTTCAGAAGTCGCTCAGCGGTTG
Organism: Comamonadaceae bacterium; assembly: GCA_947448375.1. Classification (GTDB taxonomy): domain Bacteria; phylum Pseudomonadota; class Gammaproteobacteria; order Burkholderiales; family Burkholderiaceae_C; genus Limnohabitans. The sequence goes on along the minus strand of CANFMY010000030.1, from coordinate 4,842 downwards.
CGCCAGACCTGAGTCCGCCTGGCGGCACCTCAGGTGCGCGCCAACACCGGCTTGAGGGCCTGCCCCGTGTGCGTGCCCAGCCGCACCACCTCTTCAGGCGTTGCCGCTGCGACCACTCGCCCACCGCCGTTGCCGCCTTCGGGGCCGAGGTCGATGATCCAGTCGGCTTCAGCAATCACATCCAGGTCATGCTCGATCACCACCACACTGTGGCCGCCGTCGACGAGTCGGTGCAGCACCTTGATGAGTTTGTCCACATCGGCCATGTGCAAGCCCACCGTGGGTTCATCGAGCACGTAGAGGGTGTGCGGCGCTTTCTGCCCACGTCGGCCAATGTCGTCGCGCACTTTGCTGAGTTCGGTCACCAGCTTGATGCGTTGCGCCTCACCGCCGCTCAGCGTGGGCGAGGGTTGCCCCAGGGTGAGATAGCCCAGTCCCACATCTTTGAGCAGTTGCAGCGGATGGCTGATGGTGGGCATCGAGGCAAAGAACTCCACCGCCTCGTCCACCTCCATCTGCAGCACCTCGCCAATGCTCTTGCCACGCCAACTCACGGCCAGCGTCTCCGCATTGAAGCGTGCGCCATGGCAGGTTTCGCACAACACCTTCACATCGGGCAAAAAGCTCATCTCGATGGTGCGCATGCCCTGACCTTCACACGAGGGGCAGCGCCCCTCGCCGGTGTTGAAGCTGAAACGACCCGGACCATAGCCACGCGCCTTGGCTTCGAGGGTTTCGGCAAACAGCTTGCGGATGGTGTCCCAGAATCCGATGTAGGTGGCGGGACAACTGCGCGGCGTCTTGCCAATGGGCGTCTGGTCCACCTCGAGCACACGATCCACCTGTTGCCAGCCCAGCAAGCCCTGGCACCCCACCCAGGCGGGGGTGCGACGTGCCGACACAGCGGTCTGCACATTGGCCAGCAACACGTCCCGGGCCAGGGTGGATTTGCCCGAACCACTCACCCCGGTGATGGCCACCAGACGCTTGAGCGGCACATCCACACTCACCTGCTGCAAGTTGTGCAAGCTCGCGCCCTGAACAGCCAGGACCGGGCGGGCTGGGTCGGAGGATGACATGGCGCGCCGCGCCTGTTGCGGATGTCGCATGGCGTGCAGCAAATACCGTCCGGTCTGCGACTCGGATTGCGCGGTCACGTCGTCCACCGTGCCTTGTGCAATCAAGCGTCCGCCGCGCTTGCCGGCGCTCGGGCCGATGTCGATGATGTGGTCGGCGTGACGAATCGTGTCCTCGTCATGCTCCACCACCACCAGGGTGTTGCCCTTGTCGCTGAGTTGCTGCAAGGCGTTCAACAGGATCTGGTTGTCGCGGGCATGCAACCCGATGGTCGGCTCGTCCAGCACATAGCACACGCCCTGCAGATTGCTCCCCAGTTGCGCGGCCAGCCGGATGCGCTGGGCCTCGCCGCCGCTGAGTGTGGGCGCTCCGCGGTCGAGCGTCAGATAGCCCAACCCCACTTGGTCCAGAAACTCCAGCCGACTGCGGATTTCAGGCAACAAGTCGCGCGCGATATCCGCCTCTCGGCCGGTCAAACGCAACCCATCCAGCCAGTGCCGGATATCGCGCACACTCTGGCGGGCAATGTCGGCAATGCCGATGCCCGCAAACTTCACCGCGCGTGCCGTCTCGTTCAGCCTCGTGCCCTGGCAGGTGGGGCAGGCGGTATCCACCAGATCTTCCACCTCGGGTTCAGCAAAGGTCTGCTCGCGTCCTTTTTGATCATCCGAGCGAACCGAGTCGTCGAGCAGTTTGCGCTGCTCGCGCGAAAGACGTAACCCCGTGCCCACACAGTCCGGGCACCAGCCGTGTTTGCTGTTGTAGGAGAAGAGCCGTGGGTCGAGCTCCACATAGGAGGTGGCACACACCGGGCAGGCGCGCTTGGTCGAATACACCTGCAGACGCCCAATGTTCACTGTGGTGCTGCCTGCCATCATGGCGGCCCGCAAACCGGTGAGATGGCTCAGCACATGCACCACCCCCTTGCCATGCTCCAGGGACTGTGCCAGGGACTGTCGCAGCGCCGATTCGTTTTCCGGCATGATGTCCAGGCTGGCCACCGGCAATTCGATGGTGTGCTCCTTGAACCGGTCAATGCGCGGGAAGCCCTGGGTCGGCAGAAACTGGCCGTCCACCCGCAAGTGGGTGTACCCACGCGGCCGCGCCCAGTCGGCCAGCTCGGTGTACACGCCCTTGCGATTGACGACCAGCGGGCTCAGCAAGCCGATGTGCTGCCCCTTGAACTGTCGCATCAACTGTGCCGCAATGATGTCCGCCGATTGCGGCTGGACCGCCGCCCCGTCGTGAACGCAATGCTGTGTGCCGAGCTTCACATACAACAGCCGCAAAAAGTGCCACACCTCGGTGGTGGTGCCCACCGTGGACTTGCGTCCGCCGCGCGACAACCGCTGCTCGATCGCGACCGTGGGCGGAATGCCATACACCGCATCCACCTCGGGACGTCCAGCGGGCTGGACGATGCTGCGCGCATAGGCATTCAGACTTTCCAGATAGCGGCGTTGGCCTTCATTGAACAAGATGTCAAACGCCAGGGTCGATTTGCCAGAACCACTCACGCCCGTGATCACGTTGAACTTGCCACGCGGCACATCCACACTCAGGTTCTTGAGGTTGTGCTCCTTGGCATTCAGGATGCGAATCGCCTCGGGCGGCGCCGCGTGCAAGGCATCCTGAACGCGCGCATGTGAGGTGGCGTGATGCGCGGGCGTGCCGGTTGACGCCGTCAGACGCTGCAAGGTGACCGGATCGAATTCGCCTACCCCGTGCGCTTCGCCCATCGCCTGCGCATACTCACGCAAGGCGCGGCCGGTGTGCGAGGTGGGGTGCTGGCGCAACTCCTCGGGCGAACCCTCGGCCACCAGCCAGCCACCGCCCTCGCCGCCCTCGGGCCCGAGATCGATCAGCCAGTCGCTGGCGCGCATCACATCCAGGTTGTGCTCGATGACAATCAACGAGTGCCCCGCCTCGAGCAAGCGGCGCATGGCGCGCATGAGTTTGGCGATATCGTCAAAGTGCAAGCCCGTGGTGGGCTCGTCAAAAAGAAACAACGTCCCCTTGCGTGCAAGGGGTTGGCGGCTGGCAACCGCTGACTTGGCCGCTGCCGCCAGGAAGCCGGCGAGCTTCAGGCGCTGGGCTTCACCACCGCTCAGGGTGGGCACGGGTTGCCCGAGCTTGACATACTCCAGGCCCACATCGACGATCGGCTGCAGGGCTCGCAGCACGTCGCGATCGTCGGCAAACCACTGCGCGGCTTCGCTGACGGTGAGCGACAAGATATCGGCCACGCTGAACAGACGCGACGCACCCTGCAGGGTTTTTTCGAGCTTGACCTCGAGAATCTCGGGTCGGTAACGCTGACCATCGCAGTCCTGGCAACGCAAATACACATCGCTCAGGAATTGCATCTCGACGTGCTCAAAGCCCGATCCTCCACAGGTCGGGCAACGGCCATCGCCACTGTTGAAGCTGAATTTGGACGCGGTATACCCCCGCTGCTTGGCCAGCGGCGTGGTGGCAAAACGTTCGCGAATGGCGTCCCACGCACCCACATAGCTCACCGGGTTGGAGCGCGCTGTCTTGCCGATGGGGGATTGATCCACAAACACCACCTCGCTCAGGTGGTCAGCCCCCAGCAAGCGATCGTGCGCACCCGGCGTTTCGGTGGCGTGACCAAAGTGGCGCATGAGCGCCGGCGCCAGAATGTCCTGAATCAGGGAAGACTTGCCGGAACCACTGACGCCGGTGACACACACCAGGCGCTGCAACGGGAACTCGATGGCCAGGTTGCGCAGGTTGTGTTCCCGCGCCCCTTCCAGCACCAACCGGGGCGTCGCGTCGGTCACGGCGCGCTTGAACCCCATGCCCACCTGCTTGCGTGCGCCCAGGTATGCCCCGGTGAGGGTGTCGGCCTGCTTGAGCAACTCCACCGGGCCATCGAACACGATCTGTCCACCTCGCTCGCCCGGTCCTGGTCCCATGTCGATCACGCGATCGGCTGCCAGCATCACCGCGGGGTCATGTTCCACCACCACCAGGGTGTTGCCCGCGTCTCGCAGTCGGTGCATCGCCTCGGTGATGCGCGCCATGTCGCGCGGATGCAGGCCAATGCTCGGCTCATCCAGCACGAACAAGGTGTTGACCAGGGAGGTGCCCAGCGCCGTGGTGAGGTTGATGCGCTGCACCTCGCCGCCACTCAGGGTGCGGCTTTGACGGTCGAGCGACAAGTAGCCAATGCCGACATCGCACAGGTAGCGCAGCCGGGTGCGGATTTCGTCGAGCAGCAGTTGCAGCGCCACCTGTTCGGCCGGTGCGCCCGAGGCCTGCGGCAAGGGCATGCTGTCAAAGAAGCTTCGCAAGCGCTCGATGGGCATGAGCATCAGGTCATGCAGGCTCAACCCCGGCAGCGACTCCAGTTGCGCGCGGCTCCAGTCCACGCCCTTGGGCAAGAAGCGCGCAGCGGGCGGGAGGACCGCATCCGCCTGTTCACGCGTGCCCACGCGCCACAGCAAGCTGTCGGCGTTGAGGCGAGCACCCCCACAGACCTGACAGGGCGTGTAGCTGCGGTACTTGGACAGCAGCACCCGGATGTGCATCTTGTAAGACTTACTCTCCAGGTATTCAAAAAATCGCTTGATGCCGTACCACTGCTGGTTCCACTTGCCGTTCCAGCTCGGCGAGCCCTCGATCACCCAACGCTGCTGCGCCTCGGTGAGCTGCGACCAGGCGGTGTCGCGCGGGATGCCGGCCTCGCCAGCGTACTTCATCAGGTCGTCCTGGATCTCCTGCCAGGCCGGCGTCTGGATG